>NZ_FQTP01000018.1 GCF_900128515.1 Bathymodiolus heckerae thiotrophic gill symbiont
TCTTCAGCACGCATGATTTCGTAAGTCTCGCGATGCTTCAAAACACCATCTTGGTGAATACCTGCCTCGTGTGCAAAGGCATTGGCACCAACAATGGCTTTATTCGGTTGCACAATAAAGCCGGTTACACTTGATACTAGGCGTGAAGCAGATAGAATTTGCGTGGCGTCAATATTGGTGTCACATTCAAAAACATCTTGACGCGTACGCACTGCCATCACTATTTCTTCAAGTGAGCTGTTACCAGCACGTTCTCCCAAGCCGTTAATCGTGCATTCCACTTGACGCGCACCGTTTAATACTGCTGAAAGCGAATTTGCTACTGCCAAACCGAGGTCATTATGGCAATGTGCTGAAAAAATTGCTTTGTCGGAATTTGGAATACGTTCCCTTAGGTTTTTAATAGTTTTGCCAAACTGATGTGGCATATTGTAGCCCACGGTATCAGGGATATTAATTGTGGTGGCACCTGCATCAATGGCTTTTTCAATCACCCTGCACAAGAAGTCCTCATCAGACCTGCCTGCATCTTCCGGTGAAAATTCCACATTATCAGTCCAATTTCTAGCACGTTTTACCGCACGTACAGCTTGTTCTACCACTTGATTAGGGGTCATATTCAATTTCATCTTCATGTGAATATCACTGGTGGCAATAAAGGTGTGAATGCGTGATGAATTTGCCCCTTTTAGGGCTTCACCTGCGCGGTCAATATCCTTATCTAGTGCACGTGCAAGTGAGCAAATAGTAGAGTCTTTAATAGTATTAGCAACGGCTTGAACGGCTTCAAAATCACCTACTGAGGCAATTGCAAAACCCGCTTCAATCACATCAACACGCATTTTTTCCAACACTTTGGCAATGCGTATTTTTTCATCTTTGGTCATTGACGCACCAGGTGATTGTTCACCATCCCTTAGCGTGGTATCGAAAATAATTAGTTTATCAGACATTTTTGTCTCCTGTAATTTTGTATTTTTGTACTGTATTTTTAAGATATGCTAGCTTTTCAGCCAGTCGAGATGATAGATTACCTTACGGTAATAATCGTAACACAGTCAGGAGAGTGCTTTGCTTATAGAAAAAAATTCTAATTTGATTTATCATAATTGAATTATAACTTAAATATAAACTGCTTACCTATTTTTTTTCAACGCACGTTTTTTACGTAACTCAAGGATTGTTAATACAAGACCTGAAATTGTATAAGTAAAAAATAAGATAAATAATATAGCACTTGGCCATAATGAAATTACAACCAAGATAAGCGTTGCAATTAACAACAACTTAAATGAAGACCTTCCCTTAAGGTTAATATCTTTAAAACTATAATAACGAATATTACTCACCATTAAAACGCCGGCAGAAACCAGAATTATCCAAGCACCAATCACCAAATACTGCGTATCATAAATACTCGGGTCAATCATTTCTGTAGCCCATACTAAGCCCGCAATAAGTGCTGCTGCAGCTGGTGATGGCAAACCCTGGAAATAACGCTTATCTTCCACGCCAATTTGAGTGTTAAATCTAGCCAAACGCAGAGCGCCAGCAGCAACATAGACAAAAGCTGCTATCCAGCCAATCTTCCCCAATTCTTGAAATTGCCAAAAATACATTAATAAAGCTGGTGCAACACCGAATGACACCATATCTGCCATCGAATCATATTGTTCGCCAAATTCACTCTGAGTGTTGGTTAAACGCGCAACCCTGCCATCCAGACCATCAAACAACATAGCAACAAAGATTGCAATAGCTGCCTCTGAATATTGACCTTTAGTGGCCAATATAATTGCAAAGAAGCCAGCAAACAAACCAAAGGTTGTTAGTATATTGGGTAGTAGATATACACCTTTTTTTAATTTCTTAGTATTCATGTTTTGATTATAACTTATAACGCTTTGGAAATGAAAACGCCCAACTAAGTTGGGCGTTTAATTAAGAGTGTCTAGTTCTTGGTTTGATCAACAATTTTATTCTTATTAATCCATGGCATCATCGAACGAAGTGACTCGCCAACCTGTTCAATTTGATGTTCACGCTGAACTTCACGACGGGCTGGAAGCTCACCTACATTTGCAACAAATTCCTTAGCAAAAGTGCCATCTTGAATTTCAGTTAAGATTTTCTTCATTTCAGCTTTTGTTTCGCTAGTAACAATACGCGGACCACGTGTTACATCGCCATATTCTGCTGTGTTTGAAATTGAGTAACGCATATTAGCAATACCACCTTCATACATCAAATCAACAATTAGCTTTAATTCATGCAAACACTCGAAGTAAGCCATTTCTGGCTCGTAACCCGCTTCAACCAATGTTTCAAAACCTGCTTGTACTAGTGCTGTTGTACCACCACACAATACAACCTGCTCACCAAATAAATCAGTTTCTGTCTCGTCTTTAAACGTCGTTTCTAAAATACCTGTACGACCACCACCAATTGCTGATGCATAAGATAAAGCAATTGCCTTAGCATTGCCAGAAGCATCTTGTGATATTGCGATTAAATCTGGAATACCGCCACCCTTAACAAACTCTGAACGAACAGTATGTCCTGGTGCTTTAGGTGCAACCATAATAATATCTAGATCAGCACTTGGTTTAATTAAACCATAAAGAATGTTAAAACCATGAGCAAAGGCTACTGTTGCGCCTTTTTTAAGATTTGGTTCGATGTTATCTGTATAAATTTGGCCTTGAAACTCATCTGGTGCAAGAATCATAATTAAATCAGCCCAAGCAGTAGCATCTTCAACTGACTTAACTGTTAAGCCTGAAGCGTTTGCTTTAACAGCTGATGCAGAACCATCTCTTAATGCCACAATAACCTCAACACCTGAATCTTTTAAATTATTTGCATGTGCGTGACCTTGTGAGCCATAACCTACAATAGCAACTTTCATTGATTTAATAATGTTTAAATCCGCATCTTTATCGTAATATCTATTCATTTCTTTTTCCTTTGGTTTAAACGCATCTAGCGCCTATATATTTAACTTTTCTTTATTTCTGACAAACGCCGGTCACGCCTGTTCTTGAAACTTCTAAGATTTCATCCGTATTGAACGCATTGATAAAATCATTAATTTTTTGACTCTTTCCCGCTAACTCAACGGTATAAACTTCCTCTGATACATCAATAATTTTTGCGTCAAATTGATCAAATTGAGTCTCTATTCTAGATTGACTTTCATTATTAATAGCTATTTTAATGAGCGATAATTCACGCTCAATGTGTTCTGTTGCTGTTAAGTCAGTTACCTTAACAACATCAATCAACTTATTAAGCTGCTTAACAATTTGCTCAACAATATCATCATCGCCAATACTTACAATCGTCATGCGTGACAAGGTTTCATCATTCGTAGGGGCTACAGTCAAGGATTCAATATTAAACCCTCGTGCTGAAAATAAGCCCGCTACTCTTGACAATGCACCAGATTCGTTTTCTAATTGTAATGAAATAATATGTCTCATAATGCTTACTCCTAAACTAGATTTAGCCCCTCATCATTGGTGGATGCCATATCATCACGACCTGCTAATAACATCTCGTGATGCCCTGCCCCTGCTGGAATCATTGGAAATACATTTTCACTAGGGTCGATCAAAATATCCAAAAACACCGTTCTATTTTTTTGCTTGAATGCCTCAATTAATGCAGGCTTTAAATCCGCTTCCTTTTCAACTTTAATGCCTATATGCCCATAACTTTCTGCCAATTTAACAAAATCTGGCAGTGCATCCATATACGACATTGAGTAACGCTTGTCATAAAAAAACTCTTGCCATTGGCGCACCATGCCCAAATAACCATTATTCAAATTAATAATTTTGACTGGAGTGTCGTACTGCAACATAGTTGAAAGCTCTTGTAACATCATTTGAATACTGCCATCACCGGTTACGCAGGCTACATCTAATTCTGGTTTTGCAATTTTTGCACCCATAGCAGCTGGCAGACCAAATCCCATCGTTCCTAACCCGCCAGAGTTTATCCAACGGCGTGGCTTATCAAATGGGTAATATTGCGCTGCCCACATTTGGTGTTGGCCCACATCACTAGTAACAATTGCGTTACCGCCAGTCACCTCATACAATGTTTCAATAACAGTTTGTGGCTTAATCACACCTTGTTTGGTTTTGTATGCCATGGAGTCCACTAAACGCCAGTCGTTAATTTGTTTCCACCAAGTGTCAATATTTGGTAGTTTTTTAGTTTCCAGACCTTTAATCAACACCTGCAAAACATCATTAACTTGCCCGATAATAGACACATCAACACCGACCACTTTACCAACAGAGGAAGGATCAATATCAATATGAATGATTTTTGCGTAAGGGCAAAATTTTTCTAAGTTGCCAGTAATGCGGTCATCAAATCTTGCACCCACAGCAATAATACAATCTGAATCATGCATGGCCATATTCGACTCGTAAGTACCATGCATACCCAACATGCCTAATGACTGCTTATCCGTTGCAGGATATGCGCCTAATCCCATTAATGTTTGCGTAATTGGAAACCCAGTATTTTGGGTCAGTGTTATTAACGCTTTACTGGCATTGCCAATAACACTACCACCACCTGAATAAATAATTGGTTTCTTTGCTGTTTCAATAATTGCAATTGCTTTTGCAACTTGCTCTTCATCAACCTGAATTTCAGGCTGATATGAACGCATTGAAATTGTTTCTGGATAACCTTCGTATTCAATTTTAGCAATGGTTGCATCTTTAGTAATATCGATCAATACAGGGCCTGGGCGCCCTGTAGTTGCAATATAAAACGCTTTTTTAACCGTCTGCGCAACATCATCAGCACTTTTAACCAAAAAATTATGCTTGACACATGAACGAGTAATACCGACTGCATCCACCTCTTGAAAGGCATCATTACCAATAACTGCAGAAGAAACCTGTCCAGAAATTATCACCATTGGAATTGAGTCTGTAAATGCTGTTGCAATACCTGTTACCGCATTGGTTAAACCTGGTCCCGAAGTTACTAATGCCACACCACACTTACCACTTGTACGTGCATAACCATCTGCAGCATGCACTGCACCCTGCTCATGACGAACCAAGATATGGTCAATTGCTGTACAAGCATCTAATGCATCATAGATGTGTAAAACTGCACCACCTGGATAACCAAAGATGTGCTTCACACCTTCATTTTTCAAGCAATCAATTAATATTTGAGCACCATTTAACTTCATTATTTCAACTGGGTATAAAAAACTTGTTGATTATACCAAATGAAATAGTCAAATATACTTAGTATTATAGGGAATTTTGCCAATCTTCAGAATAAAATCGAATCGGTGAATTTTCCTCTTCAAAAGTTTCAATTGACCAAGTATCTGATCGCTCCAAAATAGCTGATAATAATTGATCGTTAAGTAAATGACCAGTTTTAAAGCCCTCATAGTGTCCGATTAAATTTGATCCAAGTAGATATAAGTCACCCACAATATCCAAAATTTTATGCTTAACAAATTCATTTTGATAGCGCATACCATCCTCATTCAAGACATCGTCATCACTTAGTGCAATGGCGTTATCCATACTAGCACCGAGTGCTAAATTCTGCCTTTGCATCATCTCCACATCTTTCATATAGCCAAAGGTTCTAGCTCGTGAGATTTCTTTTAGATAGGATTGCTTTGAAAAATCAATGGTTAATTGCTGTCCACTTTCTTTTACTTTTTTGTGGTCAAAATCAATTTCTAAAGAAACTTTAAAGCCTTCAAATTTAGACACTTGAGCCCATGAATCACCATTCTCCACGCGAATGGTTTCATTAATAACAAAAAACTTCTTATGTGCATCTTGCTCTTCAATGCCGGCAGACTGTACCAAAAAAATAAAAGGCGCTGACGATCCATCCATAATTGGCACCTCAAAAGAATCTAATTCCACCAAAACATTGTCAATACCCAATGCAGAAAACGCGCTCATTAAATGCTCGACTGTCGAAACCTTAACGCCTTTATTTTCCAAGCCAGTAGATAACACCACTTCATTCACAAAGGCATTATGTGCACGCACCAGCTTACCACCTGCATCCATGCGTCTAAACACTACGCCATGATCAATTTCAGCTGGAATTAGTGTCATATTGACCATACTGCCACTATGAATACCGACACCTCTTGCTTTGACTGTTTTTTTAATGGTTCTTTGTTTAATCATTTTTTATAACTCTAATAATCCTTTCATTTTACCGAATAAGCCGCTCTTTTGCACTTGTTCTATTTCTTGCAAATAAGGCTCAGATGCATGATAGGTCAACAAGCCAAAGGCTGAAAAATAACCAATATCTGTTAACAAGTCTTCGTTACCACTAATCAATTCTCGATTAATTTTTGCCACTTTAGTTCTTATTCTAAATTCTTTTAACAGGAGTTTTTCACAATTTTCTATTTTACTAGCGCCGCCAATAACGACTAAACCAGCTTTCAAAGCTCGATCTAATTTTTCAGCTTTTAAGCTTTTCTTGATGATGCTACATACATCCTTATACGAATTTTCAATTATTACTATCAAGTCATATAGAGATAAATAATACTTGTTATTTGAATCAAGCTGCTCAAACTCAATCAAACAATCCTTTAAAGCGGCTGTAGGTTGCAATATGCCATAAGCCAACTTAAGTCGCTCAGCTTCTGCAAATGAGGTGTTATAGGCTTGTGCAATATTTTCAGTAATTATATTACCACCAAATTTAAACACATGGCTATAAGTTACTCCACCTTTTGTAAAAATAGAAATATTACTAACTGCTGCACCTATATCCAATAAGCACACACCCTCATCTTTTTCATCTTGAGAAATACACACCATGCTACTAGCAATAGAATCTAATACAATTTTATCAGGGCCGAGCTCACAACCTTCTAGGCAGTTTTCAATGCCATTTAATGCCTGATTAGAAACGGCAACCAAATGAACACTAGCACCTAATACTTCAGCCTCTAGTCCTATAGGTTGATCCATAACTTGATCATCAATCGTAAAATTACTGATGATTGGGTCTAGTCTTTTTTTATTGGCCGCAACCGAACCAGCAGAAGCATTTTGAATGGCATTCAAAACATCCTCTTTAGTAATAATTTTTGACTTTCCGTTAAAACTAATCTGCCTGTTCTGATTGACACTATTCAAGTGCAAATCAGTAATATTGACATTGATATACTTAACTTGCTCTGCACAGCTTTTTTTAATTTTTTCAATAACTTTTTTAACTGATTTAATAGCCAAATCAAGATTGGTAATAACACCATTTTTCACCCCTAAAGACGGGGTACTTGCATGTGCAAAAACATGAATTCTATCATTTTCAATCTCGGCGATTAGCATAATAATTTTGCTAGAGCCAATATCGATACTGGCAAAAAATTCACGATTATCCATTTTCAACCCTTGACTCTAACCATTCATATAGGTTTGCTATTTCTACCACCTTGCCACTTAACAAGCGCTTAAATTTCTTAGCGTTTGGCTGTGCATGGTACAAGCCAAGAATATGTCTAGTCATAGATCTTACTGGCACTGAGTTAGCCTGTTGAACTTTCATGTATTCGATAAATTCCAGCAACACTTGCTCTCTAGAAATAATAGCTCGGTCTTGTTGATAAATCTGTTGATCGACACTAGCCAATAGATAAGGCTGATGATAAGCCGCTCGACCCAACATAGTGTTATCCACAAAATTCAAATGATCACTCACCTCTGCCAATGACATAATGCCACCATTAATACCAATAGTAAATTCTGGAAAATCTCGTTTAAGCTGATACACCCAATCATAGTTAAGCGGTGGCACTGTTCTATTTTCTTTAGGACTCAAACCCTTAAGCCAGGCTTTTCTTGCATGAACAACAAAATTTTGACAACCTGCCTTACTAACAATTTCAATAAAATTAGTCAGCTCTTCATAACTCCCCATATCATCTACGCCAATACGAGATTTAACACTAAGGGGAATATCAACAGCTTTACCCATTGATTCAATGCACTGAGCTACTGTATCTGGTGTTTGCATCAAACAAGCGCCAAAACTACCTGATTGCACTCTATCTGAAGGGCAGCCTACGTTTATGTTGATTTCATCATAACCCCAATCTTCGCCCACTTTGGCAGCGATTGCCATCTCAATGGGATCACTACCACCCAATTGCAAAACCAATGGATGCTCTTGTGCGTCAAAATCAAGTAGTCTATTTTTATCCCCATGGATGATAGCTTTAGCAGTAACCATCTCCGTCCACAATTGAGCCTCTTTAGACATTAATCGATAAAAATATCGACAGTGTCTATCGGTCCAATCCATCATTGGTGCAACTGAAAATTTAACGTCTGAGTTCATTGGCTAATGTGATTAATACAAATTCAATACTGGCGTTAATTACTTGCTGACGATCGCCTGAAAATTGTTGCGTACTGGTAAGACGCTTTCCTAAAATGCGAAATCCAAAACACACCATGCCTACTGGCTTTTCTTTACTACCACCTGAAGGCCCTGCAATACCAGTAATAGAAGCTGAAATATCCACTTTAGCCTGGGCAATAACACCGTCAGCCATTTGCCGGGCCACTTGCTCACTAACAGCACCAAATTCATTTAAGCAATGTTCAGTTACACCAAGCATATCTATTTTTGATTGATTGCTGTAGCTGACAAAGCCTCGATCAAAATAAGCCGAAGAGCCGCTTTGGCTGGTGAGCAATGATGATAGTCCGCCACCCGTGCAAGATTCTGCCACAGCAATGGTGAGTTGGCGCTGTAATAAAATTTCAGTTAGCTGCCGAAGTAATGACATTATTTTAAAGCCGCTTGAACAATTTCAAAAATATCGTTAGATAATTCATCGGTTTTAATAATTTTTTCAAGTTGCTGCTGCTGAAGTTTTTTTAATTCTGGGGTAAATCGCTTCCAATGATTATAAACCGATACTAACCTAGCGCCTATTTGAGGATTGGATTTGTTTAACTTTAGAATGATATCGGTAAAAAATTCATAGCCTGCTCGATTGTGAAAATTGACATAATTTTGCGCAAAACTGCCTATTACACTTCTCAATCTATTTGGATTATTAAAGGAAAATAACTCATGTTGCATTAATGCTTTGATACTATCTACATTACTAACCAATGAAGATGATTGAGTCGCAAAAAATTTATCCATTACTTGCGCGTCATCTTTAAAAGTTTTGTAAAAATCTAATTTGGCTTTTTCACTATATTGATTATCACTACCAACCAATGCACTAAATGCTGTAATTTGATCAGTCATGCAATTTGCAGTTTCAAATTGATTATTAGCTAATTGTAAATATTGACCTTTATTCAAATAATACAAGCAGATATTTTTTAAAGATCGCTCGCCAACAGCTTCAGGCATTAATTCATAGTTTTTATCGCCAACTAGTGATTGATAAGTCTTTAGCAATAAAGATTCAAATCTATCCAAGACACTTTTAATCAGCTCTTCACGTTTTTGATGAATATCAAATACATCAATAATGTCAACCTTCTGATGCAAAAGTCGCTCAGAAGGCAGGGTTAAAATTTCACTAATTAAGGATTTATCTTTAGTGGTGTTAATGACTTTTTCAATCGCATCAAAAAACATGGATTGATTAACTTTTTCAGGCGTTAAAATTAATGACAACCATATTTGTTGCGCATTGTCCCAAACTGAAAAAGCATCTTTTTCATGGCTGACTAAAAATATCTTTTGCTCAAAACTTAAATCAGTGCTTAATTCAACTGGTGCAGAAAAATCTCTCAGCCAAGAAACGACAGGCTCAGCCTCTATGTTCTCAAATGTGACCATTTGATACTGCTGATTAATGCTCAGCATACCTTCATTAAAAATATCTCCTTGAATATTTAGCAAGGCGTAATTAAGGGGTAGCAAATAAGTGTGTTCGCCAAGTTGCTTAATTTCGACATTCAAACATTTATTTTTCTCGTCGTATGTTGATTGGATGTTAATTTTTGGCGTACCTGATTGCGTATACCAAGTCATAAATGGCTTGAAATTAAAATCGTTTGCATCGCTCATACTAGCAACAAAATCATCAATGGTAACCGCTTCGCCATCATGACGCTCAAAGTATAACTTCATACCCTTCTGAAAACCCTCTTCACCCAAGAAGCTATGAATCATGCGAATAACTTCCGCACCTTTTTCATAAATCGTTAGCGTATAAAAATTGTTCATTTCTATGTAGCTTTCTGGACGAACAGGATGCGCCATAGGCCCTGCATCTTCTGCAAATTGAAAAGTGCGTAAAGCATTTACATCTTCAATACGCTTAATAGATCTAGCGTGCAAATCAGATGTAAATTCTTGATCTCTAAAAACTGTCAACCCTTCTTTTAAACTTAACTGAAACCAATCTTTGCAAGTAACCCTATTACCCGTCCAGTTATGAAAATACTCATGTCCGATTACCGCCTCAACATTGATAAAATCTTTATCTGTTGCTGTTTTAGGATTAGCCAATACATAAGTTGAGTTAAAAATATTCAGCCCTTTGTTTTCCATTGCGCCCATATTGAAATCATCAACCGCAACGATCATGTAAATATCTAAATCATATTCAAGATTAAAACGTGATTCATCCCAGGAAAAAGATCGCTTGAGCGAAGTCATGGCAAATTGAGTTTTGTTAATATTATGGTGCTCAACATAAATTTTAAGCGCCACCTTCCTGCCAGAAAGTGTTGTGTATTCATCTTCTAAAACGGAAAAATCACCCGCAACTAAAGCAAACAGATAACATGGCTTAGATGTTGGATCGTGCCAAATAACCGTTGCGGATGAATCGTCAATTAAATTACCATTACTGAGTAATACTGGATATTTACTCTTGTCAGCTGTTATGTGCGTGGTAAAGACACTAAGCACATCTGGCCTATCCAAGTAATAGGTAATTTGCCTAAACCCATGCGCCTCACACTGCGTACAAAAATTACCACTTGATTTGTACAGGCCATTTAAGCTAGTATTTGTTTGAGGGTGAATACGATTCACAATTTCTAAAACAAACTCATCTTTCAAGTTGTGCAATTGTAACCCTTGATCAGTTAGCTCATAATTAGGCTTTTCACCATCTAATACAATTGATATCAGCTCAAGATCAATACCGTTTAAAAAAAGACTGCCGTCTTCAGCTTGAGATTTTGGATTTTTATAAAAATGAATTTTTGAACTGACAATTGTTTGATCTTCACGTAAATCAAAACTCAATTCCGTTGTATGAATAAGGTAAGTACTCGGCTGATAATCTTTTCTATAAATGGGTTGTGGGGCTATAGCACTAATAACAATACTCCTAGAATAATTCTATAAACCACGAATGGCATTAATCCAATCGTATCTAATAATTTAATAAAAAAGACCACGGTCAAATAAGAACTAACTGCTGCCAATACAAATCCCAGTATCAACATTGACCAATCAACCAATTGCGGCTGTTGGTACAAATCCAACATCATTAACAATGCTGATAGTGTGATGACTGGAATTGAGAGTAAAAAAGCAAACTGGATTGACATCTTTCTACTCAGTCCAATTAGCAATCCTGCAGTAATAGTGATACCAGATCTTGATGTGCCTGGAATAAGTGCTGATGCTTGCATCAACCCTATAAAACCTACATCTGTCCAGTTCAGAATATCTCTTGTATGTTTATTTCCAGCATTAACCCAACTAGAGAATCCCAGTAGCAACCCAAAGGCTAACGTTGCGTACGCAATAACCTCAGTTGAGCGCAAATTAACCTCAACAAAATCCTTAAGTAATAGTCCAGCCAGCCCAACTGGAATGGTGCCGAGTAAAACACCCCAAGCTAATCTTGATTGACCAATAGTTTGAATCTTAACTATTGAATAGAAAAAATCGTTAATCAGCGTTTTAAGAATAGCTCGATAATAGAATACAATTGCACTTAAAGTGCCCAAATGCACAACCACATCAAAAACCAAACCTTGGTCTGGCCAGTCTGTAAATTTTGGCACTAAAATTAAATGTGCAGATGAGGATATTGGTAAAAATTCACTTAGTCCCTGAACTAGCGCTAATACGATTGTTTGAATGAAATCCATAATGACAAGTTTACAACTTATGACTTAAGTCTTGCTCCTTAAATCCAATTAATTTTACATGTCTATTTTTACTCAAAGCCAGCACCTTAAAACTCTCACCCATGGCGCTTGGTAATACCAATTGCTTAATCTGTTGTGCCAGACTAATGCGTTTATTTTCATCAGCTTCATTCAACAAGTATTCGTCAACTCCCAAGGAGATTAAAAACAAGGCTTGGGTGGCGTAACCAGATACCTTAAAACCTGACAATTTGGCTTGATCAGAAATATCTGAGAAATTTATCGATGTCGTGATATCTTGCTCGCCAATATTAATAAAAGGATCGTCACTTGCTTTATGCTGATAATAGCAACGCAACGTGCCATCGACACGCTGTGGGTGAAAATACTCCCCTCTATGCATACCATAATCAACCAGCAAAATCAGAGCATTCTCTAATGCGCCATACAGTGAATCAACCCAAGCCAAGGCTTGTTTGTTAATTTCTGTTGTATATCCATCACTCATCAATGGTGGCAACTTAACAACACCCTCTTGAAGTACTTCTTTTTTAACTTGCCAAGTGAGCGTGTTTTTCTCAACACCAACACCCAGCTCATAAAATTTATTATTTTTTTGAATAATACGCTTAGCAGGCATTGCATCCAAAACTTCATTAGCAATAACGACACCGTTAAATCCTGTTGGAAGCTTATTTAGCCAAACAACACGATTTAACAACTCTGGCAACGCTTTGGCAATTGTTTGTTTTTGCCTATGTTGCAGCTCAGCGCTTAATTCTAAAATATAATAATGCTTCGGCAAGCAATCTAGACGACCTAGTTCAAATAAAATCTGAGCAGCAAGAATACCACTACCCGCACCAAACTCTAAAATATCATCTGTTTTTTTTAATACTTGAGCGCACTGTCTAGCCAAACAAAAGCCAAACAAATCTGAAGTTTCAGGTGCAGTAATAAAATCGCCCTTTTCACCAAATTTTTCAGAACCAGAACGATAATAGCCCAATTTTGGATAATATAAGGCCGATTGCATAAATTCATCAAACCCTATTGGCGTTTGATTTTGTATAATAGAGTTTTTGATTATTTCGTCAAGATTCATTACATCGATATTTTATATGAAAACAGCATTAGTCACAGGCGGTGCGCATCGCATTGGTCAACAAATTTGTCGCACACTGCATCAGGCCGGTTTTAACCTTATCATTCATTACAACGCATCAAAAACTGCTGCTCAAGCTCTAGCAGATGAGTTTAATCTCACTAGAAATAGCTCCGCCATAATTATCCAAGCAGAACTATCAAATATCGAAGATATCAATCAACTGTGCCAATCTATCAATCAACTAGATGTTTTAGTCAACAATGCGTCAGTTTTTTATCCAACGCCTATTGACAACATTAACAATACTGATTATCAAAAAATCATGAATACCAATCTAATGGGGCCGCTATTTTTATCCACAACACTTAGCAATAAACTCTCCACAACGCAAGGCTGTATTGTCAATATTGTGGATATTCATGGCGACAGACCTCTACGTAACCATTCAATTTATAATATCTCTAAAGCAGCCATTGCAATGATGACAAAAACCTTAGCTAAGGAGCTTGCTCCGAATATTCGTGTAAATGGTGTATCACCTGGCTCTATTTTATGGCCTGAAAATGAAGCAGAACTCAACCAAGATCAAAAGCAATCAATGCTAAATAAGATTGCCTTAAATAAGCAAGGTTCGGCTAGTGATATCGCTAATACTGTTTTATTTTTAGCTCAGTCAAATTATGTCACTGGACAAATTATTGCTGTCGATGGTGGTAGAAGCTTAAATCAATAAAATCAATAAAATCAACAATGATTAAAAATTTCAAACACAATCACTTCGTATTTGTGTTATAATAAAGAGGCATGATATTTATTTTTATCAGCTAATAAAAGAATTTATACACACTTCTGTGCTAAGAAAAAAACCACGGAAGTTAATTAATATTTTGGGCTTATTGTTGCCACATAATAGAATAATTCATGGTCTTTTTGCGACAGAGTAATAAGATCTGAAAAGGATTTTAATCCTTATAGAGAAAGGTTTTTTATCATTTATGATGAATACAAATCACACTTTAATATCAAATCAGCATTTGGGTGCTGATTATCTATGTGTACACATAAGTCCGTCACCACAAGGACTTAACCATGAATCATATCTTAATCAATGCAGCTCACAAAGAAGAAATCAGAGTTGGTATTGTCAAAAACAAAAAACTGACCGGACTTAATATTGAGACCAGTCTTAACAAAAAGACTAAAGGTAATATTTATCGCGGCAAAATTTCACGCGTTGAACAATCATTAGAAGCAGCATTTGTCGATTATGGCAAAGAAAAACAAGGCTTCCTGCCTTTTAAAGAAGTTGCTGAATCTCTATACAATGGCGCCGTACCAAAAGGATCAAAGCTAACTATCTCTGATGTTTTGAAAGAAGGTCAGGAAATCATTATTCAGATTGAAAAAGAAGAACGCGGCAACAAAGGTGCTGCATTAAGCACCAACATAAACCTAGCTGGTGCCTACATGATTTTGACGCCAAACAACCCGAAGAGTCATGGTATTTCACGTCAAATCACTTCTACTGATAGGCAATCTTTAAAAGAGATTATTGGCAAGATTGTTATGCCAAAAAATTCAGGCTTAATTATTCGTACTGCTGGTAGTGGCAAAAGTTTGGAAGAGCTCCAATGGGAAGTGGATTACTTATCTGACCTGTGGACATCTATCAATACTGCAGCAGAGAAGCGTCCAGCACCTTTCTTAATTTACCAAGAAAGTGATATTATTATTCGTACACTACGCGACTATCTACGCTCTGATACTGATAGCGTTATCATTGATGAATTAGAGGCTTTTCAAAATGCTAAAGAATTTGTGAGCTTTGTATTGCCACAATACCTAGATCGTATTAAATTCTTTGACGTGTCTGAACATTCACTATTCAATCACATGGGTGTAGAAAACCAAGTGCAAAGCGTCTTTAATCGTGAAGTAACACTACGCACTGGCGCGACAGTTGTATTTGATCCAACAGAAGCTTTAACGGCAGTTGATATCAACTCAGCTCGTGCAACTAAAGGCTCTGATATTGAAGAAACCGCCTACAACACCAACTTGGAAGCTGCAAAAGAAATTGCTTTACAATTGCAACTTCGTGATATTGGTGGATTGGTTGTTATTGATTTTATCGATATGGCCAGTGAAGAACACCGACAAGCAATTGAAAAAGCCATGGAAACGGCCACTCAATCAGATCGTGCTCGTATTCAAATTGGCAGTATCTCTAAATTTGGCTTACTAGAAATGTCAAGACAGCGCCTAATGAGCTCTGTCACAGAATCAGTTGAAAAGCCCTGTTCAGCTTGTCAAGGAAGAGGCACAACACCGACAGTTCCAACATTGGCTTTAAACATTCTAAGACAACTTGAAGATGGCTGCAATGCCACTAACCAAACTTCTAAGATCACCATTCAATCAAGTGTTGAGGTTATCACCTATATTCTTAATGAAAAACGTCAGGATGTGACAAGATTAGAGCTTAAGCATGGAATTAAGATAACGCTCCTGCCTAATCCTTATATGCAGTTCCCCAACTTCACCATTAATAAGCAAAAAGGCGATAAAAAATCACAACATAAAAGTTATCAAGGCATCTCTAAGCCTCAACATACATTAGCTGAAAATGGATTAACAGATGAATCTGAAATTCCAGCCATTAATATGAATCGTCCACAAACTCGAGTACCAGAAGTGGTTAAGCCTAAGCCATCATTATTTGCAAGAATTAAGGCAGCTTTATTTTCCAAGAAAAAGAAAGTGAGTAAACATAAAGCCAACTCTAATAACAAGAATCGCAATAAAAACCGTAATAAAAACCGTAATAAAAATAAATCAAACAACTCAAATCAACAGCAAAACAAGTCACAAAATAACAAACCTAAGCAGCAGCAAAATCAGCCTAAAAAACAAGCTGATAAGTCACAAAATAACAAACCTAAGCGGCAGCAAAATCAGCCTAAAAAACAAGCCGATGGTAATAAGATGAATGACACTCAAGTTGATGGCAATGTCGCTGATAAGCCACAACAGAGTGGAAATCAGCAAGCTGCAGAAAAAACTAATCAGAATCCTAAGCCTAAGCCTAAAGAAATAAAACTAGAAGATTAACCCATGTACAAATTAGCAGTCTTTGGCAATCCAATTAAGCATAGTTTATCGCCTGATATTCATGCTCAATTTGCACAACAAACTGGCTTAACCGTTAATTACAGTAAAATATTAGCGCCAATTGATGCGTTTTCCAATACGGTCAATCAGTTTATCAATGAGGGCGCTAATGGCTTTAATATTACCGTGCCTTTTAAGTTAGATGCCTATAATTTTGCAACTGAACTAACACTTAATGCAAAAACTGCTAGCGCTGTTAATACTATCAAGGTTGATGGCAACCGGCTTATTGGTGAAAATACAGATGGTATTGGGCTGGTTAATGATTTAATCAAAAATCTTAAAATTACCCTTAAAGACAAAGTAATTTTAATTTTAGGTGCTGGTGGCGCAACGCAAGGAGTTCTACTACCCTTGCTTAAAGAAAACCCGAAACGCATTATGATTGCAAACCGTACTGCAAGCAAGGCTGAAAAGCTAAAGCAAGATTTTTCAGATTATGGCAATACATGTGGCTTTGGCCTGGATAAAATTAAAGATGATCCAGTTGATATAATTATCAACGCTACCAGTGCCTCACTAGATGGAAAGATGCCAAATATAGCCAATGGCTGTGCTAATGGTGCTATTTGCTATGATCTTATGTATGGCAAGCAAACACCTTTCATGGATTGGGCAAAAGAAAATAATGCCGCAATGATTGTTGATGGACTTGGTATGCTAGTCGAGCAAGCCGCCTGTAGTTTTGAATTTTGGACAGGTAGCAAGCCTGACACTCAATCAGTGATTGAAAAAATTAAGGCGCTAGACGCTCAATAATCCAATTCTTGCCTTGTTTTAGATAAACAAAACGATCATGCAGGCGATTCTCTCTACCTTGCCAGAATTCAATTCTATGAGGTATGACTCGATACCCACCCCAGAAGTCAGGTAAAGGAATTTCACCTTGTTTAAACTTAGTTTTCATTGACTCAAATTGCATTAGCAACGCTTGTCTTGAAGAAATAGAACTTGATTGGCTTGATGCCCAAGCGCCTAATTGTGAATCTTTAGGTCGTGAAGAAAAATATTTAATTGACTCAAGTGTTGAAATTTTTTCAACTGTGCCGGATATCTTAACTTGCCTTTCTAAGGCTAACCAAGGAAATAGCAATCCTGCTTTTGGATTTTGCTCAATTTGTTGAGATTTTTTAGAATTATAATTAGTAAAAAAGACAAAGCCTTTTTCGTCAAAAGTTTTTAATAATACCGTTCGAATGCTAACTTCATTATCATTGCTAGTTGCTAAACTCATGGCATTTGGCAAAGTTAAGTCTGCATCACTTGCTTGTTGAATCCATTGTTCAAATTGAACAAATGGGTTTTTATTCATTTGCTCTCGAGAAATACCTTGATTGGTAAACTCTCGACGCAATAAGTTGAGATCAATTGTCATTAGAACGGTAATTTTTTTAATATCTTTTCAAATGGCTTGAAAGGGTTTGTTTTTGCCTCAGTCAAATGATTAGAAATTAAATATTTAATAGGTGGAAAGTGCTCAGCAAATTTCAATACCAATCTTCTCACTTGCTTGATAGCAGGCGCATCATTAGTAAACAAAGCAACAACACCATTGGTGCCAAAAAACATTAAACGAGTTAAATTAATGTGTTTTTTCTCATAAAGCTTTAGTAAAGCAGTAGAACCGATATCTTGTCCATGATCAAGCGCCTCTTTAACCAAGCCGGCCAATATACTTTGCCCTCTTAGGCCTAGATTAAACCCATGTGCAGTAACTGGATGCATGCCAACAGATGCATCGCCAATCAGCGCAAACCGATCAGCAATAAATGTTTGTGCATGTACACCGATCAATGGGTAAGAATGCCTGTCACCCTCTTGAGTCATTTGACCCAAAGTACCTCTAAAATCTTTAGTCATTTTCTCATTAAAATCGGCTCTGTTCATTTTTAAAATTTCTTCAGATTGATCAGTTTTTACCGTTAACACAACTGATGACGCATTACCAACCATAGGTAAAAGCGCCAAAGTTTGGCCGTAATCAAAACACTCTAGCGCAGTATTTTCATGAGATTTCTGATGATTCATCTTGGTTACAATCATAACTCTTGAAAAGTCTTTCATGATTGCTGGAATACCAACCTTGCGACGAATATTTGAAAATCGACTGTCGGCTGCAATAACAAGCTTGGTATTCACAAGTCGCTGGTCAGAAAATACCACTTCAGAATATTCACCTTTATATTTAACATCATCAACAGCACTATCACCAATAATATCAATATTATCAGCCTGACTAACACGCTGATAAAGTGCTTTTCTAATTTGATAATTAGGCACTAAATAGCCCAATGCTTCAATTGAAGATTTATCGCTTTTAAAGTTTAATAATGAAGGCGAGTCACCGTCAAAAACTTTAGCCTCTTTTAACAATGAAACTTCTGCCTGTTCAACCAAATCCCAAACACCTAGCTTTTTTAAAATTTTCAATGATAGATGTGTGAGTGCAATTTCCCTACCATCAGGCTGGGGTGCTGACAAAGATTCAATGCTAGATTTTTCTATCATTAGGATCTTTACCTTTGTGTCTATCATAGAACTAGCAAAACTAAGCCCTGCTGGCCCTGCGCCAATAATTACAATATCGTATGCTGTTTGCATATTTAGGTCTAATTTTTTTGAGATAATAGCATTATTATAACAATCAAGGCTTGCGATGATTTACGTTGTTATCCAATTCAGCTGTATTATTTTTCTAATGTTTAATATTCAGCCCAGCCAATTTAATTGGCCGGAATTTTTACTACTTACAATGGCTATGATTATTGGTGGTATTGCCATCATTAATATGAAATTTGATAATCTAAATATCATTCCAACACTTAAAGAAAATCACCAACTAAGAACGCAAGGTGTTTATCAATGTATCAGGCATCCAATGTACACAAGTGTATTGCTATTCTGCTTGGCATTAATGCTCAGCAACCCTCATTGGATAGCTCAACTAATTATGATTATACTGTTGATTAATTTGATTTTAAAATCAAATTTTGAAGAAAAATTACTATCAAAACGATTTAAAAACTATTCAGAATATCGCCAAAATACAGGCAGATTTATACCCTTTTTATAATTCTTTTAATTGTTGGTCAGCTTTTAGATCGCCAGATTTTGAAAGCTTTCCAAGCCAGTATTTAGCTTTTTTAATAGACTTTTGAACGCCTTTTCCCTGTATATATAGATCGGCAACCTCACGCCAAGCACCTTTATGCCCTTTTCTGGCCGCAGCAATGGTGAAGCTATAAGATTTTTCTAGATTAATTTCAACACCTGTGCCAAGTTTATAATGTTTGGCTATGTCCAAATATGCATCTAAATTACCTTCATCCAACGCTTGCCTATAATATGAATGAGCCTTGGAGTAATTAATCTTTGTGCCAATACCCTCTTCATACAAATCAGCCAACTTATATGCAAGAGATTTTTCACCACCTTTATAAGCCGCTAAATAATAACCAAATATTTGCTCTGGATCACTATTAGTCAACAGCCCCTTGCTATGCATATTGGCTAATTTTAATTTAGCCTTAACATAGCCACCCTCAGCCGAATCCTCATATAAATCAAAAGCTTTAGTGAAATTTTGATTATTTTCATAATCTTGGGCCAAGTAGTATTGAGCTTCGCTATTGCCAGATTCTGCAGC
Source organism: Bathymodiolus heckerae thiotrophic gill symbiont (assembly GCF_900128515.1). GTDB lineage: Bacteria > Pseudomonadota > Gammaproteobacteria > PS1 > Pseudothioglobaceae > Thioglobus_A. Next base: position 20,054 of record NZ_FQTP01000018.1, read on the forward strand.
TTCAAGACGCCACTTATTAGCCAGTATTTTATTTTGCTTAACACCCACACCAATTTCATACATTTTTGACAAATTATTTTGGGCATCAGCATAACCCTGAATGGCAGATTTCTCAATCCACTGTTTGGCTAACCTTAAATTTCGATCAACACCAATGCCTAAATAATACATACTGCCCAAAATATATTGGCCCTTGGCATGATTAGATTTGACTGATTTTTTTAGATAGGCAATACCTTGCTGATCATCTTGTTCGACACCACGACCTTTGATATACATAACGCCCAATGCAGTTTGCGCATCAGCATTATTAGATTTAACCGCATGTGAAAATGCACTAAATGCTTTGTCATAATTCTGCTCAACACCCTCACCATAGTAATAAGCCTTACCTCGATCATACAAATTAAAATCGGCAAATATTACAGTACTAAGAAAAAATAAAATAATAGGGATTAACTTCATCTACAGAATTGTACCTAAAAATATTAAAAATTATCAAAATGAGTTAAAAACTCACCTTAAAAGCAGAAGAAAAAAGGCTTTAAGGGTGAAAAATAGCCATTTTCAACTAAAAATTAAAGATAAATAAAGACTCTGAAAAATTTCGGAAATTTTACAAACGAGTAAAAATCGATCAAAAATTAAGCATATTTTGGTAGTCACGGTCAGATTTGAACTGACGACTTCCAGCATGTCATGCTGGCACTCTAACCAACTGAGTTACGCGACTTTAAAAGATTGTTATTAACAAGTGCTAATAACGAATGCGGAATTATACTCCGTAAAGAACATTTATATTAAAAACAACTCTTGATAATTTCTTGAATATTACTCGCTGCCGCGTATGGATCTTCTGCATTTTTAATTGGACGGCCAACCACAATATAATCAGAGCCAGATTGAAATGCTGTTGCCACGTCAACCACACGTTTTTGATCATCGTCATTAGCAACAGGGCGAATACCTGGCGTTACTGCAATTAATTTATTATCTACAAATTCACGTAAAAACGGCACTTCAAGGCCTGAAGAAACAACGCCATCACAACCCGCTTCAAATGCACGCTTTGCACGAGAAATAACTAATTCTTGCACATCACATTTAAAGCCCAAATCATCTAAATCACCACGATCAAGACTGGTTAAAGCGGTTACCGCTAAAATTTTAAGATCGCCTTTATTTTCAGCTGCTTTTTCCATTAATCCTTGATTGCCATGAATGGTTGCGAAGGTTGCGCCTGTTTCGCTTAAACGATGAATCGTTCTACCGACTGTTTCTGGTACATCAAAAAATTTAAGATCGACAAAAACTTTTTTGTCTTTAGCAATTAGCCAATCCATTAATTCAAAATATCGGCCGGTCATCAACAACTCCATGCCAATTTTATAAAAACCAACGCTATCATCTAGCAAGTTCACCAAATCTTTGGCTTGATCTACTTCTGGAACATCTAGTGCAAAAATCAATCTATCTTCTAATTTAATATCTTTCATGGTTATTCCTATTTAAAAAATACTACCGCCAGAATAGCCATTTTCATTGGCCTTCCTAATCCAGTGTTTTGATTGTTCAATGTCTTTATCAACTGATTTTGCCAAGGCAAAAAATATGCCCAAATTATACTGTGCTTTTGCATATTCTTGGTCGGCAGATTTTTGATACCACTCAAATGCTTTGGCTAAATTTTTATCAACGTTCAAACCTAAATCATAAGCGAGTGCTAACTCATATTGAGATTGGGCATCACCCTGCTCAGCTAATTTTTTAACTTGATCAAATGTTTTTTCTGTTGCCATTTGTTTATTTAGGAGAAACGTTCATCTTAATTTTTAGTGTACTGCCATAAGGCTTACTCTTTGTCGTATAAGCAAAGATACACTCATCATATTCATACTCAGCACGATAATAACTCAAATGCTCAACCAACTCTGTACGATATCTAGTTTTGCGAACTTCTTTACTAACCATGCGTCCATTTTTGACTTTGCTAACTCGTCGTCATATGCAAATGATGCACCTAACAATGGACCTGCAATAGTCTTTGCATCTTTGCCACTACCATCACCTTCATTTTGGTAAAACTCTTCAATATAACAATCTTGATACGGCTCACGAATAGTATGAGTGCGGTAGATCTTATCTACGGAAGTAATTTTCGCTATATCTGAATAGCTGACTGATATTGCCGATTGACTAAGCAGTAATATTGGGGTTAATATTATTGTATTTAGCTTCATGTAACAACTCCATTGTTATAATTTACCGGTATTATGTAGTAGTTACACCTAGTAATTAACCAAAATTCTCATAAAATAACCTCATTAATAACAATCATTTTGAGGTATCTATGTCCACATCCCCAGTTGCAAACTCACTAATCAACAAATGTTCAGAGTTGCAAGGTGAAGTATCTGTGCTACTCTCCGCATTAAACCAAAAGAATGCTGAAATTACCGCACTTAAAACGAGCTTAAGCCTCTTGGGATATGATAACTTACAAAGCACGCAAAAAGAACACTAAAAGCCCTATGCTACCTCATGGTGCATTATCTCAATTATCAGGCGAGTACATTAGACTAAAGGTTGATAAAAATTCAACATTCACATCAAGTGATATTACTGCTTACATTAAAGATAGGCAAGATATTAAAGGGGCAAATGGGCAACTTAACACAAATGTTGGTAATTACCTTAAAAAGCAGGAATCTAGCGGGCTTATTATTGAATCAGGGAGAAGTAATAATACTGGTGGTGCGATTCTTTGGAAAAAATGCTAGTGATCAAAGTTGGTAGCGTTTTTTAATTTTTTAAGCGGCAATCATTACCTCGCCTTGTTGTTTATTGCCCTGCCAATAACCCGACCAATCTCTTGATGTTTGGGTTTTAAGGCATCTATCGGTTAACGTTAATAGAACACTGCCATTGTCCTTGCGTCTATAGTCCTCACGGAATGCCATCTCATTAGCATAGGCATGAAGATACTTACCGGCCACATGATGGAACTGCCCGATTTCAGATCGTCTCAATCGAGAAAACCATCCTTCTGCAAAATTAGTACAACTTTCACTAGTGCTATAGCATTCAGAATGATTAATACGCCTTATGTTGTAGACACTATCTAACGCATCATAAGCATGGTGCTCGTCAGCGTAGACGGTGGAGCTGTGCTTAATGTTGTTTTTCATAGCGTTAGAGATTGTTCGTCGTATGGGTTACACATGGAAACAAGTGTCTGGTCCAACATATTGGATGTATGAAGGGGAGACATTAAACGAACGTAGATCTAGGATGGAACAGGAGTAATTTATGAAAATAAAGAATACGATTATATTAGGTTTGATTCTTGTATCAACAAATACATTGTCTAATGGAAAGTGGTTGGATTGGGGTGTGTCATCAATAACAAATTTGGATAAAGTTATATCAATAAGTGGCGGGATTATATTTAAAAATAGATGTAATAATGGTTACTCTTGGACATTAGACCAGTTGATTGATATTTATAGAAATGGGCAGGAACACTTTGGTCTTTATTATGATGAAAATGATAAAACCACATTAGATGTAACCAATTATGATACTTACAAAAATTACTACAAAAAATATAAATTAGACAATCCTGATTCTAATATAGGACTATTAGTTAGTAAAAAAAACTGATGATAAGTGGGTTAAGGATTCGCTCTCTTCTTCATCAAGTAAACCAATTGAGTTAGTATATGGTTTTAAAGAAGAGTGGTTAGAGTTCACCGATGAGTCATATTATTCCCATATCAATTTAGATGGTCAAACAATTTGGTTGACTCAAGGTTTATGTGGAGAAGGAGAAGTGACATCTAAAAAATTAGCAAATAAACTAGTTCAAGAAAATCTTGATCAAATCAGAGACTTTCTTGATGATGACTCGTATAGACAGTTAAAATAATTATAAATGAATCAAAGTGTCACGCTGCGCTTAATCCTTAATGCAACGAACACTAAAGCCGTGGGCGCGATTATCGCTGTTGGTGTACGAAGTGTGACCATAGACGTCCAAATGGTAACTGGTCGTGCCAGCAGCAGACCGACTCCACATGTGGACGATGTCGCCTCTACGGTTAAGACTACCAGTTATATGATGACGGTAGCCAGCAGCTGGGATTTTGAGAGTAGAACCATAGGCGCCAGAAGTGTTATTGGTTGCCCAAGATGCTCTTTCAGCATTAAGCTCAGATACTAATGGCACACTAAATCCTGCTGGACAAATGTCATTCTCTTCACCATTTGACCAAGCATTGGTTCTACTGCTACCCGTACGGTCTGCAGTCGTCCAATCATATGGCGAAGAGCTAGTAGTAATAAAAGTAAGAATGTCACCAAGCTCATCGTATGGTGGAATTGTTCCCGGAGTGATGGTGGTTGCCAAGGTTGCTGTCGTAAATGAGGTGCGTGATTCATGTCCATCATCATTTCGTCCCCATTGGTACAAGTGACCATAAGCAGCACTATCCGTAGAAGAGGTTGCCACTTGAGTGGCACCAAGGTTTCTATCGAGCCACATACGTCCTGTAGGTGAGGTAACGGTGAGGTAAACCTTGCCTTTAAAGAGCTTGCCTGAGGTGAACACATCATCATCCGTCATCGTTGCGGTAAAGTTAGTCATTGTTACAGCGTTGTAACCACCGCCAGATAATGCATGGCTAATGGTTACGGTTTCAGGAACTGAATCTGCATCGTTCACACCTGTAATGGTAACGGTTTGTGGGGTATGCCAATTACTTGAAGTAAAGGTAAGTGAGCTGGTGACTGTGGCAGCTGTGGTGTCGTTACTGGTAAGTGTAACCACTACATTAGCTGTTGGCTCGGTATCAAGCAATACGGTGTAAGTGCCTGTGCTGGCTTCACCAATGGTGGCTGATGTTGCGGACTGAGTAGCGCCTGCAGTGTCATTATCAGTATTAGTCACACTCACATCAGCAGCATTATAGCCTGAGTAATCAGAATCACTTGATGTGGCTGCAGCGGTTACGATTGTGTAAGCAATATCACCATCATCCACATAATCATCCACACCCGTGATAGTAATCGTTTGCGTGCTGTTCCAGTTAGCACTAGTAAAGGTCACACTACTAGGTGATACTGTACCTTCTGTGGTGTCACTACTGCTAAGCGCAACGGTGACAGTGGTGTCACTACCGCCATCTGCAGTTGGCTGAGTGTTAAGTACTAGGGTGAAGGTTACTGTGGCTAAACCTTCTGTGGTGTTGCCACTAATAGCACTAGCAGTAATACCTGCAGTATCATCATCTGCTAGAGTAACAGCTACACTAGCAATACTAACAGCCTTGTAGCCAGCATCAAGGCTGTTGGCGGCACTGTGACTAATAGTAACTGATTCATTGGTAGTGTTAGCGTCATTTACACCTGTAACTGTCACAGTCTGAGGCGTTGCCCAGTTAGCCATGGTAAAGGTGAGTGCTGAGCTAACCGTCGCAGCATTAGTATTATTACTCGTTGGGGTAATAACCACATCGGCAGTTGGTGCATCATTAAGTACCAGTGTGTAAGTATTAGTGCCTGCTTCACCCACGGTTAATGAGGATTGTGAAGCACTTACACCTTGCTCTGCTACATCGGTAACACTAATA
>NZ_FQTP01000019.1 GCF_900128515.1 Bathymodiolus heckerae thiotrophic gill symbiont
ACCTTATCACCTCTTTTTAGCAAGCCAAAAACAATGGTTTTCCCTAAGGCGCCACGGCCGCGTTTTCCGCGGACGCGCCGTGCGCCAAAATAGCTTTCATCGACTTCAATCTGCCCCACTAGTGGGGGCAGATTGAAGTATGGATAGTTCTACAATTCTAAGCCTAATAGCGGTTAAATATTTGTTGATTGTTTGTCTGCTCAATCCTGTTAATTCCTTGATTTGAACTGCGTTCAAATCAAGAGAAAAATACTTAATTATTTCTCTAAATTTCTTCTCTGAAATACGGGAACGATTTACATACTTGTTTTTTTACTTTCATAACGGTACTTTAACATGATTTTAAATATGCTTGGGTTGTCATGACCCAAAAAATATAATAAAATCAAGTATGAATTTTAGAGTGTTGTTAGTTTTATAACGATAACAACAACCAAACAGCAACTAACGCCAACAAAATGGAAAAAAAGTAATTTAAACTTTTTTCTATTATTGGATCTTGTGTCAATTTAGATATAACACTACCTGCCGCCACCCAGATAAAGTGCGTTGAAATATTTAAAACTGCCAGCATAATTACCAAATACGTAATTTGCATGTTTTTATCAAAACTACTATCAAGCAATACTGAAAACATTAAAAATAATATTGTCCAACCTTTAGGATTGAGCATCTGTAAAACAACGCCATCTATAAACGTGTAATGTTTTTGTTGCTTTTGTTGTGTTTTTTTTACTGGTTGGATAAATTTATAGGATAAATATATGATATATAAGGCGCCTAATAATTGCAAAACAGTGACTACATCAGGATAACGTTTTAAAGCCTCACCCAGTCCAAAGCCAATAATAAGTGAACAAAGAATAAACACCAAGTCCACACCCAATATCAATGGGATTGATTTTTTGACACCTTGCTGCATTCCGGACATAGCAAAAACTATATTTGCAGGTCCTGGACTAGATACCAAAGGAAACATTAGGCTAAAAAATAATAAAAAATATTGAAAATTCATAGCTTTTCCTTGTAAAAATATTCGCTAGATTTATTATACATTAGAGTGCCTGAAGCAATCGCTTGGTGCACCCCGGTAAACAATTTCTTGCCTCCCATAAGTGCTAATTAGCTTTTTTTATCTTTACCACTGAGTTTTAAACAAAAAAATACCCAAACCTTAACTTAAGGTTTGGGTATTTTTAGAATTTAAAGCCTAGCAATGTCCTACTCTCACATGGGGAGACCCCACACTACCATCGGCGCTAAGTGGTTTCACTTCTGAGTTCGGGATGGGATCAGGTGGGTCACACTCGCTATTGTCACTAAGCAAACTATTTGCAACCACTGCATAAATGCAGTATTTACGAATTTAAAAGTTTTTATACCTTGATTATAAATAATCGGAGGTATAACAATATTAATACATGTAATAAGTTTGTCACTGTACATCAGTGTATTGCATGACACATCAACACAAAAAATTATGGATTGAATATTAACTATTCAAATAATTTGGGTGTTATATGGTCAAGCCTCACGATCAATTAGTATACGTTAGCTTCAAGTGTCGCCACTCTTCCACACCGTACCTATCAACCTCGTAGTCTTCGAGGGATCTTTAGGAGAGTTAAACTCTCAGGGAGACCTTATCTTGGGAGGGGCTTCCCGCTTAGATGCTTTCAGCGGTTATCCTTTCCAAACATAGCTACTCGGCAATGCGACTGGCGTCACAACCGAAACACCAGAGGTTTGTCCATTCCGGTCCTCTCGTACTAAGAATAGCTTCCCTCAAGTCTCCAACGCCCACGGTAGATAGGGACCGAACTGTCTCACGACGTTCTAAACCCAGCTCGCGTACCACTTTAAATGGCGAACAGCCATACCCTTGGGACCTGCTTCAGCCCCAGGATGTGATGAGCCGACATCGAGGTGCCAAACACCGCCGTCGATGTGAACTCTTGGGCGGTATCAGCCTGTTATCCCCGGCGTACCTTTTATCCGTTGAGCGATGGTCCTTCCACTCAGAACCACCGGATCACTAAGACCTAGTTTCCTACCTGCTCGACGTGTCAGTCTCGCAGTCAAGCACCCTTTTACCTTTGCGCTCATTGCACGATGTCCGACCGTGCTGAGGGTACCTTTGCGCTCCTCCGTTACTCTTTGGGAGGAGACCGCCCCAGTCAAACTACCCACCATGCATTGTCCCCGATCCGGATTACGGACCTAGGTTAGAACTCCAACCATACCAGGCTGGTATTTCAAGATTGGCTCCACTCAAACTAGCGTTCAAGCTTCAAAGCCTCCCAGCTATCCTACACAAGTAGGATCAGAGTTCAATGCAAAGCTGTAGTAAAGGTGCACGGGGTCTTTCCGTCTGGCCGCGGGTATACTGCATCTTAACAGCAATTTCAATTTCACTGAGTCTCGGGTGGAGACAGTGTGGCCCTCGTTACGCCATTCGTGCAGGTCGGAACTTACCCGACAAGGAATTTCGCTACCTTAGGACCGTTATAGTTACGGCCGCCGTTTACTTGGGCTTCGATCAAAAGCTTCGGACGAATCCTAACCTCATCAATTAACCTTCAAGCACCGGGCAGGCGTCACACCCTATACGTCCACTTACGTGTTTGCAGAGTGCTGTGTTTTTAATAAACAGTCGGAGCCACCTGGTATCTTCAACTCTTTTCAGCTTCATCAGCTAGTGATTTTACCTACAAAGAGCACACCTTCTCCCGAAGTTACGGTGTCATTTTGCCTAGTTCCTTCACCCGAGTTCTCTCAAGCGCCTTAGAATTCTCATCTCGTCCACCTGTGTCGGTTTGGGGTACGGTTTCATATAACCTATAGCTTAGAGGATTTTCCTGGAAGCATGGTATCACTCACTTCGCCCAAAAGAGGGCTCGTTATCACGCCTTGAAATAGAGGTTCCCGGATTTTCCTAAGAACCATTTCTACACGCTTGAACAAGGATAACCGTCGCCTTGCTGAGCTAACCTTCTCCGTCTTCCCATCGCAGTTATATGAAGTACAGGAATATTAACCTGTTTCCCATCGACTACGCATTTCTGCCTCGCCTTAGGGGCCGACTAACCCTACGCCGATTAACGTTGCGTAGGAAACCTTGGACTTCTGGCGAGGGGGTTTTTCACCCCCTTTATCGTTACTCATGTCAGCATTCGCACTTCTGATACCTCCAGCATCCCTCACAGGACACCTTCAACGGCTTACAGAACGCTCTCCTACCATCATAATAAATTATGATCCGTAGCTTCGGTATGTAGTTTTAGCCCCGTTAAATCTTCCGCGCAAACCGACTCGACCAGTGAGCTATTACGCACTCTTTAAAGGAATGGCTGCTTCTAAGCCAACCTCCTGGCTGTCTGGGCCTTTTCACATCGTTTCCCACTTAACTACAATTTTGGGACCTTAGCTGACGGTCTGGGTTGTTTCCCTTTCCACTACGGACGTTAGCACCCGCAGTGTGTCTCCCATGCTCATACTTTCAGGTATTCGGAGTTTGCAATGGTTTACTAAGTCTTGACGACCCGCTAGCCATAACAGTGCTCTACCCCCTGAAGTAATACATGAGGCTCTACCTAAATAGATTTCGGAGAGAACCAGCTATCTCCGGGTTTGTTTGGCCTTTCACCCCTATCCACAGCTCATCCCCTCATTTTTCAACATAAGTGGGTTCGGGCCTCCAGTTAGTTTTACCTAACCTTCACCCTGGCCATGGATAGATCACCCGGTTTCGGGTCTACTCCCAGCTACTAATCGCCCATTTAAGACTCGGTTTCCCTACGGCTCCCCTATTGGTTAACCTTGCAACTGAGAAGTAAGTCGCTGACCCATTATACAAAAGGTACGCAGTCACGGAATAAATCCGCTCCTACTGCTTGTATGCATACGATTTCAGGTTCTATTTCACTCCCCTCCCGGGGTTCTTTTCGCCTTTCCCTCACGGTACTTGTTCACTATCGGTCATTAGAGAGTATTTAGCCTTGGAGGGTGGTCCCCCCATATTCAAACAGCGTTTCACGTGCGCCGCCTTACTCGATTTCACATAAATTAAATTTTCCTATACGGGACTATCACCCTGTATCGTTGAACTTTCCAGATCATTCTAGTAATTTAAAATATGCTTAAGGGCTGATCCCCGTTCGCTCGCCGCTACTAAGGGAATCTCGGTTGATTTCTTTTCCTCTAGGTACTTAGATGTTTCAGTTCCCTAGGTTAGCTTCAGTGACCTATGTATTCAGTCAAAGATAATGGTCTGATGACCATCGGGTTTTCCCATTCGGAGATCTCCGGGTTAAAGCTAATTTATCAGCTAACCGAAGCTTATCGCAGATTATCACGTCCTTCATCGCCTTCTAATGCCAAGGCATCCGTCGTATGCACTTATTCACTTGACCATATAACCCCAAAGTATCTGAGTTACATGGTTCTTATTCACCAAGAAGTCACAAATTGTGATAAATCACAATCGGTGAATTCTATATTTTTATTTATCAAAGAGAGAAATTAATCTCTCAATGAGAATCCATTTTTTTTGAAATTGTTGTGTCAATGCAATACACCAATGATAACTGTCATCACAACAGTCATCGCGTTGTTATATTGTATATTTACAAACTTTACTTCATGTATTAAATTGTTAAAGAGCTCCACACCCGAAGGCGCGGCATAAAAACTTAAACAAAGTAACAATTGTGTTATCTTGTTTAAGTTTTTAAACTTAAGATTAAGTGGTGGAGCCAGGGAGGATCGAACTCCCGACCTCTTGCGTGCAAGGCAAGCGCTCTCCCAGCTGAGCTATGGCCCCAAATAAGTTATGATAATATCATAAAATGGTGGGTCTGGGTGGATTTGAACCACCGACCTCACCCTTATCAGGGGTGCGCTCTAACCAACTGAGCTACAGACCCTGGACGAAACAAGTAACTTGTTTCTAGGGAACACTTAGTCTATCTTCTTTAAATTTATCAAATAACTTGTTGTGGACACTCATACTTTTCTTAAGGAGGTGATCCAACCCCAGCTTCCGCTAGGGTTACCTTGTTACGACTTTACCCCAGTCATGAATCACACCGTGGTGACCGTCCCCTGTAAACAGTTAGACTAGCCACTTCTGGTGCAACCCACTCCCATGGTATGACGGGCGGTGTGTACAAGACCCGGGAACGTATTCACCGTAGCATTCTGATCTACGATTACTAGCGATTCCGACTTCACGGAGTCGAGTTGCAGACTCCGATCCGGACTACGAAAAGGTTTATGAGATTAGCTTGCTCTCGCGAGGTTGCGACCCTTTGTCCTTCCCATTGTAGCACGTGTGTAGCCCTGGTCGTAAGGGCCATGATGACTTGACGTCGTCCCCGCCTTCCTCCGGTTTATCACCGGCAGTCTCCTTATAGTTCCCACCATGATGTGCTGGCAAATAAGGATAAGGGTTGCGCTCGTTACGGGACTTAACCCAACATCTCACGACACGAGCTGACGACAGCCATGCAGCACCTGTATCAGAGTTCCCGAAGGCACCAATCTATCTCTAGAAAGTTCTCTGTATGTCAAGACCAGGTAAGGTTCTTCGCGTTGCATCGAATTAAACCACATGCTCCACCGCTTGTGCGGGTCCCCGTCAATTCCTTTGAGTTTTAGCCTTGCGGCCGTACTCCCCAGGCGGACAACTTAACGCGTTAGCTTCGCCACTAAGAGGTAAATCCTCCCAACGGCTAGTTGTCATCGTTTACGGCGTGGACTACCAGGGTATCTAATCCTGTTTGCTACCCACGCTTTCGTACCTCAGTGTCAGTATTAGTCCAGAAAGCTGCCTTCGCCATTGATGTTCCTTCAGATATCTACGCATTTCACCGCTACACCTGAAATTCCACTTTCCTCTCCTATACTCTAGTTTGCCAGTTTTAAATGCAGTTCCTAGGTTGAGCCCAGGGCTTTCACATCTAACTTAACAAACCACCTACGCACGCTTTACGCCCAGTAATTCCGATTAACGCTTGCACCCTCCGTATTACCGCGGCTGCTGGCACGGAGTTAGCCGGTGCTTCTTCTAAAGTTAACGTCAAGGCTAATGGGTATTAACCATTAGCTTTTCTTCACAATTGAAAGTGCTTTACAACCCTCAGGCCTTCTTCACACACGCGGTATTGCTGGATCAGGCTTGCGCCCATTGTCCAATATTCCCCACTGCTGCCTCCCGTAGGAGTCTGGACCGTGTCTCAGTTCCAGTGTGGCTGATCATCCTCTCAGACCAGCTAAAGATCGTCGCCTTGGTGAGCTTTTACCTCACCAACAAGCTAATCTTACGCAGGCTCATCTGATAGCGAAACCTTTCAAGAAGAGGGCTCCTTTTCTCCATAGAGATTATGCGGTATTAATCCAGATTTCTCTGGGCTATCCCCCACTATCAGGCAGATTCCTACGCGTTACTCACCCGTCCGCCACTCGACGCCTACTAGCAAGCTAGTATCGTTTCCGTTCGACTTGCATGTGTTAAGCATACCGCCAGCGTTCAATCTGAGCCAGGATCAAACTCTTCAGTTTAATTCTAACTATTTAGAACATTGGCAACATTTATAAATAAATGCGCTTTGCGTTCAATTTTTTTAAAAGCTGATTTTGCTTTTGTTTTGTCGGAACAATCACAAATAAATGCAATTGTTTCGTGTGCACTGCACAATTTTTATTGTACGAGTGCCCACACAAGTTATTTGATAGTTTTTTAAAGAGCTACTGCAAAAAATGTAAATTTATTATGCAGTGAAAGATAGAAATTATACAGCGTATATTTAACTTGTCAACACTTATTTTCAACTTTCTTTGCAAGAAACTTTTTTACTATTTCGGTGCAGTGAAAGAAAAGAATTATACTAAGATTTTTTCTGTGGTCAAGTATTATTTGACTAATTTTTTAAATTAACTTGTTGAGGTGTTAACTTATCCTCTGAAACCGCCCTATTAAGCCATTCGTCAGCTTCATCAATATCAACGATTTTTTGATTTTCATCGACCATTTCAATATCATTATCGTTCCAGCCTTTGATTCCCATCTTTAAGGAACGTACATTTTCAAATCCCATCAGCTGCATTGTTTGTACAGCAAGTACACTTCTATTGCCAGATCGACAAATAACAACAATATTTTGATCTCGTGTTTTTGCCAATGCGGGCACCGTGTCATCATAATTCCAGACGCATGCACCCTCTAAAACGCCTCTTGGCACATGTAGTGAATTTCGTATATGCATTATCTTAAATTCATTCGCTTCTCTTATGTCTAATAGTATGAGACCTTGATCGTTTTCAATCTCTTCCTCCAAGTCCCATGGAAACACTTCACTGACAGCTGCTAATGCATTTTGCACTAATTGTTGATATCTATCCATAATGTTATCTCTATTTACAATAACCTTTTTCAGTAACCAATACCGCCACCTCTACTCGTGATGATAATTCTAGCTTTCGTAAAATTGCTTTTACGTGTAGTTTAACTGTGCCATCAGAAATGCCCAATTCTCTAGCAATAACTTTATTACTGTGTCCTATAGATACCTGACAAGCCACCTCTTTTTCACGATTGGTTAATAATTCAAATGACGGCTCACTATCAGTTAATTCATCTCGCAAAACCTTAGCCAGCACGTGAGTCATGTCTTGTGCAACAACAATGGCACCTTTAACTGTTTCATTGAGTGCATCAACTAACTCATCGGGATCCATATTTTTTAACAAATAACCCTGTGCGCCATATTTAAGACAATCTCGCAAATCTGTCTCTTCAGTACTTGTGGTCAACATGACTACGGGGATTGTAATTTTTCGCTCTTTAATAATTTTAAGTACTTCAATGCCTGACATTTGCGGCATACGCAAATCTAGAAGAATGATATCCACAGTGATTGACTCTATTTCTTCCAGGCCTTGTTCGGGTGATGATGCTGCACTGGCAGAAATACTTTTAGATTCTAATAAAGCAATTAAGCCATTTCTAAATAATGCGTGGTCATCAATAATATATATCTTCATGTATTACTCTTTAAATCTAACGGTAATTCGAGTGCCTTCGTCAACCTCTGACTCGACTTCAATTTCTGCGCCCACCCTCTGGGCGCGTTCTTGCATAATATTCATGCCAATATTATTCCCCATTATTTCGCTGGTATTCTGATCTTTTGCAAAGCCAATACCATCGTCTTCAATTAATAATTGAGGATAAGGCTTGGCGGTTAATAAAATTCTAACATTACGCGCTTTGGCGTGTTTACGAATATTGGACAATGCCTCTTGGGTAATGCGCATAATTTGCATCTCAACTTCTGAATCAACCTTAAATCTACCTTCCACTTGTAAATAAGTCGCAATACCCTCTTCTGATTTAAAACGATTGGCTAGATTCTCTAACGATACTTCTATACCTTTAGGATCTAAAGGTATACGGAAATTACACATTAGCTCGCGTAATTCTTGGTTGGCTTGGGTGATGTTAGTTTGCAAAGCCTCAATTTGATGATAGGCATCAATCTGTTTGGCTTGCTTTAAAGAATTACCCAAAACACTCACTTGTAATTTTAAGCTATAAATTGTTTGCGCCAAAGAATCATGAATTTCTTGAGATAAGAACAAACGCTCTTGAGAAAGCTCCATGCGTTTAGTCTGCTCATCCAGTGTTGATTTATCAAGTGCAATGGCAATATTCTCAGCAATAGATTCTAATAAAGCACGCTCATCATAAGCTAGTGATGGCTCTTGATCAAAAAATAAATTAAAAATTCCCAGGGTTTTTCCATGATGGCGCAATGGAATAAAAATTGTACCAACATCAGCCACTTGTGTTGATTCATTGCCGACACATTTTGCACAATTATGTACACTAAACTGTACACCAGCCTTTTCTGCCATTGCCACTTCACCACAAAAACAGTCGCTGCTTAAGACTTGATACTCCAAGCCTTGTTCGTCAATCACACCTTTCTGTGCCACCAAGTAAAGCTCGCCATCTTCTGCTAAGCTTCTTGCAGCGCCAGAACTTGCACCAGTCATACTTACAAACATACCTAAAAAATATTCAAATAATTCTTGTGTTGAGTGCAGTTGATTGAGTTTTGATGAGACGCTATATAATGTCTCTAAAGAAGCTGACTTTTGACTAAGACGTTGAATTTGCTTTTTAAGAATGCTTTCCATGTCATCGTAAAGATGTTGGTTTTCATCAATTAAATGATTGATCGCTGCAGCAACTGGACGAAACGTTGTTTCTTGGGCTTCGTCTAAACGAATAGCCTGGTTAGTTTTAAAGCTAACCACCCAATTTTGTAGATCTGCAAAAGGCAACAAGAAATCCTTACGAATAGACAAATACAAACCAAAGTAAATCAATAAAATTAAGACAATCAATAAAATATCAACAGCATTATATGTATCGTAAGCAAGTCCAATCTCAGCAACCAGTATTGGTGACAATAGTGCTGTTACAACAAAATATAAATAAAATTTAATCTTAATATTCATGCTAGCCTACTTGCCAATACAAAAAGAAGAGAATATTTCGCCCAATAAATCATCCGAAGAGAATTCACCGGTAATACTTGCCATAGCCTGCCCGCCGTGGCGTAAATCTTCAGCCATAAGCTCAATAGCACCACCATCAAGCTGCAATAAGGCATTATTAATACTTTCGAGTGATTCTTCAAGTGCAATAATGTGACGTTTTCTAGCAAGCACCACTCCTTCTGTACTACTATCTAAACCAGCAATATCTGACAATTCTTGCTTAAGTAGATCAATGCCTTTAACTTCTTTTGCACAAATTGATAGTTGCACATTACCATCAACTTGAGCTCTTTCAACCGATTCGCCTGTTAGATCAATCTTATTTTTAACAACTAGTAAATGCTTATAAGTAATATCTTCGGGCAATAATGAAAAATCAGGCTTCTTATCTTGGGCGTCATACATCATTAGTACCACATCTGCTTTTGCAATAACATCGCGCGCTCTTTTAATACCTTCTTTTTCAACCACATCGTCACTATCATGAAGCCCAGCAGTGTCAATAATATTAAGTGGCATACCATTAATATGTATGGTTTCACGCAAGACGTCTCTAGTGGTACCAGCAATATCAGTAACAATAGCACTGGAGCGTTGTGTTAATGCATTTAATAATGAGGACTTACCCGCATTTGGCTTTCCAGCAATGGCCACATTTAAACCTTCACGCAGAATTGCACCTTGAGTAGCCGAATGCAAAATTTGCTCAATTTCAGCTCTAATCGCTTGAGTTTTTTCTTTAACTTGATCTGATTGCAAAAAATCGATTTCCTCATCTGAGAAGTCAATCGTCGCTTCTACAAAAATACGTAAATCAATAATGGATCGGGTCAGCTTATTAACTTGCTTGGAAAAAACACCTGATAACGACCTAAGTGCAGAACGAGAAGCCTGCTCAGAGCTTGCATCAATAATATCTGCAACTGCTTCAACCTGCACTAAATCCATTTTTCCATTTAAAAAGGCACGTTTTGAAAACTCTCCTGGCTCTGCCGCATGCGCACCCAAAGCAATCGATGATCCCAACAAAGAGCGCATCACGCTAATACCGCCATGGCCTTGAAACTCAAGCACATCCTCTCCGGTAAAGGAATTTGGCCCTGGAAAAAATAGCGCAATACCTTGATCAATTTCTATTTTATCTTGATCAAAGAAAGAGCCGTAGTGCGCATAACGAGGCTTAGGTACAAAGCCCAACATCTGTTTGGCGATGGCCTGACTCAGTGGGCCTGACACACGCACTACACCAATACCGCCTTTACCAATACTGCTGGCCAATGCGCAAATAGTTGTCTGTGTATCAGTCATCTCTAAACCTGCTCAAAATATTGCGTTAAATACTGATCAAAACTCATGGTATCAGACTCTTCAATTGCTTGCTGGGATTTACAGGATTGTTGCGCTTGCTCATCTAGATAATTAAAATGTGCTTGATTAACATCATTGGATAGAAATTCTCGTCGATATTGCTTAGCAAAAGTATTGGTATCATCAAAGAAGCCTTGATTTTTATTTTTCATCCTAGTTAATGTTTGTGCAGAAGGCGTCAACTCTGGATTATCAAAACGTCGAGCAATGTCGCTCACATCCTTAATATAAACATCGCCAAATAGACCAGCACACAAGCGCAACTCTGTTGTTAGCTCGCTACCCAGTTCAGCAATAGAGATTTCAGATAACTGATATTTAAGCATTAACCCTGGTTTACGCCCTTCATGGGTTACTAATTGATCATTAGTATCAATTTCAACCTGTTCGCGTGTTGAAATAGCTGGAGAGTCTTTTAATAGGCAAAACAACAAAAACACTTCTAAAAAATGAATTTGGGGCTCATCAATACCCATTGGCAATGATGGATTGAGATCTAAAGACCTTAATTCAATATAAGCAATGCCATCATCACTTAAACTATCTAATGGTTTTTGACCAGACTTAATAACTGGCTTAGGGCGCACAGAGGCATAGTATTCATTTTCAATTTGTAAAATATTAGCATTAAGCTGCTGATATTCGCCATTTTTTTTAATGCCGATTTTTTCATACTCACTACAACTTGCTGCCATGCCAGCTTTAAGTGAATGCACATAATGACTCAAAGAATTGTAGTTCGCCTTAACGCCGGCCTCATCTTCACGCAAATTTTGATAGCCAATATCTCCCATGCGCAATGAAGTTGCATAGGGCTCATATAAAGTAGATTTATTAAATTCAACCAATGAATGCTGATGATACCCTTTTAAGAATGATTTACATACAGCGGGTGAAGCGCCAAACAAATACGGAATAATCCAGCCATAACGCACTACATTACGAGTAAGCGCCATATAAGCTTCATCTTTACTTTGGCCAATTAATGTTAATCGACATGCTTTGTCAATAAATTCTTGTGAGATTGAATAGTTGAAATGAATTCCTGCAATGGTTTGCATTACACTACCATAACGATTAGCCAAGCCTTGTCTGTAAACAGTTTTCATCTTGCCACGATTGCTAGAACCATATTGTGCAATAGGGATAAAAGTTTCCCCGCGAATGACACAAGGCATACTTGCCGGCCAAAAATTTTGATCTTTAGGCAAACGGCAATACAAATAATGCTGTGTATCTTGCAAAAAATTAAGCACTGCTTTCGCACTGGATAACGGCGGAGTAACTAGCTCCAGCAATGATTCTGAAAAATCCGTGGTGATATTAGGATGTGTTAACGCACAGCCCAATGAGTCTGGGTGTGGCGCTTGAGATAGTCCGCCTTTTTTCGAAATACGCAAACCTTCTTTTTCAATGCCCATTAAATTACCAGAAAGTAATTGTGCATGGGGCTGGAGTAATTGGATTTTTTGCTCTATATTCAAAGGACTTACGAATTAAAATAAGGGCTATTTTACCATTAGCTGATCAAATGAAGACAATCAAGGCCGTTGTTGGGGTTTTGCGTAATAATACTCAACAAATTCTCATTGCCAAGCGCCAAGATCATCAATTTATGGGTGGATTTTGGGAGCTTCCTGGTGGAAAAATTGACCCTGGAGAGTCTAATGAAGAAGCTGTTATTAGGGAGTTAAAAGAAGAGCTAAGCATTGGTGTAGTCGAGTTATCTTTACATCAAACTATGGTTTATGATTATCCAGAACATCGGGTAGAATTAAGCATCTATAACATCATTCAATATCAACAAACCCCGAAAGGTATTGAAGGGCAAGAAATTACTTGGAGTGATATTGATGATCTGTCAAACTTTAACCTGCTACCTACCATGAAAGCTTTTATTAACTCAATTACATTGCCAAATAAATACTGGATCACACCATCATCAAACCATGAAGGTGACGAGTGGATGACGAAATTTAATGAAAAAATATCCCAGGGCATTAGTCTAATCCAACTTCGTAGCAAAGCCAAATTAGAGGTTGAATTTATCAAAGAACTTCACAACAAATGCCAACAGCATAATGTCAAACTACTACTAAATACAGTTGATAAAACCTTTGACGAAACCTATTGTGATGGCTGGCATCTTACCACCAGTGAAATGCTCAATTTAGAATCAAGACCTTGTGCTGATGATAAACTTTTAGGTGTATCAACTCACAACCTAGATGAAGCATTAAGCGCACAAAAGCTAGGCGCTGATTTTGTCGTTATCTCGCCAGTACAGGCCACACAAACACATCCCGATACTGTACCAATAGGCTGGGAAGCTGCACAAGAAGTCGTGAATAAACTTAACATTCCCGTGTACTTTTTAGGCGGAATGACTCTTGATGATTTAGACAAAGCATTAGAAATTGGTGCGCAAGGCATTGCTGGCGTCAGCGCCTTTTAACTAAGCTCTAGCAACCGTTAACACGTCACACGACTTAGCGCCTGCCTTTAAAACGGTTTTTGCCAATTCATTTAAACTAGATCCTGTGGTCATTACATCATCGACCAATAACACCTTGTTATAAATCATAGCTTGGGCGCTGAATGCATTGTTAATTTCAATTTTTCGCTCTTCTAAATTTAAGGTTGATAATGCGCGCGTTAATTTGATACGTTTAACACTGGTTCGATCAATCAAAATATTTGATTTTTTGGCGATAACTCTAAGCAATTCATGAGTTTGGTTATAGCCTCTTTCACGCAAACGATTTGCACTTAATGGTAATGGAATAATGGCGTCGTACTCACCTTGATCACTAACAAGGTTAAGATACTTTTCATGCAATTTATGCGCAAAAAAATCACCAATACAGAGCTGATGATCAAACTTAAAACGCTTAATTAAATTAGCACAAACACCCGAATAATCATACAACGCATAGGCATTAGCAAATAATGGCGCATGGGTCAAACAAGCGCCACAAAAATGCAAATCAGAATTTAAAGGTACTGCACATGAGCGACATCGATGCTGGCTAACCTGAAGGCTTTGCTCGCAATATTCGCACACACAAAATATTGACCGCTCGGTGCAAAGCACACAAGACTGTTTAGGTATAAAAGGGGCTAACCTCGTGTAAATACCCATGTTGTTGAATCTGACATGTCTTCTCTAAAGCAATAATCTTCCATTTTAAATGCTTTTAAATCATCGGCATTGATAATACGATTTTTAATCATAAATTGAACCATAAGCCCTCGCGCGCGCTTAGCATAAATACCAATAATTTTATATTTGTCGCCTTTGAACTCCTTAAAGGCAATATTAATGATTTTGGCTTTTAGTGCTTTTTTATCAATGCCTTTAAAATATTCATTAGAAGCAAGATTAATAATCACTTCAGGCTCATCTTCATTCAATACTTTAGAAATTTTATCACCCCAAAATTCATACAAATTCTTACCTTTTGGATTTTCAAGTCTAGTGCCCATTTCTAAACGATACGGCGCAATTAAATCCAACGGACGAATAACACCATACAAGCCGGACAACATGCGCAGGTGATTTTGTGCAAATTCTAAATCTTTTTTGGACAAATTAGGCACATCAATACCCGTATAAACATCGCCTTTAAAAGCCAGCAATGCTTGCTTGGAATTTTCAAAATTGAATGGTGTGGAAAAATCTTGGAATCGATCATAATTGAGTGTGGCTAATTTTTCACTGATTGACATTAATTTAATCAGCTCATTTTGGGTTTTATCTTTGAGAATATTCACCAGTACTTTCGACTCGTCTAATTGGCGAGTAAATGTATGATCATGTATATCTGGTGTGGAAAAATCTTGAGTTTTAGAAGGAGAGATAACCGCTAACATAGTCCAGCTTTTTTTAAAATGAATAATTAATAAATATTCTACCTTATTGCACGAAGCATATGCACTCTGACACTAAGGGATTTCAGCTTAAATAGAAGGGCATTTTAGTTTATAATTAGGAGATTTTTTTCGATCTTTATTTTGTAAATTTTAGCCTATGAAAACCCCACCATTACATTTGCCAAAAGCGCACGGTCTTTATTCTCCTAGCAATGAAAAGGAAAATTGTGGCGTTGGCTTTATCGCTCATATTAAGGGTGAACCCTCTCATCAAATTACGCTAGATGCATTAGAAATGCTAACTCGTATGGATCATCGCGGTGGCTGTGGTTGCGAAACAAACACTGGCGATGGCGCCGGCATTCTAACCAATATCCCACATGATTTCTTTACCGCTGAAATTCACACTCTGTTTAACACTTCAGTAGCTCAAGGTGATTACGCTGTGGGTAATGTTTTCTTGCCACAAGATGAATCACAACGCGCACATTGTATAACATTATTAGAAAAGTCGATTACTAGCGAAGGTCAAACATTAATTGGCTGGAGAGATGTTCCTATTGATACTCACAAAGCTAATGTTGGCAACATCGCTAAAGAATCTCAACCAATCATTAAGCAACTTATTATTGCTAAAGCTGACAACATTGATACCAAAGCTTTTGAACGTGCATTATTTGTCATTAGAAAACAAACATCACATGCCATTCGTACTGATGAGGCTTTATCAGAAGCAGCATTATTTTATGTTTGTAGTTTATCTACCACCATCATTATCTATAAAGGTATGTTGATGGGGTCACAAGTACTTGATTTTTATACAGATTTATCTAACCCTGAGTATGCAACATATCTTGCCATGGTGCATTCAAGATTCTCAACTAATACATTTCCATCATGGGACAGAGCGCAACCTTGTCGCTACATGTCTCACAATGGTGAAATCAATACACGCCAAGGAAACTACAACTGGATGCGCGCTCGTGAAGGCGCATTAGAAAGTGAATTATTTACTGACAACCTAGACAAAACACTACCAGTTATTGAAACTGATGTTTCTGACTCAGGTAGTTTTGACAATGTTTTAGAATTCTTAATGATGAATGGTCGTAGCTTACAAGAGGCGGTACTAATGATGGTGCCTGAAGCTTGGCAAAATGACACCAATATGAGTGACGAAAGAAAAGCATTTTATGAATATTTCTCAAATGTAATGGAGCCGTGGGATGGTCCAGCTTCCATTGCCTTTACTGATGGTCGTTATATTGGCGCCGTGCTTGATCGTAATGGATTACGTCCTTCACGCTACTACCTTACTCATGATGATCGCGTTATTATGGCTTCTGAAGTTGGTGTGGTTGATGTCGCAACGGATAATGTTAAAACCAAAGGCCGATTACGCCCAGGAAAAATGTTCTTAGTTGATTTTGACAAGGGTGAATTGGTTGATGATGAGACCATTAAGGCTGAATTTGCTGCTAAGAATCCGTACAGAGAGTGGCTAGACGACCAACAAATATATTTATCAGAACTTAACTGTGCAGCTGAGTCTCATGGATTTCATCCTGAATCGTTGATACACCGCTTAAAAGCATTTGGATATAGCACTGAAACTTTGCAATTTATGCTGCTACCACTGGTAAATGAGCTTCGTGATCCAGTAGGATCAATGGGTAATGATTCAGCCTTGGCTTGTTTATCTGATCAAGCTCGACTTATTTATGATTACTTTAAACAATTATTTGCTCAAGTTACCAATCCAGCGATCGACTCTATTCGCGAAGAAGTGGTTATGTCACTACGTTGCTCAATTGGACCAGAAGGAAATCTATTAACCAACAAAGCTGAAAATGCTCATCGCTTAGTAATCGAGCATCCAATCTTAACCAACGAAGAGACTGCCGCACTAAGGCATTGTAATCATCGTGGTTGGACCAGCAAAACCATTGATATTACTTATGACATCAATGAAAGCAAAAAAATCTCTGATTTACTAGACGACATTTGTACGCAAGGCTCTCAAGCTATTAAAGATGGTCACAGCTTAATTATTTTATCTGATCGCAATATTGGCACAAACCGTGTTGCGGTATCAAGTTTATTAGCCTCTTCAGCACTACACCGTTATTTAGTGGCAAGCTCAGAAAGAACACAAGTTGGCATTATTGTAGAAACAGGCGAAGCTCGCGAAGTTCATCATTTCTGCTTATTAACGGGTTTCGGTGCTGATGCGATCAACCCTTACTTGGCTTTTGAAGCACTATGGCAAGCACGCAGAGATGATATGATTAGCATGAATAGTGATGAAGCTATCATTGCCGCTTATCGCAAAGGTGTTGCCAAAGGCATGCTTAAAGTGATGGCCAAAATGGGTATTTCTACATTAGAGTCATACAAAGGTGCACAAATCTTTGAAGCGGTTGGCTTGGCGCCAGAAATAATGGAGAAATGTTTTTTTGAAACCGCATCACGTATCGATGGCGTGAACTTTGACATTCTACAAGCTGAAGGTGAAAAACGCCACAACCACGCTTACAACACTGAAACACTAGACAACCCTGGCCAATACCACTGGAGAAGTGGTGGCGAAACACACATGTGGGATCCGAGAGCAATTTCAAACCTACAATTGGCTGCTAAAAATAATGATGAATCTGCTTATTGGGCATTCTCTAAGCATGCCAATGAAGAAGGCACTCGTAATTCAACATTACGTGGGCTAATGTCATTTAAACAAGGCAATTCAATTTCAATTGATGAAGTTGAATCGGCACAAGAAATTGTCAAGCGATTTGCCACTGGCGCTATGAGTTTTGGCTCTATTTCTGCAGAGTCTCACGAATCACTTGCCATTGCTATGAACCGCTTAGGCGGCAAATCAAACACAGGTGAAGGTGGTGAAGACGCTAAGCGCTGGACAGCAGATGAAAATGGTGATTCACGTCGTAGTGCCATTAAGCAAGTAGCCTCTGGTCGTTTCGGTGTTACTATCGATTACTTAAACAATGCAGACGAAATTCAAATTAAAGTATCACAAGGTGCCAAGCCAGGTGAAGGTGGCGAATTACCAGGCTCAAAAGTAGATGAAGACATTGCTGCTATTCGACACTCAACACCGGGCGTGGGTTTAATCTCTCCTCCTCCTCATCATGACATTTATTCTATTGAAGATTTATCACAGCTTATTTTTGACTTAAAACGTTCTAACCCAGAAGCGCGTATTAGTGTGAAATTAGTAGCAGAAGTGGGCGTAGGAACTATTGCAGCTGGCGTAACCAAAGCAAAATCTGACCACATTGTTATTGCTGGTCATGATGGTGGTACAGGTGCATCACCACTAACCTCAATCAAACATGCAGGTTTGCCGTGGGAGCTTGGCCTTGCTGAGACACACCAAACCCTAGTGATGAATGGTCTACGCTCTCGCGTGGTAATTCAAACAGATGGCCAGCTAAAAACCGGTCGTGATGTTGCGATTGGCGTATTACTAGGTGCAGAAGAATTCGGATTTTCAACCGCGCCACTAATCACCGTGGGTTGTATTATGATGCGTAAATGTCATTTAAATACTTGCCCAGTAGGTATTGCAACGCAAGACAAAGAGTTACGCAAGAAATTTACTGGCAAACCAGAATATATTGTCAACTACCTGTTTATGGTTGCTAAAGAATTGCGCATGATTATGGCAGATCTTGGCTTTAAAACAGTTAACGAAATGATTGGTCGAGTTGATATGTTGGAAATGAATAAAGCAATTGAGCATTGGAAACAAGGCACAATTAATTTGGATGCATTATTAACGCCGGCACAAAAGCCACATGCAGATACTGGCACTTATCAAACCATTACTCAAGATCATCAACTAGAACTACAAATTGATAATGAGCTATTCGAGCAGTCAAAATCATTAATTGATAATGACAAACCGGTACATATTGATAGCAAAATTACCAATGTTGATCGTGCAGTTGGTGCGATGCTTTCATCACACTTGGTTAAAGCACGTGGTGGAAACACTTTAAATGACGATAGCATTCATGTGAAGTTTACTGGTTCTGCTGGTCAATCATTAGGCGCATTTACCGCTAAAGGCATTACCCTAGAAGTGGAAGGTGATGCCAACGACTTCGTCGGCAAAGGCTTATCAGGGGGTAAAGTTATTGTTTATCCGCCTAAAAATTCAACTTTTAATTCTGAAGATGAAATCATCGCAGGTAATGTTTGTGGCTACGGTGCAACAGGTGGTGAAATATACTTGTCGGGTTGTGTTTCAGAAAGATTCTGTGTTCGTAATTCTGGTGTTATGGCTGTTGTAGAAGGTATTGGCGATCATGGTTGTGAATATATGACTGGTGGACGCGTTACCGTTCTAGGTGAAGTGGGTCGTAACTTTGGTGCAGGTATGAGTGGTGGTATTGCTTATATTTATAACCCAAATGATACATTTAAAGACATGGTTAACCCGGTTACGATTGATCTTGATCCAATGGATGATGAAGCGAAAACTGAGCTTAAAGTCTTTGTTACTGATCATGCTAAGTTAACCAGGTCAGTCGTTGCTCAGCGTATTCTAGATAACTGGAATGATGAAATCAAACACTTCATCAAGGTTATGCCAAAAGACCTAAAACGAGTTCTGGCTGAAAATGCTAAAAAGTAAGTTCACTAAAAAGGGTTGCAATGGCAACCCTTTTTTAATACTTAAAATTTGATTTTAAATTGGTACAGCATCAATCACATCAGCTGCATCATCAATAGCCTCATCAATACCATCGCCAACAATAGGGATCACTGAAATAATAGCACCACCTACACGCATCGGCACAGTTACAACCTTGGTTAATACACAACTTGATAATAATAAAACAGCTAATATTAATGTCATAAATTTAAACATACTTATTTTCTATCTAAAATTGTAAAGTAATACGTGTGCGGATTTTTATCATCAGGCTGGTGTGACTCTCTAAAGCTTTCAGAAAAGTCAGATCGATCAAATGTTGGAAAATGTGCATCGCCTTCATAAGATCCTTCAATTTGGGTAATGTATAAACGATCAACACTTGGCAGCATTTGCTCATAAAAAGACGCACCACCCATAATCATAACCTCATCATCATGCTTAGCCAACTCTAAAGCCGCCGTAATGCTACTGACCACTTCACAACCTTTAGCCGTAAAATCAGCGTTACGACTAACAATCACGTTGCGGCGATTTGGCAAGGGAAAGCCGATCGACTCATAAGTCTTTCTACCCATTAGTACGGTTTTTCCTGTGGTGGTCTCTTTAAAATAACCCAAATCAGCGGGTAAATGCCACGGTAAAGCATTATCTTTACCGATGAGTTGATTGTCGTCCATTGCAACGATGATGGATAAGCGCATGAAAAAGCCCTAAATAACGTAAAATGACTTCTATTTTACAAACACTGGTAACACTCGTGGCATTAATTCTCGCTTCCTCCTCACCCTTTCGAAAAGAACTTTTAAATAAGCTTGGTTTGGTGTTTTCAACCCACTCGCCAGACATAGATGAATCAAGAAAATCAGACGAAACGCCTGAACAATTAGTTTATCGTTTGGCAGAATTCAAAGCCAAAGAAGTAGCCAAATCTCATAATGGCTTAATTATTGCTTCAGACCAAGTGGCAACGCTGCAAGATGGAAAAGGCGCTGATGATCAAGTATTAGGCAAGCCACACACACATGAAAATGCCATTAAACAACTTATCGAATGTTCTGGAAATACTGTGACATTCGTTACAAGTTTGTGTCTTTTAAATACAAATACCAACAATATTCAAACAATTGTAGAAACTTTTAGAGTAGTTTTCAGAGATCTTAGCACTCAACAAATTGATCATTATCTTAAAAAAGAACAGCCATACAATTGCGCGGGTAGTTTTAAATCAGAAGGACTAGGCATTAGCTTGTTTAGCGCTCTTGAGGGTAATGATCCCAATACATTAATTGGCCTGCCACTAATTAAGCTTATTCAGCTATTAGAAAACGAAGGCATTGATATCCTCAGCCCTAAGGTATAAGTCAATGTCTTATTTATATCCTGATGAGGTTAGTGCTTCAAACTCAGGTCGAAAAACTTATTGGGGATCTTTATACGGCAGCGCTGATGCCCTCGCATTAATTGAATATGTACAGCGACAACCCCAAGTTGTCTTGCTCATTGCCAATGACATTGCACATTTAGACAGTCTTTATAATTCGTTAAATTTTTACAACCACGGTTTAGACATTCTTATCTTTGATAACTGGGAGGTATTAGCTTATGACCAATTTTCGCCACATCCAGACATCACCTCAAAACGTCTAAGTACGTTATCAAAATTACGAAAATTAAACAGTGGCATTATTATTACCACCTTAGAAACGCTATTTTCACGCCTGTGTCCAATTGAGTTTAGTGAAAAATATAGTTTTAATATTAAAATCGGTGATCGTCTAGAAACTCATGATTTTAGTGAAAAATTATTGAAAATTGGTTATAACCGCGTTACCACCGTCATGGAGCATGGTGAGTTTAATATCAGGGGATCAATGATTGATCTATACCCAATGGGTGCTAAATCACCCTACAGAATAGATCTATTTGATCAAGAAATAGAAACCATGCGAACCTTTGACACTTCGACACAGAGAAGTGAAACACAAGTTAAAGAAATTGTTTTATTACCGGCACGTGAGTTTGCAACAGATGATTCAAGTATTGAATTGTTCAAGCGCAATTATGGCCGGGCATTTGCCAAACAAGGTTTCATTTATACAGAAATCAGCGAGGGTCGATTGCCGGGTGGCATTGAATTCTACTTACCACTATTTTTTAACAAGACCAACACCTTGTTTGAGTATTTGCCCGACTCAATTACTATTGCCACTTCTGCTGGGTTTAGCGATCAAGTTGATCATACTTACGCCAATATTCAATCGCGTTTTGACCATGCCAAGCAAGATTTAGATCGCCAGCCATTAGACATTAGCCAAGTATTTTTAAGCAAAGATCATTTATTTTCGGCCATTAAGCAGCAATCTCAGCTTGTGATTGGCCACTCTAAACTAGACAATAAAAGTGGAAATATTAATTTCGGCTCTAAATTATTGCCACCATTGAGAATTGATCCTCAGGCGAAAAATCCATTGGCGAAGTTGTCTGCCTTTATTGCTCGATTCAAAAAAAGAGTATTAATTGTTTGCCAATCTCAAGGTAGACAAAGTGTTTTAGAAGAGTTGCTAGCCAACCATGGCCTAGAAGCACAATCAACCGCCAATTGGCAGAGTTTTGTTAAAGGCGACAAGCGACTTAACATCGCCAATCAATCGCTAGCACAAGGGTTGCTCAGTGATGATATTGCCATTATCACTGAAGAAAATTTATTTGGCCAAGATGTCGTTCAACAGCAACGCAGACGTCGCGCCAAACACAAAGACTTTGATGAAGCCATTAAAAGCTTAGTCGAGATTAAAAAAGGCGATCCAATCGTTCACGAAAATTACGGTGTTGGCCGCTACCTAGGCTTAAAAACACAAACATATGATGGCTTATCTCAAGATTTCTTGCAACTTGAATATGCTGGTGGCGCTAAACTTATGGTGCCAATGACCTCACTGAACTTAATTTCTCGTTATTCAGGCGCTTCACCTGATAGTGCACCGCTACATAAACTTGGAACGCCACAATGGAGTAAAGCTAAAAAGAAAGCAGGTGAAGCATTGCATGATGTTGCTGCAGAATTATTAGAAATTTATGCCAAACGTGAATCACAAACAGGATTTTCATTTCCTAAACCAAACGATGCTTATTCTTCGTTTGTGACTAGCTTTCCATTTGAGGAAACACCTGATCAACTTAAAACCATGGGTGAAGTATTAGCTGACATGCAATCCCACAAACCTATGGATCGATTAGTATGTGGCGATGTAGGCTTTGGTAAAACTGAAATAGCCATGCGTGCTGCTTTTGTCGCGGTAGATGCTGGAAAACAAGTAGCTATTTTGGTACCAACCACCTTATTAGCTAACCAACATCATCAATCTTTTATTGATCGATTTATCGACTACCCTGTTGAAATAGCGTCCCTATCCAGATTCAAAACCCCTAAAGAGCAAAAACTAATTGTTGAAAAACTGAATTCAGGCAATATTGATATCGTTATTGGTACACATAAAATTATCCAAGGCGGTATTAAGTATAAAAATTTAGGCCTAGTAATTATCGATGAAGAGCATCGTTTTGGCGTCAAGCAAAAAGAAGCGCTTAAAAAACTGCGTGGTCAAAGTGATATTCTCACCATGACAGCAACCCCTATTCCAAGAACGCTAAATATGGCACTGGGATCGTTACGTGAATTGTCTATTATTGCCACCCCGCCCGCCAAACGAAGTGCAATTCAGACCTTTGTACAAGAATGGAAAGATGGTAATATTCAAGAAGCCTGTTCTCGTGAACTACATCGTGGTGGGCAAATATTTGTTGTTCACAATGACATTGATTCAATTGATAACATGGCGGAGAGCCTTAAAGAGCTAATGCCAAATGTGCATGTGCGGATTGCTCACGGGCAAATGCCGACGCGTGAATTGGAACGCATCATGAGTGATTTCTATCATGCACGCTTTCAAATTTTAGTCTGCACTACCATTATTGAGACAGGTATCGATATTCCTAACGCTAACACCATTATTATTAATAATGCGCAAAATTTTGGATTAGCCCAATTGCATCAACTTCGTGGTCGTGTTGGACGATCGCATCATCGTGCGTATGCTTACTTGATTATTAAATCACATCAATCACTTTCTAAAGATGCGAAAAAACGACTAGATGCGATTGAATCTTTAGAGGAGCTTGGTGCGGGATTTATGTTGGCTAATCATGATTTAGAAATTCGGGGTGCAGGTGATCTACTGGGTGACAATCAATCTGGAAAAATTAGCGAAATTGGCTTTAACCTTTATCATGATTTACTCAAACGCACCATTGATGCCATGCGCGCCGGTCGTAAAATCAACTTAGACGATCCAATCAATCATGAAATCCAAATTGATTGCGGCTTGCCATCAATCATTCCTCGAAGCTACTTGGAAGACGTGCATGAGCGCTTAGTTTTATACAAACGCATTGCTAGCTGTAAGACCAACAAAGAGCTTAAAGAATTACAAATAGAGATGATTGATCGTTTTGGCTTATTGCCAGATTCAACCAAACACTTATTTGCTAATACACGCCTGAAACTTTTTTGCGAAAAAATCGGGATTGATGAAATTAGCCTCTATGACGACAAAGCCATCATCACTTTTGGCACTAAAAACATCATAGAACCAATCAAAATCATTCAATTAATCCAAAAACAGCCTAAAAACTACCAACTTAAGGGTCAAAATCAGTTAATTGTCAAAGAAGATATGCCTGAAGACATTAGACGCATTGAGTTGGTAGAAAATTTACTGAAAAAACTAAATTAGCTGCCAAAATACCTAGTAGCAGATTGCCATTCCATGAATTAAATAATACGACGCCACTAACAACGCATGCTGCAATAATGCCTAGCAACACTCTGAAGCCAAACAAAAGGTACATTAAAATTTTGCACTTACATCTAGTGACAAATAGAATAGCGCACTTAATTCAAGCGCGTATTCACCAAAAACCATCATAAGATAGGCGGCTAAAAAACATGCTCATAAAAGCGATTATATTTTCAAACAAAATTACTTGTTATAAGTTAAGATCATAGAGCGTTTGTCGGCGCTAGACTGCGTTGCGGTAATAATATTATCCGTTAACAACACACCTACAGCACGTTTAATAGTTGACAGCGAATATTTTAAAAAATACTGGTTTTTAGTAATAGCAGTAATATTTGCATCCTTGCTGTGCATTACAAACTCTAATACTGATTTTTCAACTTCTGACAACTTGTCAAAACCCATTTCACGCTCATAAGCGTCTAGTGAGCATCGCAATTCAAATAATTTTTCTAGTGCTTTCATATTTTTTAACTCTCCTCAAAGTCTTCAATTTATAACGAATTATAGCTTCTTTTTTATTTTCTAGAAAGCTATTTAGTTTAAATC
>NZ_FQTP01000020.1 GCF_900128515.1 Bathymodiolus heckerae thiotrophic gill symbiont
CCGTTACACGGAGTTCTTCAATTGCCAACTCTCCCGTCACAAATGAAAGCTTTACTCGATAGCATTTAAGCCATAAATAAAAAAAGCCAACTAAAAAGTTGGCTTTGGTAGTTTGGTGGAGATGGCGGGAATCGAACCCGCGTCCGAAAACCTTCAAACAAAGAGTCTACATGCTTAGCTTGGTCAACTTGAGTTAGCCGCCTACCACCCGACCATCAGGGATGTAAGAAGCGATTCCAGAAAGTTTTAACCGAATTACCCTGAAAAAATAATCCTAGCGAGTCTGTAAACGGCCGCCATCTTAAAAATACAGACAATCTCTAAGGGGCGGTTAGCATTATGCTGCTAAAGCGTAGTTGTTTTCGTTTGCAACTATATTTTTAAAGCATATTTTTACGAGTTATCTTTATCCTCGGCATGCGTCCTTGAGATCCAACTCCTCGTCGAAGCCATGTCATCCCCTGGAGGGGGTATTATAGCATTTTTTTACTGAATTGTCACTCTTGCAAACTTGCGCTTACCAACTTGATAGACAGCTGTGCCTTTTTCTAACTCTAAATTTCGATCAGATATTTTTTCGCCTTCAATTTTAGCCGCACCATCCTTAATCATTCTAAAAGCGTCTGAGGTAGAATTAACCAATCCTGCATCTTTTAATAAGTTGGCAATTTTAATACCTAGATCAAAGCTAAATTCTGGCATTTCATCAGGCGCTTTATTTTTGGCAAAGCGGTTAATGAAATTTTGTTGTGCTTGTTTTGCGGCGTCACTAGTATGAAAGCGAGTAATAATTTCTTCTGCTAAGCGGAACTTAATATTTCTAGGATTTTCGCCATTTTCAATTTCAACTTTCCAGGATTCGATTGTTTCAAGTGACTCAAAACTTAACAGTTCAAGATAGCGCCACATTAG
Source organism: Bathymodiolus heckerae thiotrophic gill symbiont (assembly GCF_900128515.1). Lineage (GTDB taxonomy): Bacteria > Pseudomonadota > Gammaproteobacteria > PS1 > Pseudothioglobaceae > Thioglobus_A. The sequence goes on from NZ_FQTP01000020.1 coordinate 913, forward strand.
CTCATCAGAAATAGACATAATTTTTCCAAACATATCGTCTGGTGCATCATTGATGCCAATATAATTGCCAAGCGATTTTGACATTTTTTGAACACCGTCAAGACCTTCCAAAATTGGCATAGTAAGAATAGCTTGCTGAGCCATGCCTGCTTGTTTTTGTAGCTCTCTACCCATTAGTAGATTAAATTTTTGATCGGTACCTCCAAGCTCCAGATCTGCTTTAAGTGCGACCGAGTCATAACCTTGAATAAGTGGATAAAGAAATTCATGAATTGAAATTGCTTTTCCAGATTTATAACGCTTTGAAAAATCATCACGCTCCAGCATTCTAGCGACGGTTTGTTGTGAGGCAAGCTGAATCATTTCAGCTGAACTCATTTTATCCATCCACTCAGAGTTAAATACAACGGTAGTTTTATCCTTGTCTAAAATTTTAAAAACTTGATCTTGATAACTTTGTGAGTTTTCAACGACTTGCTGTTTGGTGAGTGGCGGGCGCGTAGCACTTTTCCCTGTTGGGTCGCCAATCATTCCGGTGAAATCGCCAATTAAAAACAATATTTCATGCCCCAAATCTTGTAATTGTTTAAGTTTATTGATTAACACTGTGTGGCCTAAATGTAAGTCTGGCGCTGTTGGATCAAAGCCTGCTTTAATACGCAGAGGTTTGTTTTTGGCGAGTTTCTTCTTTAGCTCATCTAATGGCAATATTTCATCTGTGCCACGCTGAAAAACAGCAAGCGTTTCGCTTGTATTCATAGGTTTTTATTGTCTAATGTGACCGTCACCGAGGACGATATATTTTTGCGAAGTTAATCCTTCAAGGCCTACTGGACCGCGAACGTGAAATTTATCAGTGCTAATACCAATCTCTGCGCCCAATCCATATTCAGACCCATCTGCAAAAGCGGTTGAGGCATTGATCATTACTGATGAAGAATCAACTTCAGTAATGAATCGACGCCCAGAAGTATAGTTTTCAGTGACGATTGATTCGGTATGTCCCGAGCTGTGTTGTTCGATGTGATCGATCGCATCCGACATTGAGTTAACAATGCGAATGGATAAAATAGCATCTAAGTATTCTGTATCCCAATCTTCTTCAGTTGCAGCAATAATTTGTTTTGAAAATTGACGTGTTTGCTCGCAACCTCTAAGCTCCACACCTTTTAGAGTGTATTCTGCAATTAGTTCAGGCAATATCCTGCCAGCAGCTGACGCATGTACGAGTAATGTTTCCATTGCATTGCAAACGCCGTAACGCCTGGTTTTTGCATTAAATGCAATTTTAATAGCTTTTTCGGTATCGGCATCTTTGTCAATATAAGTATGACAAATGCCATTTAAATGTTTGATTACTGGCATTTTTGCGCTAGCACTAATTGCTTCAACTAAGCCTTTTCCGCCACGAGGGATAATGGCATCAACATAATCACTGGCTTGAGCCAGTTCAGTAACTGCTTTACGGTCTGTAGTATCAATTAACTGCACGCTGTGCTCATTTAGCTTGGCTTCAATTAAACCTTGTTTGACGCAATTGTACAAGGCGCGGTTTGAATAGATAGCTTCAGAGCCACCACGCAGGATTGTACCATTACCTGATTTTAAGCAAAGTGCCGCTGCATCAATCGTAACGTTTGGGCGAGATTCGTAAATAATACCCATCACCCCTAAAGGTACACGCATCTTGCCAATTTGAATGCCACTTGGTCGGTATTTAAGGTCGGTAATTTCTCCAACAGGATCAGGTAACACGCTGATTTGATGAAGGCTTTCAATAATGCCATCTAGGCGCTGATCATCTAACATTAGTCGATCAATCAAGGCGCTATCTAAACCTTTGGTTTTGCCATTTTCAAGATCTTTTTTATTGGCTGTCAGAATGGTACTGCGGTTATTATCAATCTGACTTGCAATGTTTAATAAAGCATTATTCTTTTCAGAGCTGGTGGCACATCTAAGTAATTTTGCTGCAATTTTGGCGTTTCTTCCTAATTCAATAATTAGATTTTTTATTGAGCCCATTGATTTTTCCCTGCTAGATTTAACAAAATTGTACGTAATTCGTCGATGACATTTAGATTATCCATACCTTTGATGGAGCGGTCAATACGTCCAAGCAATAATAATATTTTTTGTAGGCGTTGATAAGAATGGCGTTTAAGGATATTGGTAATAATTGGTTTTCTTTTATTCCAAACACGATGGCTTTGTAAAATAGCGTTAATATCGCTGTTTTGATGCATTTCAATAGACATATCGATAATGGTTTTTATCTCTCGATAAAGCGAACTGTTTAGCTGAATCGGCATGGCCGTATCACCTAATAAGGTATTGTAAATTTTGTTTACTTGAATGGCGTCGCCAAATAAAGCTGCATCAATCAATCCGTAAATTGTATATTTAGACTGTTCTTGTGCTTGCTCTAAAAACTCTTGGGTATTGATTTTTCCGTTAGGATAAGCCATTTTTAATTTTTGGATTTCCTGCATCGAGGCTAGTAAATTCCCTTCAGTGTAAAAAGCAATGCTTTGAGCAACTTCTTTATTAGCTTCAAGGCTAATGTTAGCCATATGATTACTAATCCAACCGACCAGATGGTCGCTAGATATTTCCCAGTGCTGGATAACACCGCCATGCTGCTCAAGTGTTTTGAACCACTTACTTTTTTGTTGGGCCATATCCAACTTTCCAGTGGAGATGATTAACAAGATATCGTTAGGAATATTAGCTGCTAGACTACTAAGTGCCTTTGAGCCTTTAACGCCAATTTTTCCAGTTTTAAGTCTGCACTCAATAATACGCTTTGGTGAGAATAAAGAAGTATTGGCAATTTCAGCAGTAATAATACTCCAATCAAAATTCCCATCAACTTCAAAACTGGCCTTTTCATCAAATCCAAATTTTTTGGCAGCAGTGTTTATGTTGTTTAAACTTTGCTCAATTAATAGAAACTCTGCACCAAAAACAAAATATAGCGACTCAAGCTGATTAGCTAGTTGGGAATTAAGCGACTCAGGCCTAATTTTCATCGAGTTTTGACAGTCTTCTAAGTAGTTTTTTAATGATGGTTTTGCGCAATTGAGTGTAAGACTCTTCAATTTGCAGTCTATCAGCTTGTGAAGAGGTAATTTTATTTAGGTGTTTACTGGCCTTTAGGTCTTGAGAAAATAGAAGTTCTTGTTTGGCACTAAACACTCTTATTGGCACACTTAAACTAAGCGTGTAGCTGTTGGTTGTATTGGTCGTTGTATATGAAGTGGTTTGTTGCTTTTGAATTTCTACACCAATTTGGATAGTTAGATTTTGTACAGCCTCTTGATTGAATCTTTTTTTAAGTTCGATAGCAAAGGTATTTGATTTGTCACTAACAATGACTGCATTTAGTTCGGTATTTTTAATAGGTGTGTGAAATCCACATGAGCTTAATAGAGTAGTTATAAGGATAACGGCTAATAGATTTATTTTAGACATGACAATCATTTTTTTTGAATTTATTAAGTTAAGAATTATGACAGAATTTGGTTTTATTTGTTGAAAAACCTCGAAAAACCTTGAAAAAACACTATTGGTCCATATATAAGGGGTCAATAGGGTATAGTTACCCGTCTATTTTTTTATAATTTTAGTATTGATTCATGTTTAAAAATTTATTGTTATGGCTGGTATTAGGCAGCGTTCTTACTTCTGTTTTTAGTCAATTTGAGACCAACGACAAGAAAAGTGAAATTACTTATTCTGAATTTATTCAAAGTGTCAAGCAAGGCGACGTCTCTGAAGTGACCATTGCGGGCAGTAGTATTTCTGGCGTAGGCGCTGGTGGTGAACAGTTTTCTACTTATTCACCAGGTGACTTAGGTCTAATGGGCGATTTATTAGATAATGGTGTAAATGTAGTAGCGATACCGCCTGAAAAAGATGGATTTTTTAAGCAGCTAATTATTTCATTAGCACCAATTGTTTTATTGATCGCCGTCATTCTTTATACCATGAAAGGTGCTGGCGGCGCTATGGGTGGTAAGAACCCAATGAGTTTTGGTAAGTCTAAAGCGCGTTTAATTACTAAAGACGAGTCAAGCATTACTTTTGATGATGTTGCTGGCGTAGATGAGGCTAAAGATGATGTTGCTGAATTGGTAGATTTTTTATCAAATCCAGGTAAATTCACCAAAGTTGGTGGAAAAATCCCTAAAGGTGTTTTATTAATCGGCCCTCCTGGAACAGGTAAAACTCTTTTGGCCAAGGCTATTGCTGGCGAAGCTGATGTACCATTCTTCTTTATTTCGGGTTCTGATTTTGTAGAAATGTTTGTTGGTGTCGGCGCATCTCGTGTTCGTGACATGTTTGAACAAGCCAAGAAAAACGCACCTTGTATTATCTTTATTGATGAGATTGATGCGGTTGGTCGCCAACGTGGCGCTGGCATGGGTGGTGGCCATGATGAGCGCGAGCAAACGCTTAATCAAATGTTGGTTGAGATGGATGGCTTTGAAGGGTCTGAGGGCATTATTGTTATTGCTGCGACTAACCGTCCAGATGTGCTTGATCCTGCGCTGTTACGTCCTGGACGCTTTGACCGCCAGGTAATGGTTGGTTTGCCAGACATTAATGGCCGTGATGCGATTTTAAAAGTACACATGCGTAAACTGCCAATTGCTAAAAACGTTCGATCAGTTAGTATCGCCAAAGGCACACCAGGTTTTTCAGGTGCTGATTTGGCTAACTTGTGTAATGAGGCTGCGCTATTAGCTGCTGGAAAAGGCAAAGAATTGGTAGGTATGCAAGAATTTGAAAAAGCTAAAGACAAAATCATGATGGGTGCTGAGCGCAAGTCCATGGCAATGGATGAAGCTGAAAAAGAAATGACCGCTTATCATGAAGCTGGTCATGCGATTGTTGGTCGTTTGGTGCCTGAGCACGATCCTGTTTATAAGGTTAGTATTATTCCTAGAGGTAGGGCATTAGGTGTGACTATGTTTCTGCCAGAGAAAGATACTTACAGTATTTCTAGACGAAAATTAAACTCTCAGATTTCTTCATTATTTGGTGGCCGTATTGCTGAAGAGCTTATGTATGGTGCCGATGCAGTAACCACGGGTGCAAGTAACGATATTGAACGTGCAACAGAAATCGCTCATAAAATGGTTAAGCAATGGGGTATGTCGGATGCGCTTGGTCCGTTGTCTTATGGTGAAGACGAGGGTGAGGTGTTTTTGGGTCGTCAAGTGACAAAACACAAGCATATATCAGAAGATACCTTTAAAGTAATCGATTCAGAGATTCGAAATATCATTGATGTCAATTACAATGTAGCGAAAAAAATATTAGAAGATAACAAAGATATTTTGGTGGAAATGACTAAAGCTTTGATGGAATTCGAAACCATTGATAAAGAGCAAATTGATGATTTAATGGATAGAAGGCCAATTCGTGAGGCGGCTACAGTGACTGATTCTGAGGTAGCATCAACTGAACTAGGTACCGGTGGCGACGTTAAAGAAGATGATACTGACGATCAGCCGGTTGATGAGAATCCTCAGGTTGCTTAATATTTAGCGATATTTGTTATGGGCAAAATGTCCTTTAAAAATCCTTTGATTATGGGCGTGTTAAATATCACGCCCGATTCTTTTTTTGATGGCGGTCAGTATTTTGACACTGAGCTCGCTATTGCAAGTGCTAAGCGTATGGTTGCGAATGGTGCCGACATTATTGATGTTGGCGGTGAATCAACGCGACCTAATGCACAGCCTGTTAGTGAAAATGATGAAATCAGCCGGGTAATTCCGGTTATTAAGGCGTTATCCACTCAGATCAATGTGCCTATCTCGATAGACACTTCAGAACCTCAAGTCATGAAGCTAGCCGTGGAAGCAGGCGCCAGTGTTATTAACGATGTTAATGCATTGCAAGCTGAAGGCGCATTGAAAATAGCGGCCTTATTAAAAGTAGATGTGTGCTTGATGCACAGGCAAGGTTCGACAAAAACCATGCAAATTGATCCGACTTATGATGATGTTATTGAAGATATTAAGCGATTTTTTGATCAACGAATTAAGGCTTGTGAGCGCGCTGGAATCTCTAAAGATAAAATAATTTTAGATCCAGGTTTTGGCTTTGGAAAAACACTTGAACATAATCTAGAAATACTACGTCGATTTGACGAGTTTAAAAGTTTCAATCTAAGATTATTAGCTGGCCTTTCTAGAAAATCGATGATTGGTGCTGTGCTAAATAACAGGGAAGCTGAAGGCAGAATAATTGGCAGTGTAATAGGCGCTATAATGGCAGTTCAAAATGGGGCAAATATTGTGCGAGTTCATGATATTTTAGAAACTAAAGATGCGCTATTAATGTTGAAAGTAACAAACGGAGAAAAAATTGGCTAATTATTTTGGTACAGATGGCATTCGAGGTGAAGTGGGTATTGAGCCTATCACTGCAGATTTTTTCTTAAAATTAGGCTGGGCAGTTGGTTCAGTTTTATCTGAGCAAGGTAAGGCCAGTGTTGTTATTGGTAAAGATACGCGTGTTTCAGGCTACTTATTTGAATCAGCTTTAGAGGCGGGCTTTCTCTCTGCTGGTGTTGATGTGGGTTTATTGGGGCCAATGCCTACACCAGCAATTGCTTATTTAACGCAAACTTACAATGCCAGTGCTGGTGTTGTGATTAGTGCTTCACATAATCATTTTCAAGATAATGGCGTTAAGTTTTTCTCTGCAAAAGGGTTGAAACTTAGTGATGCAGATCAAGCAAAAATTGAGAAAAAATTATCAGAGCCAATGGTGAGTGTTAGTTCTGGGAAAATTGGTAAGGCGCGTAGACATGAACAGCCACTTGGTCGATACATTGAATTTTGTAAGTCTACCTTTGATCGCTCAGTAAACTTAACTGGCCTTAACTTGGTCATCGATTGTGCTAATGGTGCCGCCTACCATATTGCTGAGGACGTATTTTCTGAGCTAGGTGCGAATGTTACGATTATTAACAATACACCCGATGGATTTAATATTAATAAAAACTGCGGTGCTACTGATACTAAGCATTTACAACAAGTTGTGCTTGAAACAAAAGCTGATTTGGGTATTGCTTTTGATGGCGATGGCGATCGCTTAATGATGGTAGATCATACTGGAGAGATAGTTGATGGTGACCAGCTGGTATTTATTGTTGCGAAAGCGTGGCAAGCCCAAAATAAGCTAACCAACAATACAGTGGTTGGCACCAAAATGACTAATCTAGGTATGCGCCATGCTTTAAAAGCCCTGAACATTAAATTTATTGAAGCTAATGTTGGCGATCGTTACGTCATGGAGGAGATGAAAAAACACGGCTCTATTTTGGGTGGAGAAGGCTCTGGCCATATGATCTGTCTAGATCAAACCACATCTGGTGATGGTATTGTAGCGGCACTTCAGGTTTTAGAAGTGCTGGCAAAGGATCAGTCAAAACTTGCAGAATTAAAAAATAACATGGTTAAATATCCGCAAGTTTTAATCAATATTAAAACCAAAAGTAAGGTTGATCTTGATAATCATCAAACGTTAAATGCAGCCATTAAAGAAGTTGAAGCTTTATTGGGTGATGAAGGGCGTGTGTTAATTCGTGCTTCCGGCACCGAGTCATTGATCCGTGTTATGGTGGAAGCTAAGGATGCTGATATTACTCAACAAAGCGCTGAAAGGTTGGCCAATACACTTCGTTAATGAGTTTTGATGCTACTAGCTTAGTGCTGGTTGGATTGATTTTTTTGTGGGCGGGCTTTGTTCGTACAGGTCTTGGTTTTGGTGGCGCAGCATTAGGCTTGCCACTTATGCTATTACTAGGTGGTAGTCCAGTTTATTGGCTGCCTATTATTGGCATACATTTGCTATTTTTTTCTTCGCTGACTTTATTTAAGTCAATTAAAAAAGTTGATTGGCAATACCTACAGCACTCATTATTATGGATCATTCCGCCAACACTTATTGGTGTTGCTGGTCTATTGAGCTTGCCAGATACTGTCGTGGTTATTTTTATTTATTCAATTACTATTTTTTATGCAATCACCTGGATTTTCGATCAAAAAATCACTTCGCATAAACCCTGGGTAGATAAATTATTATTAATTTTGGGCGGTTATGTGGCGGGCACATCACTCACAGGTGCGCCATTAATTGTGGCGGTGTATATGCGCCATGTTGCCAAAGAGTATTTACGCAATACTTTATTTGTGCTTTGGTTTATATTGGTTAGCATTAAGATGGCAACCTTTGTAGTGATGGATGTGGCCATTGATTGGCAATTCTCTCTTGCTTTAATACCTGTTGCTGCCATTGGGCATGTTGCGGGTATCAAGGCACATAGGCAAATTATTGAAAACGATCAAGTGTTTAAAAAATGGGTTGGCAGTGCATTGTTGTTAATTAGCTCATTTGGATTATTGAAAGTACTTTTGAGTTAAAATCAGCGCTATGAATGAATATGTCTTAATTTTAGTGAGTACGATTTTGGTTAACAATTTCGTCTTGGTAAAGTTCTTAGGGTTATGCCCTTTCATGGGGGTTTCGAAAAAAGTTGAAACTGCTATTGGCATGGGTTTTGCGACAACATTCGTATTAACTTTGGCGAGCATTTCTAGTTACCTTGTTAATACTTATGTCTTGGTTCCATTTGATATGGAATATTTACGCACCATTGCTTTTATTGTTACCATTGCAGGTGTGGTTGGATTTACTGAATTAGCGGTTAACAAAACCTCTCCAGTTTTGCATCAGTCTTTGGGTGTTTTCTTGCCACTAATTACAACCAATTGTGCCGTACTTGGTGTGGCGTTATTAAATGTTAATCAAGATAATGGCTTCTTAGCATCAGCTGTATATGGATTTGGTGCAGCCATTGGATTTTCATTTGTATTGGTATTATTTTCAGCCATTCGTGAACGCATTGATACAGCGGATGTTCCTGCTGCTTTTAAAGGCGCACCTATTGCATTGATTACTGCTGGGCTTATGTCAATGGCCTTTATGGGATTTATTGGACTAGCTTAGAGATGGAATCGATTGTTATTTTTTCAATTCTAACGTTGGCTCTTGGGCTGATTTTGGGTTACGCTGCGATTCGATTTAAAGTTAGTGGCAATCCTTTGGTGGATCAAATTGATGCTATATTGCCACAAACTCAATGTGGTCAATGTGACTTTCCAGGTTGTCGTCCCTATGCAGAAGCTTTGGCCAAAGGTAAAGCTCAGATTAACCAATGTCCACCTGGCGGCCAAGAGGGTGCCGATGCGTTGGCAGAGTTGTTGGATGTCGAGACTTTACTTTTAAATGCTGAGCATGGAGAAACCAAGCCTGACCATTTTGTTTATGTCGATGAAGATCTCTGCATTGGCTGTACATTGTGTATTCAAGCCTGCCCTGTTGATGCATTTGTAGGCGCATCCAAGGTAATGACAACGGTCATTGCTAAAGAATGCACGGGTTGTGATTTGTGCATTCCGGTTTGCCCAGTAGACTGTATTTTTATTAAAGAATTAAAGCCAACTTTAGGAACCTTTGTACCAGACTTAAAGAGGATTGCTCATGGGTAGTCATACGTTTAAAGGTGGTGTGCATATTCCCAATCCATATCCTGTGGAAAAGCCAGAAATTAAACAAGTGCCACCGCCAGAGCAAGTGGTGTTGTTATTACAACAGCGTGTAGGCGGTGAAGCAAAGCCATGTGTGGAATTGGGTGATCGAGTTTTAACAGGTCAGGTAATTGCACAAACAGCAGGTCAATTTCCAATCAATGTTCATGCCTCTATTTCAGGCATTATTTCCGCCATTGAAAAACGACCAATTCCACATCCATCAGAAATTGATGCAATGTGCATAGTGATTGACTCAGATGGCAAAGATGAGTGGATTGAAATTGAAAAATGTGACAAAGATTTCTTAAATTGTTCAGCTGAAAAAGTCATTCAGAGAATTCGTGAAGCGGGCATTGTTGGTATGGGCGGCGCCGGTTTTCCGACACATGCAAAAATCACTAATGCACAAGGTGCCCACACGCTGATCATTAATGCTACCGAATGTGAACCTGGAATCATGTGCGATGATTCATTAATGCAAGAATATCCACGTGAAATTATTCGAGGCATTGAGGTATTGATGCATGCTTGTGGCGCTAAAAAAGTAATTGTTTCCATTGAAGACGATAAACAAGAAGCACTTAATTCCTTATTAATGTACAGTTTTAATGATCGAATTAGTATTGAGAAAATTCCAACTAAATACACTTCTGGTGCTGAAAAATTATTAATAAGAGCCTTATTAAATCTTGAAATTCCTTCAGGTGAGCATGCCTCTGACCATGGTATTTTGTGTCAGAATGTAGGCACTGTAAAGGCTATCTATGATGCGGTTATTGATAACAAGCCACTTATTTCTAGAATTGTGACAGTAACTGGTTCAGCAGTAAAGCACCCTCAAAACTATGAGGCAAGATTAGGCACTTCTTTTGCACAAGTGGTTGAGTGTTCAGAGCCAAATAACCAGGAGCATGATATAAGAATGGGTGGCATGATGATGGGTGTTGATATTCCTAGTGCTCAGTATTCAATTTGTAAAATTACAAATTGTATTTTTGTTAATAATAAAGAGCCAGATCGAGTTGTTAAAGAGTGTATTCGCTGCTCTTCTTGTGCGTCAGTTTGTCCTGCAAATCTGTTGCCACAACAATTATATTGGCATGCTAAAAGTGAGAATATTGAAAAAGCACTCGAATATAATTTAATGGATTGCATCGAATGCGGTTGCTGTAATTATGTTTGTCCAAGCAACATTCCACTTGCTGAATACTTCTCTTTTGCTAAGGCGTTAGATAGAAAGCTTAAGCGTGAAGAAATTAGGATTGATCGCTCAAGGGATCGATTTGAATTTAGGGAATTTCGACTAGAGCGCAATAAAAAAGAGCGTGCTGAGATGATGTCCGTTAAGAAAATAGCGCTAAAAGAAAAAATGGCAAAAGACAAAGAAAAAGGTCAAGTGCAAAAGGATAAAATTACGCAAGCAATGGCACGTATTAAAAAAACAAAGGAAGATAATGCATAGTACTGGACTAAATACCAATCAAATTATGAGGCAAGTGACTTACGCGCTAATTTTAGGTGTGAGTGCTTCTTATGTATTTTTTGGTTGGGGCGTGGTTATTCAGATATTACTTGGCGCAATCTCTGCAATCGTTTTTGAGTCGGCCTTTGTTGCGTTACGTGGACGTAAAGTAATAGACTCTATTAGTGATGGGTCGGCAGTGTTAACTGGTATTTTATTGGCCATTTCTATTCCAGCTATTGCACCTTGGTGGATGGTAGTTGTTGGTGTGGCGTTTGCTATTATTTTTGGTAAACAATTGTACGGCGGTCTGGGTAATAATCCTTTTAATCCGGCCATGTTGGGGTATGCTTTTTTATTAATATCCTATCCTTTGCAAATGACCACATGGCCAATTGATTTTTTAAGCTTTAATCAAGCTATTGAAGTAATATTCCAATTGTTGCATTTTGATGGTCTAAGTGGTGCAACACGATTAGATGATGTTAAAACAAGCTTATCCTTAGGTCGTGAATTAACAACCTTGCAAATACACTCTAGTGTTCAGGCATGGATTAATGCGGGCTTCCTAATAGGCGGTATTTATTTACTAGCGCGTAAAATTATTTCTTGGCACATCCCGGTAGCATTTTTATCCGGCATTTTGATTATGGCAATGTTAATTTCAGTATTTGATCCACAGCAGCATCTGCCTATACAAAATCATTTAATGTTGGGTGGTACTATGCTGGCTGCGTTCTTTATTGCAACTGATCCAATTTCTGCCAGCACTACGCCAAAAGGCCGGTTAATTTATGGATTTTTGATCGGTATTTTAGTTGTAATTATCCGCAGTTTTGGTGGCTATCCAGATGGCATTGCCTTTGCTGTATTGCTTTTAAACATGACAGTGCCTTTGATTGATTATTACACACAGCCAAAAGCATTTGGAAAATCATGATTAAGTCGATTTTAAAATCAGGCGCATTGTTATTCGCCTTTACCATTGTTAGTATTTTCTTTGTTAATTGGACTCAAGATAGTACTGAGGAGCAAATTAAATACAATGAAGAACAATTACTTATTTTACGCCTTGGCGAGCTAGTTTCTGGTTACGATAACGATATTTTGCAAGATAAATACACTCAAGAAATGATACTTCATGGTGTTAAGCAAAAGATTAATATCTATCCTGCCAAACGTAACCAAACAGTCTTTGCATATTTGCTTGAGCATACCTATCCCAATGGCTATAGTGGTGATATTCGCCTATTGACAGGTGTGAGCATTGACCAAAAATTACTTGGCGTGCGAGTGATTGCACATAAAGAAACGCCAGGCTTAGGTGATAAAATTGAAATTCGAAAATCAAATTGGATTGAACAGTTTAGTGGCTTGTCTTTGTTTAATCCAAATGTAGATCAGTGGAAAGTAACACGTGATGGTGGCATGTTTGATAGTTTTACAGGTGCTACAATTACTCCGAGAGCAATTGTTACTGCTAGTTATCAACTATTAGAATTATTTGCCCAAAAGCCACATCTTATTAAAATCTTACCCCCTGAGCAGGCAAGGCCTGCTCAGGGGAAATTAAAGAAAATAAGTCATGCTATTAAGTGATTTTGATTTTGATTTGCCAAAGCGACTAATTGCCCAAAATCCGCCTCAAAATAGAACAGACTCCCGACTCTTAGTGGCAAACAAGCCAATTGTTGATGCGCATTTTCATCAAATAATGGATTTCATTAAGCCAGGTGATTTACTAGTGATGAACAATACTAAGGTCATTCCTGCACGTTTATTTGGGCATAAAGCCTCAGGCGGTAAAGTAGAAATTATGATCGAGCGCTTGTTAAATGAAAAACAAGTTCTCGCCATGATTAGAGCTAGTAGAGCGCCAAAAATTGGTAGCTGTATCACTCTTGAAAATGGTGATATAGCACAAGTTATTAGCAAGGAAAATGGTTTTTACACCTTGGATTTTGTGACAGATTCACTTCTTGATTTGCTTAATAAAGTTGGTCATATACCACTACCACCTTATATTGAACGCAGTGATGAAGAGGACGATTTAGAGCGCTATCAAACCGTCTTTGCACAGCGAGAGGGTGCTGTTGCTGCACCTACTGCAGGGTTGCATTTTGATGATGAGCTGATTGATCAGTTAAAAAAACAAGGCGTAGATCATGTATTTGTAACTTTGCACGTGGGTGCAGGAACCTTTCAGCCAGTTAAGGCCGAGACAATTTCCGAGCATAAAATGCACAGTGAATATTATGAAGTAGACCAAGTGACGGTAGATAAAATAAATCAAATAAAAGCTAATAACGGTCGAGTTATCGCCATAGGCACAACTGCAATAAGATCAATAGAATCAGCTGCTAAAAGCGGTGAATTAAAAGCAGTTAAAGAAGAAACGGATATTTTTATCTACCCAGGCTATGAATTTAAAGTGATTGATATGCTGATTACTAATTTCCATTTGCCAAAGTCATCACTATTGATGTTGGTGGCTGCATTTATTGGTCAGCAACGAATGATGGATATTTATCAGCATGCTATTGACAATGAATATCGATTTTTCTCTTATGGTGATGTCATGTTATTGGATCGAATATGATTTATGAAAATGAGTTAGTAGTGGTTGAAATTGAGCCGAGTGAAATTCCATGGATTAAGGTTTTTACACAAAGAAAGGTTAAAGAATTTAGCCAGTGTAGCGCTGAAGAAAAATTAGAAATTTTCAGAATTATTGATATTGTTGAAAAGAAAATGCTTACTTACTTTAAGGCAGATAAAATTAACATAGCCTCTTTTGGCAATATGTTGCCACAGGTTCATTGGCATGTAATGGCTAGGTTTGAAGGTGATAGTTATTTTCCGGAGCCGATGTGGGGCTCCAAACAAAGAGAATCTTCACTAGAGTTGCCAAGTTTTGAGAGCTTCTTCAAGCAATTAGGAGAGAGTCTATGAATCAATTGAAAGATCAAGCGCAGCTAGATGCGCTGAAGCGCGACAAAGACGCTGTATTGGTTTTATTTGGTGGTGCGCATTGCGGTGTATGTCAAACCATTAAGCCACAGATTAAAGAGAAATATTCTGTTAAATTTCCAGAGTTAGAAATGGTTTATATTGATTGCGAACAGTTGCAAGAAGTTTGCGCACAGCACGGTGTGTTTTCTTTGCCTGTTGTTCAAGTGTTCTTTATGGGGCAGAAATTTATCGAAGAAATTCGAGGCTTTTCACTGCTAGCATTAGAACAGGAAATTGAAAAAACCTATACGAAAATGAATGGCTAAAGGTTAGTTTTAATTTTTTGTAAAGTTGGCAATGTAACGCCAAATTCATTCGCCAATTGCAATGCTCTGCCTAGTCTTACAGGCGCAGATCTGCCCATACAGCCATGTGCTAAATCACCCTCAAAAGCTTTAATCATGTCTTTTTCTAGTTGATTTTTATCAAAAGTTTGACCAGTTAATTGAGTTTGTAGGGTTAATACATCTTTTGATACATCGCGCATTAATGGCAAATGTTTGTTGCGTAAGTCATCTACATTGGCGCCAGCTTCAATTGCCAAGCCGGCAATATTAGTGGTTAAAATATAGAGGTTTTTTAATACTAATTCAAACAGTAAATCGTCGTCATTTTCCATGACATGTGCAGGGATGTCAATCAAGGCAAGAGACTCAGTCAATACGCCTGCTTTTCCCCCATAAGCTGGAGAAGAAATTAATACTTTAGAATCCATGCCTTTTTTCTTTTCAAACCAAACAGAAATAACCGTTGGATTGATAAAGCCATAGTTTTCCCAATCCCTGGGTAAAAGCTCATTTTGCATCATTGCCACACGATCTTTCCATTTTTCTGGAATGGTTTTTAAAGCGGCTTGTAAGTCGACCTCACCCGTACAAACCAGAACTAATTCTGGATCAATGGTATTCGCTAATTCATCAATATCGGTTTCACGAGTAATTGGATAAACGGGATAATTGTTTTTTAAAAAACTGCGTGCAAAAACACTACCAAGCTCGCCAACACCTAAGACAATAATAGGTTTTTTCATGCTAATAATTCTACTAAGGTTGAGCCCATAGTAGCTGGCGTAGGTGATATTGCAACACCCGCCGCTTGCAATGCTTTGATTTTATCTTCTGCTTTACCAGTGCCACCACTAATGACTGCACCCGCATGACCCATGCGCTTGCCTTTAGGTGCGCTAAGTCCGGCGATGTATGACACGACTGGCTTGGATACATTTGATTGGATATATTCGGCTGCTTCTTCTTCAGCAGAGCCGCCAATTTCACCCACCATAATAATGGATTGTGTTTGTGGATCAGCTTCAAATAATTTTAAGCAATCAATAAAATTCATACCTTGGATTGGATCGCCACCAATACCAATACAGGTACTTTGCCCAAGGCCAGCAAGTGTGGTTTGGTGAACCGCTTCGTAGGTTAGAGTGCCTGAACGAGAAATCACACCAACACTGCCAGCTCGATGAATATTACCAGGCATAATTCCAAGTTTGCATTCATCAGGGGTAATTACACCCGGACAGTTTGGACCAATTAAGGTTGAGTTGGAATCTTTTAAAATAGCTTTAATTTTAAGCATATCTTGTACGGGAATACCTTCTGTAATACAAGCAATAACAGGCATCTCGGCCTCAATAGCCTCAATAATTGAAGCGTAAGCAAAGCGTGGCGGAACGTAGATCATAGTGGCGTTAGCGCCAGTTACATCCATAGACTCTTCGACTGAATTAAACACGGGCAAATCTAGGTGTGTTTGTCCACCTTTGCCCGGCGTAACGCCGCCAACAAATTGTGTACCGTAAGCAATGGATTGTTCAGAGTGAAAGCTACCTTGCTTACCGGTAAAACCTTGAGTAATAACTTTTGTGTCTTTATTGATGAGTACACTCATACTGAAACCTCCTTTGACAGTGCAACAATTTTAATCGCTGCTTGAGTTAGGTCTGCTTCGGTGTGTATGTCTGCGTTTGAGTCATCTAATAGCTTTAGTCCAGCGGTAGCATTAGTACCTTCTAGGCGCACTACGATTGGCAGATTAAGGCCAACTTTTTCGATGGCTCGCAAGATGCCTTCTGCAATTAAATCACAACGTACAATACCGCCAAAGATATTCACCAAAATACCGACTACATTCTTTTGCGTTTGAATCAGTTCAAAGGCTTTTGCAACACGATCAGCTGTCGTGCCACCACCCACATCTAAAAAATTAGCAGGTGATCCGCCGTGATGTTCAATCAAATCCATAGTAGCCATAGCCAATCCAGCACCATTCACCATACAGCCAATGGTGCCATCTAGTGAGATGTAATTAAGTTGATGCTCGCTGGCTTCATTTTCTTTTTCATCTTCTTGTGAAATATCACGCAGTTCAACAATGTCTTCATGGCGGTATAAGGCATTGTCATCAAAGTCAATTTTGCCATCAAGTGCAAGTAAATTATTGTCAATTGTGGTGATCAGTGGATTGATCTCAATTAAGCTAACATCTTTACTGGTAAAGATTTCATATAAGCCTAGTAGTGTGGTTACGAATTGATCCTTTAAAGAATCGACAAGGCCAAGCTTAGAAGCAATTGAAGCACAATCATCTATGTTTAAAACGCCCAACGGATCAACACCAAATTTAATGATTTTATCCGGCGTTTCACTAGCTACTTTTTCAATATCCATGCCGCCTTCAGTAGATGCCAAAATAGTGATTTTTTGAGTTTGACGATCAACCAATAAGCCTAAATATAATTCACGCTCAATGCTTTGTCCACCTTCAATTAACAATTGATTAATTGGCAAGCCTTTGGCATCAGTTTGCGGTGTAATCAAGCGTGTACCAAATAGCTGGTTGCAAGCCGCTTCAACTTCTTCAACTGAGCGACATAAAATAACACCACCACCTTTGCCGCGACCACCAGCGTGCACCTGAGCTTTTACTACCCAAATATTGCCGCCCAAATTTGCGCAAGCTTTATTTGCTTCAGAAGTGCTGTTAATAAGGATGGCCTCTGGAGTCTTGATGTTAAATTGTCTGAATAAGCCTTTGGCTTGGTATTCGTGTATATGCATGAAAATGTGCGTAAAATGAGATGCTTAAATTTTACACTTAATAGGTTAAAAAATGGCATATTACTCCACCAGTCAATTTAAGAATGGCTTAAAGCTAATGTTAGATGGAAATCCTTGTTCAATTATTAGCAACGAGATTCGTAAGCCCGGTAAAGGTCAAGCTTCTAACAAAGTGAAACTTAAAGATTTAATCACTGGAAAAACCTTAGAAAAAACCTTTAAATCAGGCGAGTCTGTAGAGGGTGCTGACGTTATGGAGCTGGATATGCAGTATCTATATAACGATGGCAGCGAGTGGAATTTTATGGATCCAGATACCTTTGATCAGTTTATTATTAATGATAGCAACATGGATGACGTTAGGGGTTATTTAGTCGAGCAAGATATGTGTGTTGTTACTCTTTGGAATGACAATCCAATTTCAGTTACACCCCCTAACCATGTAATCTTGGAAGTGGTTGATACTGATCCTGGGCTTAAGGGTGATTCTGCAGGTACAGGCGGTAAGCCAGCAACCATGAATACAGGTGTGGTGGTACAGGTGCCATTGTTTATCGGTATTGGTGAGAAGGTAAAGGTAGATACTCGTACCAACGAATACGCCGGTCGCTCTTAATAGTAACGCCCTAAATATCCTTTTTAGTAGATAAGACTCGTCAAATACATTTAGTATTCTCCTTGGCTTATTTACTAAAATGAATTATTTATGACATCACTCTTTAAATTAGCTTTAGATCAAAAAGCAGATGTTCTAAAAAAAATACGTCAATTTTTTGATGATCAGTCTGTACTCGAAGTGCAAACCACTTCATTACTTAATGTACCAGTTACTGACGTTTATATTGATAGTATCAGTATTCAGATTAATCTGGATATTCAGCTAAAAACCCAATATTTGCACACCTCTCCAGAGTTGGAGATGAAAAAACTCATTGCCCAGGGTAGTGGTGATATTTATCAAATTTGTCAGGTGTATCGAGATAATGAACAAGGTTCACAAAATTTTAACGAATTTACAATGTTGGAGTATTATCGTTTAAATTTTGATAGTCATCAATTGATGGGTGATGTCATTTCTTTGATTAAAGTATTAGGTATTAAAGGCGAAGTGCACAAGTTGTCTTATGCACAAGCATTCGAACAGTTTGCACAGATCAATATTCTTAATACTAATTTTGATGAGTTGAAGGTTATTGCTAAATCTCATCAACTTAGCATTGATTTTGATTGGATCGAAGATTTGCAAATATTTTTATTTACCGCGCTTTGCGAGCCAAAATTAGAGCAACTACCTATTTGTTTTATTTACGATTATCCAGCAGTACAAAGTGCATTGGCCAGAGTTGAGGGGCAAGTGGCGCATCGATTTGAGCTATATTTATCCGGCATGGAGGTGGCTAATGGTTATGATGAATTGCAAGATGCACAAGCTTACCAGCAAATTTTCGATCGTGAAAACAGCAAACGAAAACAATTAAATAAGCCTTGTTTCGAGCTGGATATTGCCTTTTTAAAACAACTAGAAAACTCTTTGCCTCAGTGTTCAGGGGTTGCTGTTGGTATTGATCGATTGATCTCTCAAATTGCTAAATCCGATTAAAATAGAAGTATTTTTTAATCTTATTTTGTTCAGTCTTTTAAATGATTAAACTTTCTTTTTTAATTCTTCTTGTTTACTTGCCTGCTCAGGCATTGCAAATATTGCAGTCTGAAGATAAGCATGAAGTTATCAAGTATCAGTCTCAAGCCATTGAAGAAACAAGTGAGTTATCCAACGACTTGTTGCTAACTAAGTTAGAAAAATCTGCCAAGAGTGGCGATGCTAGATCTCAATTTAGTTTGGCCAATATGTATCATAACGGTATTGGCATTAAAACCGACGAAAAGCTAGCCTTCTATTGGTATACACGTGTGGCAGAGCAAGGCTTTTCCAGTGCGCAATTTAATATTGCCAATGGTTACTATCACGGCATCGGCACTAATCGTAATTTAAATAAAGCGTTAATTTGGTATGAAAAAGCTGCCGAACAAGATTTTGTTGCAGCGCAATATAATTTGGCAGTTATGTATCGTCAAGGTGAAGGCTCCGAGGTTAATAATCAAGAAGCATTTCGTTGGTATCAACGCGCCGCTCAATTAGGCTATGGTGTTGCACAACTAACACTAGCCAAGTTGTACGATGAAGGTGTTGGTGTTGATCAAGGTGATGCGTTGGCGCAAGTTTGGTATCTTCGTGCTGCTAACCAGCTCGACCCTGAAGCGCAATTTTATTTAGCTGAGTTTTATCAACAACGCAATAATTTTTCACAAGCTGTTTTCTATTATCGAAAATCAGCCGATCAAGGCTATATTCGTGCCCAATTTGCCTTGGCAACAAATTTATTTGAAGGTATTGGCGTTATTGAAGATAAACACGAAGCCCAACAGTTGTTCTTAAATGCAGCAGACTCAGGACATGCTCAAGCGCAATATCAACTTGGAAAAAGTTTGCTAAAACAAGAGAAAATGTTGGCAGCGAGAATGTGGCTCACCAAGGCTAGCGACCAGTCACTTGAATTGGCAATAGCATTATTGGCAGATTTAGACGCCATTGAGCAGTCAAATAAAGAAGTATTAGAGCTGGAGATAGTCGAGCCTTCTTTACCAAATATTAAAACAGACGATGTTGAGTCGATAGAAATTATTGCACCTGTTGTTAATTTGACAGATGAGATTTTAAATAGCCTAAATACAAAATTTATTCAAAAGCCAATTACTTTGATTCCGAACCAGAAACAGATTCTAGATTCATTAAATAGCAATGTTGGTATGATGAATAATGTTGAAAAATTAGTTATTAGTGCACAACAGGGTAACCCTATTGCACAGCATAATTTAAGTACTTTGTACAGTATTGGAGAGTTGGTTGCCAAGGATGATAACAAGGCATTTGTACTAATGTATAAAGCGGCTAATCAGGATATGACACGCTCACAGAATTCGTTAGCGATGATGTATGCCCATGGCATAGGGGTTGAAGCCAATTACCAAAAAGCTCATTATTGGGCGAGTATTTCAGCACGAAAAGGTGATGCCAAAGGTCAAAAGATCTTGCTATATTTAGTCAGTGGTTCATTATAAAGTATGGCTGATAGAGTTCAAAATTTTTGGGAAAGGCTTAGTTTAGAAGAGATGAGTCGGGCGCAATGGGAGTCATTGTGTGATAGTTGTGGGCGCTGCTGTTTGCACAAATTAGAGGATGAAGACACGGGCGATATTTATTTCACCGATGTAGTTTGTCACTATATGGACAAGCAAACATGCCAATGTCCACACTACGATACCCGACAAGATTATGTTATTGATTGGGTGAAATAATGTTAAAAACAGGTTTACTATTTTTCTTTTTAATAAATTCTGCTTGGGCAAATTGGCCACATGAGAATATTTCACAAGCAGTTTTTTCCAAATCTGTTGACAATAGGCAGCCTATCGTGATAATCACTGAAGCAGATGATTCTTTAGGTAAAATTTACTTCTTTACCAATGTACGTAATTTAGCGGGTGAACGCATTACTCATCGCTGGATTTTTAAGGATCAAGTTAAGGCGAAAATTAGCTTTAAAATCAAGGGTGATCGCTGGCGTGTTTGGTCAAGTAAAAATATTTGGCATACTTGGACAGGCCTGTGGACGGTTGAGGTGCTTGATCAGAACGATAAGATTTTACTAGTAAAAACAATTAATTTTGAAAAAAGCGCATTATAAATAGCGCAAAAGGAAGAGAGATGAATAAAGTAGTATTGGCCTATTCGGGCGGTTTAGACACAAGCATTATTGTTAAATGGTTGCAAGACACTTATCAGTGTGAAGTAATTACTTTCACTGCTGATATTGGTCAAGGTGAAGAAGTTGAGCCGGCGCGTGCCAAAGCCAAAGCAGCTGGCGTTAAGCAAATTTTTATTGAGGATTTACGTGAAGAGTTTGCTCGTGATTTCGTTTTTCCAATGTTTAGAGCCAATGCAATTTATGAAGGCGAATACTTATTAGGCACTTCAATTGCACGTCCATTAATCTCTAAACGTCTAGTAGAAATCGCTCATGAAGTGGGCGCTGATGCAATCTCTCATGGCGCCACTGGCAAGGGTAATGATCAAGTGCGTTTTGAGCTAAATGCCTATGCACTTGATGCACATATTCAAGTAATTGCACCATGGCGTGAGTGGGATTTATCTTCTCGTGAGAGTTTAATGAATTTTGCTGAAGAACACGGTATTGAAATCGATTACCAAAAGCAAGATAAAAAATCCCCATATTCGATGGATGCTAATTTATTGCATATTTCTTATGAAGGTGACATTCTAGAAGACCCATGGGCTGAGCCAGAAGATGATATGTGGCGTTGGACGGTTTCTCCTGAAAATGCACCAGACAAGGCTGAGTACATTGAAATTTCTTATGAAAAAGGTGATATTGTAGCTATTGATAATGAGTCCATGAGTCCTGCAACAGTGATGGAAGTATTAAATCAGCGCGCTGGTGCACACGGTATTGGTCGTGATGATATTGTTGAAAATCGCTTTGTTGGTATGAAATCACGTGGTTGCTATGAAACTCCGGCAGGCGCGGTCATGCTTAAAGCGCACCGCGCTATGGAAAGCTTAACGCTTGATCGTGAAGCGGCACACCTTAAAGATGAACTAATGCCTAAGTATGCTGAAATGGTTTACAATGGTTTTTGGTTTGCCCCAGAGCGTGAAATGCTACAAGCAGCAATTGACCAAACTCAGCAAACTGTTAACGGCACAGTACGCCTTAAGCTTTATAAGGGTGGTATTACCGTAGTTGGACGTAAGTCTAAAGACTCACTCTTTAGTGAAAAAATCGCAACTTTCGAAGATGATGAAGGTGCTTATGATCAAAAGGATGCGGCAGGTTTTATCAAGCTTAACGCACTTCGTCTGCGCCTTAAAGCTTTAAAGTAAGAAGATAAGTCACTTTTAAAATTTACACTAACTTCTTGTGATAACCTAATTCAAGGTTAGTATACTTGTCTGTGACGTCCTCTCTTGGTTAAAGCTATTTTATACACTGTTAAATTTTTCAAGATATCTATTCCAAAAAAATAGAGTCTTAATTGGCCAAGGTTCAACAATTTATCAATTTATATGACTACAAGCAATAAAGAGTTACAACCAACCATTCTGTCTTTTGTAAAAGACGCTCCTAATTTACTTTCGCTTGCAGGATTGGCATGCACAATATTGGCCATTTATTTTAGTATATTAGGTGTTTATTATGCTGCAATGATCGGCATGGTTTGGGCTGTTGCATTTGACTGGGCAGATGGCTTGGCCGCCCGAAGAATAAAAAGGCGCACAAGTAAGCAAGGGTTTTTTGGCGGGCAACTTGATTCATTGATAGATATTGTGAACTACGGCGTCTCTCCTGCCATTCTTCTTTTGAGCTATGGTAAATTTG
Source organism: Bathymodiolus heckerae thiotrophic gill symbiont (assembly GCF_900128515.1). GTDB lineage: Bacteria > Pseudomonadota > Gammaproteobacteria > PS1 > Pseudothioglobaceae > Thioglobus_A. The sequence continues at coordinate 23,525 of NZ_FQTP01000020.1, forward strand.
AGCCTATATTTTTGCTAGGCGCGTTTGTTATTATTTCTGCCAGTGCCATTAGACTAAGTTACTTTAATACCTACGGCCTTTCCGGCGGCACAAAATATACGGGAATGGCGCTTGATAATAATAATTTAATATTGGTTTTTGTGTTTATTTTTGAAAATATGTTTAGTCAGGGTGTATTTTCAATTATCCTTTACGTCAGTTGTTTAGGTCTAGCCGCTCTAAATGTTTCAGAAATTAAAATGTCGAAACTTTCCGGAAGTGCATTTAATGTTTACGCACTTGTTACTTATACATTGGCAATAACAGTCTTTTATGGTTGGAAGCTTTTATAGGGAAGTGGCAGGCAGTCGTAGGCATTACATCAATTTAGGAATTAAATAAAATAATGGTTGTATATACAGTAGGTACTTTTGATTTATTACATGTCGGACATCTTGCGTTATTGGAATATTGTGCCACTTTGGGTGATACGGTTGCTGTTGGTGTTGCTTCAGATGAAGTGGTTAAATTATATAAGCCTACCCCCCCCATCATTCCACTTGAGCAACGCATAGAAATGCTTTTAGCGTTAAGCTGTGTGGATGTTGTAATCCCATATCATGAGCTAGATTATTTGAGTGTTTGTAAGAAGGTTAAGGCTGATATTTTTGTTATTGGGGAGGATTGGGGTAGAAAAACACATAACCAAGATGTGGAGAACTATTTTAATATAAAAGGAAAAAAAGTAGTTCAAATTAAATACAGTCCAAAAAATTCGTCTACCCAAATAAAGAAAGATGTCATTGCTAAATTTCAAAGAAATTAACTGAGATATGTTTATTCTCTTAAAAATAAACATATAAGTTATTGACA
>NZ_FQTP01000021.1 GCF_900128515.1 Bathymodiolus heckerae thiotrophic gill symbiont
TCTCAGCCACACTTAATGCGTTGCTTAAATTAGGCACAGTGCCTATTGTTAATGAAAATGATACCGTTGCTACAGAAGAGATTAAATTTGGTGACAACGATACCTTGGCTGCATTGGTGGCTAATTTAGTTGGTGCGACGCAGCTAATTATTTTGACAGATCAAGGTGGTGTGTATGATGCCGATCCTAGAAAGGATGAAAGCGCTAAGCTGATTGATCGTATTCACGTTGAAGATGAAAAGCTTACAACAGTTGCTTCTAGAACCGGAGGCTCTTTGGGTTCTGGCGGCATGTATACTAAAGTATTGGCGGCGAAAACAGCAGCTAAGTCAAACACTAGCACCATTATTTCTTCAGGTAGGGAAAAAAATATTCTAACCAGGCTTAGCGTTGGTGAGCATGTAGGGACTTTAATACATTGTTAGCCTATATCGGATTAGGGTCAAACCTTAACCATCCAAAACAACAAATTAAAGATGCGGTAATGGCGCTACATACTACCAAAGATGTTGAGGTGGTTAACTTATCAAGCTTGTATCAATCACCGCCGGTGGATGGCTCAAAACAGCCAGATTATATTAACGCTATTGTTCAGGTTAATACACATTTAACGCCGCTAGAATTGCTTTATGTTTGTCAGGATATAGAAACTCAACAGCATCGTGTGCGTGAAAAAAAATGGGGTGCTAGAACCATTGATTTAGATATTATTATTTATGGTGTTCAAGTAGTTGCATCAAAACAGCTTGCCATTCCGCACCCTCAAATGATGAACCGAGCGTTTGTATTAATTCCATTAGCTGAGTTGGAGGATAATTTAAAGGTGCCTGTTTTAGGCCCTATTCAAAATCTTATTGATGAATTGGGCGAATTTGAATTAACCAAGTTATGACTTTATCAGAGTTGAAAATTTATAAAACCAAAGCTGAAAAGATTACTTGTTTAACCGCATATGATGCTTCTTTTTCCAAGTTATTTGATGAGTGTGGCGTTGATATAATTTTAGTGGGTGATTCGCTCGGTAATGTTATTCAAGGTGGTGAAAATACTTTGAATGTCTCCATGGATGATATGATCTATCATACTAAAGCAGTTGCACGTGGTGTTGATTCGGCACTGTTAATTGCTGATATGCCGTATCAGAGTTATACCAATGCTGAGCAAACATTGGAAAATGCTAAGCGACTAATTGATGCTGGTGCTCAAATGGTTAAGTTTGAAGGTGGCTTTGAGCATAAAACTTCTTTTGAAATTTTACAAAAAAACAATATTCCAGTGTGTGGACATTTAGGCTTACAGCCTCAATCGGTCGTTGAAATGGGTGGTTATAAAGTTCAGGGTCAAGACAAGATAAGTGCCAAAAAAATACTTGATGATGCTTTGTTGTTAGAGTCTTTAGGTGTTTGCGTATTAGTGCTTGAATGTGTGCCCGCCAAACTAGCCGCTAGAATTTCCAATGAATTAACCATACCGACTATTGGTATTGGTGCGGGTATTAATTGCGATGGCCAGGTTTTGGTTAGTTACGACATGCTCGGTATTACTCAGGGTAGGCTACCAAAATTTGTCAAAAACTTTTTAGCTGATTCTGGTGATATTAAAGCGGCAGTCAATGCTTTTATTCACTCAGTAAAGAATCAAGAGTTTCCCACAGATCAACACAGTTATTAATTTGTATAGTTTTTAAAAATTATAAGAATTATTATACAAAAAGTGTATAATAATTAAAAAGTATACAAAAAACTATACACTATGAATTTTAATTATAAAAGTGTTTTATATGCCAAAAAGATTGATGATTTATTGGCTTATTACAATACATCAGTTGCACTTTCTCAAGCGCTAGGTATTACTCGAATGACGCTGACTGCATGGCGTGATCACGTACAAAAGATTAAGCTTAAAAATCAAGATAAAATTGATTTATTGTGGTGTAGGTATATATTTTTGCCAAATATTGATGGTGGAGGCAAAATTATAAAAGGTATTGATTTGGGCGATTTTTTGTTAGAGCCCACTGTAATGGATAAAACCGTTAGAAATATTGCTGCAGGATCTCTTGAAATTGAAACAGGTACGCAAGAATTAGATTTTAACGCAATTGTACTTAACAATATTGTGCCTAATAATTTCCAGGCTACAATGGTATTGGAAGTGCAAAATATCTTTCACGCTACTCAAGAAATTACTCAAAATTTTCAAGTGGAGATTGATTCTCAGAAAATTAAAGATTGGCACAAAGTGTTAATGCGTGGTTTGATTGATAATGCTGGGAAATTTTTTACTAAGCAAAGGGTTTTGCCTGATGTAAATACACAACTTATCCATCCAGAAGATATTAAAGAAGAATTAAAGAGTTGGGTGGCAGAATATCGTAATATTCAAAACCTGAGTGATATTGCAAAGTCACATTATCATTTTGAAATGGTCCATCCATTTAGTGATGGCAATGGGCGTATTGGACGTTTGATTATCCTAGCGCAGTGTTTGAAAATTGGCATAAAACCTCCTATTGTTAATAATAGCAATAAAGCACTGTATTATGTTTTATTAGAGTATGCAAAAATAAATCCAACGCCATTGGCGTATTTTTTTCAATTTTGCTCTAAGTAAACAACCGTAAAATAATTTAAATACAAAAAAAACATTAAAAAAATATTATGCAAGTTTTTAATACGATTACAAACTTACAAAGTACACTTGATGATTGGCGATCTAAAGATCAAAGTATTGCTTTTGTGCCTACCATGGGTGGTTTGCACGCAGGGCATTTATCTTTAGTCACTCAAGCTTCACAGGCAGCTGACAAAGTTGTGGTGAGTATTTTTGTTAATCCAGCTCAGTTTGGTGAAGGGGAGGATTTTGGCGATTATCCGCGTACGTTAGAGGGTGATTTATCGCTATTAAAAGAGCTTCAAGTGGATTGTGCGTTCACCCCCAGTATTGAAACAATCTACCCTAATGGGGTGCATTTTGGTGTAGAAGTGGGTGAAATTGGGCAAATTTTGTGCGGTAAAACCCGTCCGCATTTTTTTACCGGCGTGGTGCAAGTGGTTGGGCGTTTGTTTGATATTATCCGCCCCGAAGTGGCGGTATTTGGGCAAAAAGATTATCAGCAACTTCATATCATTAAGCGTTTTAGCTCAGGTGTTAAAATTTTATCAGCACCAATTGTTCGCGAAAAAGACGGCTTGGCAATGAGTACGCGCAACCAGTATTTGTCGGCTAATGAGAGAAAAATAGCTGTTCAGTTGCGCAAAACACTGCTGCAATTACAAAAAAATGAGCTAGACCTACCCGCTGCGCGCAAACAGTTACAGCAGTATTTTAAATTGGATTATTTAGTGGTGTTGGACGCAAATACCCTTAGTAAAATCACTAATAATACGAGTAAAATTGCGATATTATGTGCAGTATTTCTAGGATCAACTCGTTTGATCGATAATATAATTTTTAACCAAGGATAGCTATGTTTGATATTACGGATGAGGCAAGAAACTATGTTGCAGATTTATTTTCCCAACAAGATGACTCTGATTTAGGTCTGAAAGTTGATGTGGAAAGAGCAGGTACGCCTGCAGCAACAGTATCTTTCAATTTCTGTCATCCTAAAGATTTAACAACAGGCTATGAAAAGTTTGAATACGAAGGTTTTTTTGCTTATGTTGATAAAGCTAACTTTCCTTATTTAAAAGAATCTGAGGTTGCTTTAAAAGATGAAGGCACAGGTAAAAAACTAACCATTACCGCGCCAAACGCTAAAGGTGAAGAGCCGAAGGCTGATGCACCTTTAAAAGAAAGAATTAAGTACGTGTTGGCTGCTGAAATTAGTCCGGGATTAGCATCACACGGTGGCTTTGTTGACTTGGTTGAAATCACTAAAGATATGGATGTGATTCTTAATTTTGGTGGCGGCTGCCAGGGTTGTTCTTCTGTTAAAGCAACATTGGAGCAAGGTGTTGAAACACAACTTCGAAATCGATTTCCTGAGATCAAATCAGTACGCGATGTAACTGATCACACTAACACTGATAACGCTTATATGTAAAAACCACTTGAGGTTTGAGCTGATTGTTTGCATGGTGTAAAATAATATCATGATTATTAAAATAGACACAACCGAGCAAGTGCGCAAAGACGCCAAAGCCGCACATGAGTTATTTACCATTAATGCTATTCTTGTTCATGTTATTGGCTCACTAGGGTTAATTAAACTATTAAATACCAGTCTTAATGTTGCCATTGGTTTAACCATTGTTATTTCCATCATGATTGTGGCTTATACTTTTTTCAAAACTAAAAAAGCCAAACAAAATGATCCGTATTTGGTTTATATACATTGGCAACTATCGCTAAATCGTTACAAAATTTTAATTTCAGCGTACGTGTTTTATTTCCTGATTACTTCATTGGAATTACTAATGAGTGATGGCGGAGCTACAAGTATGGATGGCACTAGTATTGTCGGATCAATCTTAACGTTACTAGGCATTGTGCCTTTATTCTTTGCTGTGTTGGTATCGGCAGTACTTGGTTCTGGCTCAATGTATAACGCAGGTCGTGGAGAGATTGAGCAAAAAATCGCGCAAAAACATCCTCAATGAATGAGTTTGATCTAATTGAAAAATATTTCAATTGGAATGCCCAAGATTTAAATTCATTAGGTGTTGGTGATGATTGTGCACTCGTTTCAATCAAACCAGATTATCAATTAGCAACCAGTGTTGATACCTTGATTGAGGGTGTACACTTTCCACAAAATACCTCTGCCGCCGATATTGCTTATAAATCACTCAGCGTTAATCTGAGTGATTTGGCTGCTATGGGCGCAACACCTAAATACTTTACACTAGCCTTAACATTGCCAGAATTTGATGAACTTTGGCTTGAAGAGTTTTCAACGTCACTTAAGTTATTAGCTGATCAATACAAAGTTGATTTACTGGGTGGCGATACTACCAAAGGCAAGTTAAGTGTTACCATTAACGTCACTGGCACCGTGCCAAAAGGACAGGCCTTGTTAAGGTCGTCAGCTAAGGTGGGTGACACTATATTTATCTCTAATACTCTTGGCGATGCGGCTCTAGCTTGGAATCAGCTTCAACAAGGGGTTGAGCCTAGTCAAGGTCTGCTAGAGCAGTTTAATACGCCAAAACCACAAGTAGCATTAGGCCAAGCGTTGCTCGGTGTTGCTAATGCCTGTATTGATGTTTCAGATGGTTTAAAGCAGGACGTAAGTCATATACTTGAGCGCTCTGAAGTGGGTGTAACAATCAATTTAGCCGATATACCGTTAAGTCGGGAAGTGGCTAATTATGTACAAGAAACCAATGATTGGTGTTTACCGCTAGCAGGCGGTGATGATTATGAGCTCTGCTTTAGCGTGCCAAAAGAGAATATTGATGCTTTAAAGGTAATTGAAACAGAGCTGAATATCAAACTAACAAAAATCGGCCTTGCTACTGAACAACAAGGCTTGAAAATCGAAGGACTAGATAAGATTTGTCAGTCTTATCAGCATTTTTAGACTTAAACTTCTCTCTTTTCAGCGATAGTTTTACAATCAATACACTCGTCTGCAGTAGGACGAGCCTCAAGACGAACTAAAGCAATTTCAGCGCCACAAGTTTTACAATAACCGTAATCACCCATTTCAATGATATGTAGTGTTTTGTCAATTTTTCCAATTAACTTACGCTCACGATCGCGCGTTCTAAGCTCTAAAGCAAACTCTTCTTCTAAAGTTGCACGGTCATTAATATCAGCCACTTGTGTTGAATCTTCTTGAATATGATTAATAGTTGATTCAGCATCATCAACTAGTTGATCGCGCCAAACACCCAGCTTGTTTTTAAAATGATTAAGTTGCTCAGTACTCATAAACTCTTCATTTGCTTTTGGAGAGTAATTTGGAATATCTTGGTAGTCTGTCTGTGACATGATTGTTAAGATTAAATTAAAAAAAATATGTTTATACCTAAAGTGACTTAAAATAGCAATTTATTTTTCACTTATTTAATTAAAAAAACCATTATGGCATTAGAAGTATTAATTTTTGACGTTGACGGAACCCTTGCAAACACTGAGAAAGATGGGCATTTAGTTGCTTTTAATTTGGCTTTTAAAGAATTAGCTCTAGATTGGGAATGGTCGAATGAACTTTATCATAAGTTGCTTAATGTGACCGGTGGGCAGTTACGAATTAAATATTATTTAAAAAAGTACAAGTCGGATTTTCAGCACCATGATTTAGATAATTTTGTCGCTTCGATTCATAAATTAAAAACCAATATTTATGTCAGGTTGATGGATGAAGGCGCTGTGTCTTTGCGCCCAGGTGTTGAGCGACTATTTAACGAAGCAAGGGCGACAGGCTTGCGTATGGCTATCGCCACAACAACAACACCAGCAAATGTTGATGCTCTTATTGCTAATACATTGGGCAAAAAGGCGCTAGATTGGTTTGAGGTAATTGGCGCAGGTGATGTAGTGCCTAATCTTAAGCCAGCTGGCGATATCTATACTTATGTACTTAAGGCTATGAATATTGATGCAGATAAATGTCTAGCATTTGAAGATTCTTATAATGGTATTATCTCTGCTACGCAAGCTGGATTAAAGACATTGATCACAGTTAATGAATATACCGATACTCATGAATTTGAAGGTGCGTGTGCCATATTGAGTAATCTAGGTGAGTCAGATCAGCCTTTTGAGATAATCAAAGGTAATTCGACAGAATCAACCTTTGTTGATGTTGCTTATTTACAGGAGTTACATGCACAACATTGTTAAGCTAGCCGACAATACACGTGTATACGATGTTGTCGACGTTACCCCTTTGTCTCGAGCATTTCAATTATCTAAGCGCTTAGAGAATAACGTCTATCTAAAGCGAGAAGACGAGCTTGCAATCCACGCTTTTAAATTAAGAGGTGCTTATCAAAAAATCTCCTCGCTAACATCCGATCAAGCGGCCAAGGGTGTTGTGGCATCAAGTGCTGGTAATCATGCCCAAGGTGTGGCTTTGTCGGCTAAAAAATTAGGCATTGAGTCAGTTATCGTCATGCCATTATCAACCCCAAAAATTAAAGTTAATGCGGTTGAGCAATTAGGCGGTAAGGTGGTCTTGCATGGTGATGTGTATGACGATTCCTATCAGTATGCTAAGCAGTTAGAGCAAGAGCAGGATTTAGTCTTTATTCATCCATATGATGATATTGAGGTGATGTCTGGTCAAGCGACGGTTGCTAAAGAATTGCTAGAGCAGCTTTCAGGTATTGATAAAGTTTTTATCCCTGTGGGTGGTGGTGGTTTGATTGCTGGCATGGCAACTTACATCAAGCACTATGCGCCAGAAATAAAAGTCATTGGTGTTGAGCCACAAGATTCTCCAACGCTATATGAAGCGCTAAAACAGAATAAACGCGTCATTTTGCCAGAAGTAGGGCGCTTTGCTGATGGTGTGGCAGTTAAACAAATTGGTGAAAAAACCTTTGAAATTGCTAAGCAAGTGGTGGATGAAGTTATCTTAGTTAGTAATGATGAGATCTGTGCAGCGATTAAAGATATTTATGAAGATGTGCGTTCAATTTCTGAGCCTGCTGGCGCACTGGCAACGGCTGGTATTAAAAAGTATGTAAAAACACATTCACTTAAAAATGAAAATCTAATTTCTGTAGTTTCAGGTGCAAATGTTAATTTTGACAGGTTGCGTTATATTGCGGAGCGTGCAGATATTGGTGAGCATGTTGAAGCTATTATTGCGGTTACCATTGATGAAAAGCTAGGCAGCTTTTTAAAGTTTTGCCAAATGCTAGAAAATCATTCTATTACTGAATTTAACTATCGCTATGGTTCTGACACCCAAGCGCGTATTTTTGTGGGCGTTTCACTCAGCGAAGGTCTGAGCGAGAAAAAGCAATTACTTGATAAATTATCAGATTCATTTGATGTACTAGACATGAGTGATAATTCTATTGCTAAAACCCATATTCGCTATATGGTTGGTGGCCGTAGTAATTGTAATGACGAAGTGTTGTACCGATTTGAATTTCCAGAGCGTCCAGGCGCTTTGTTAAATTTCCTTAAAAAAGTAGGTACCAATTGGAACATTACTTTATTCCATTATCGTAATCATGGTGCTGATTTTGGCCGTGTGTTAATCGGCTTACAGGCATCAGATTCCACTCAGCTTGAGAAAAACTTTGATGAGCTTGGATATTTTTATCAAAACGAAACAGATAATAAAGCCTATCAGTACTTCCTTTAGGCTCGCAACGCTTCAAGATTTAGATGAGATTTTGGCCATTGAGCTGCGAGCTTATCAGCAGCCTTGGAATAAACAAAAGTTTATTGATTCGTTTGATAATGTTAATACTCAGATTCAGCTAATTCTTGTTGATAAAAAAATAGCAGGCTATTTACTAACCCTGCAGTCTGTTGAATTTATTGATATATTGAATATTTGTATTGACCCTAAATTTCAACAACAAGGTCTAGGCAAGCAATTGCTAGATAATTTACTAAAGCATCAGCAGGGCAGTGCCATTAATTCACTTCTTTTGGAAGTTAGAAAATCAAACATAACTGCGATAAGCTTTTATCAACATTACGGCTTTAAGTTGATTGATATGCGCAAAAAATATTACTCAAACGGTGAGGATGCTAAAATACTACGTTTACAAATAACGTAATCAGCTAGGTGTTTAATAACATTATTTTTTAACCATCTATAAGTAGCTGATTATTCCCACAGGAAGCTCCATGTCACAAAAAACTAAGATTATTTATACCCTAACTGATGAAGCACCAGCATTAGCAACATATTCATTATTACCAATAATCAAAGCATTTACATCTGCTGCAAATGTTGAAGTTGAGACTCGTGATATCTCTTTGGCTGCTCGAGTGATTGCCAATTTTCCACAGAAGCTAACCCCGACACAAAAAATGGGTGATGCGTTAAGCGAGTTAGGTCAAATTGCAACCTCAGTAGATGCCAATATTATTAAATTGCCGAATATTAGCGCCTCTGTGCCTCAGCTAGAAGCGGTTATTTCTGAGCTTCAAGCTCACGGCTATGATATTCAAAACTATCCATCCGACCCTAAAAATGACGAAGATAAGGCTATTAAATCCAGCTTTTCCAGGGTGTTGGGTAGTGCGGTCAATCCGGTATTACGTGAAGGCAACTCTGATCGTCGCGCACCGCCATCGGTAAAAAGCTACGCCAAGAAAAATCCTCATTCAATGGGTGTTTGGTCGACTGATTCCAAAACTGTTGTCGCCAGCATGTCCGAAGGGGATTTTTACGGCTCAGAAAAATCAATTACCATCACTGATGTGAAGCAGTTCAGTATTCAATTTGAAGCGGCTGATGGCTCAATTGAAGAATTAAAAACATCAAGCTCATTACAAAAAGGTGAAATCATTGATGCATCTGTTATGAGTCAGTTATCTTTGCAAGGTTTTTTAGCGCAAGCTATTGCTGAAGCAAAAGATAAAGACATTTTATTCTCTGTGCACCTGAAAGCCACAATGATGAAAGTTTCTGACCCTATTGTTTTTGGTCAAGTGGTAAGCGTCTTTTTTAAGGAAGTATTCAGCAAGCACGCGCTGGTTTTTAAAGAATTAGGTATTAATGCGAATAATGGTTTAGGCGATGTTTTAAATAAGATTAAAGATTTAGACCCTAATATGCAAGCAGAAATTAAAGCCGATATTGAAGCGGTATACGCCAAGCAGCCTGATATAGCCATGGTTGATTTTGACAAAGGCATCACTAATTTAAATGTACCTAGTGATGTCATTGTTGATGCGTCGATGCCAGCAATGATTCGAACCTCGGGTCAGATGTGGAATAAACATGGTAAACAGCAAGACACCATGGCAGTGATTCCTGATCGTTGCTATGCGGGTGTTTTTCAAGAAACCATTAGCTTTTGTAAGCAGCACGGTGCATTTGATCCTACCACCATGGGCTCTGTATCAAATGTGGGCTTAATGGCGCAAAAAGCACAGGAGTATGGCTCTCATGATAAAACCTTTCAAATGTCAGCAGCAGGTGTGGTGCGTGTCATTTCAACAGATGGCGATGTATTGCTTGAGCAGTCAGTAGAAGTGGGCGACATCTTCCGCATGTGCCAGGTTAAAGATGCGCCAATTCAAGATTGGGTTAAGCTTGCGGTTAAGCGTGCTAGAGCGACTAATTTACCGACTATTTTTTGGCTGGATGAAAATCGTGCGCATGATGCTCAGATGATTAAAAAAGTCACTAAGTATTTGTTAGATCACGATACGACTGATCTTGATATTCAAATTATGTCACCTGAAGCGGCCACCCGATTTACTTTGCAACAAGTGAAAGATGGTAATGATGTGATTTCAGTAACGGGTAATGTGCTGCGAGATTATCTAACCGATCTATTTCCGATTCTTGAACTTGGTACAAGTGCCAAAATGCTGTCTATTGTGCCACTCATGAATGGCGGTGGTTTATTTGAAACGGGTGCAGGTGGTTCGGCACCTAAACATGTACAGCAATTAATTACTGAAAATCATCTGCGCTGGGATTCATTAGGTGAGTTTCTGGCCTTAGCGGTTTCACTCGAGCACTTGGCTGCTACATTCGACATGCCTAAAGCGCAAGTGTTGGCCACCACTTTGGACAAGGCGACTGCTAAGTTTTTAGATAATGATAAATCGCCATCACGTAAAGTGGGCGAGTTAGACACTCGTGGCAGTCACTTTTATTTAGCGATGTATTGGGCACAGGCGTTAGCAACTCAAACACAAGATACTGAATTACAAGCCCAGTTTGCATCATTAGCAGAAACATTATTAGCTAATGAGTCAGTCATTGTTTCTGAACTAAACTCAGTTCAAGGTGAAGCAGTAGAGCTCGGTGGTTATTACCAACCTAATTCAGCATTACTTACAAAGGTAATGCGCCCAAGTAATACTTTAAATAGACTAATTCAATCTATATCATAGTATTACACTCTACTAATAGTGTTGCAATACGTAATAAGTTACGTATTATGAGCCATAAGTGAATATTAACTTATGAACTGAAAACCTATATAAAAATAACTCTGAGAGGAAAAATAATGAAAAACGTAACAAAAGTAGTAGCAATCGCTACAGTAATGGCAGCAGCTTCAGCTTCAGCTTTTTTTGGTAACAATGGCGGCAATAACGGTTGGGGCAACTCAAACGGTATGGGCAACTGGGGTCCTATGAGTGGCGGCCAAAATTTCGGTCCTTTTAACTCAGGTTCAAACATGGGTCCATTTACTGGTGGCCAAAACATGGGTCCTTTCAACGGTGGTTCAAACATGGGTCCTTTCAATGGCGCTCAAAACATGGGTCCATTTGCAAATAACAACAACATGAATAATGATTCTGATTGGGGTTTCCATTACAACAATAAGAACAAGACTAGCAACGTTTCTAACGCAACTGCTGATGGCAAATATGTTGGTACTGCAGACGCTAACGCTAAAGGTGCAGCTGATGCATACTCTAAAGGCGCAGCTGACGGTTTTGCTAAAGGTCAAGCTGATGCATATGCTAAAGGTTACGCTGATGCTAAAGCAGCAGCAGCTGCTGACAGCAGAGATACTGCAAAATAATAGTTAAACCACCAACTATTTAAGTTAAAAAAACCAGCCTTCGGGCTGGTTTTTTTTACGTCTGCCATAAATCATAAATGGTTAAAATTTAACAACCTAACTATATGTAAAGAAATCCCTTTATTTGGCTATTTCGATTATTTGCTAAATTTTGTTAAATTAACTCAGGTTGTTAGTATTTGCTAAATTTTTATCTTGATTGTTCTTATATTTGATTAAAAAACACTGTTTTTATCTATAAATTTACGATTTATCGGCTAATAATTGCGTCATTTGCATTTTTTTTAATATTTTTTTTACCTCTATAAGTACTGTTGTAATAGCTTTTTTAATATTTAGTAAAAATTATATTAGAATATAATTGACTTCTAATATTGTTGTTGTATAATATTCCCCATGCAGAACAACAGTTCAGCACTTTAAAACACCTCACTAATGAAGGTGTTAGAACAACATAATAATCTAGGAGATTAACATGAAAAAAATTATCGCAATTACTACATTAGTAGCAGCTACTTCAGCTTCAGCTTTCTTTGGTAACTCAAACAACAACGGTTTTGGTAACTTAAACAACAACGGTTTTGGTAACTCAAACGGCATGTCTAACTGGGGTCCTTTCGATGGTGGTTCTAACATGGGCCCTTTCAACGGTGGTTCTAACTGGGGTCCTTTCAACGGCGGCAACAACATGGGTCCTTTCAACGGTGGTTCAAACATGGGTCCTTTCAACGGCGGCAACAACATGGGTCCTTTTGCTAACAGCAACGACATGAACAACGATTCTGATTGGGGTTTCCATTACAACAACAAGAACAAAACTTCTAACAAGTCTAACGCTACTATAGACGGTAAGTTTGCTGGTGTTGCAACTGCTGACGCTAAAGGTGTTGCTGATGCATACGCTAAAGGCGCAGCTGACGGCTTTGCTAATGGTATTGCTGATGCATATGCTAAAGGTTATGCTGATGCAAAAGCAAATGCCGCTGTAGATTCACGTGATCAATACGTACCAGCTGCAAGATAATTAATTTAATTGATTATTAAAAGGGTGCTTTAGCACCCTTTTTTTACGTTCATTAAAAATATATTATAAAGCCATAATATAAATAGTGTATAATATATCAATTCCATTCAAAATTTATAAAGATAAAGGGGTGTCAATATGAACATGATGAAAAAAACACTATTAAGCTCAATTTTATTAGTATCTTCAGTTGTAAGTGCCTCTCCATGGATGCCATGGGAAAATAATAATAACTCAAATAACAACGGCATAATGGATGCTTGGAATCCGTTTGGCAATGGTAGTACAAATTGGAACCCAATGGACACAGGATCAAATTTCGGTCCTTTTAATAGTGGTTCAGATTTTGGCCCATTCAATGCTGATCAAAACTGGGGTCCGATGAACAATATCAATGACATGGTTAATGATTCTGACTGGGGTTTTTATTACAACAACAAGAATTCAACGACAAATAAAGGTTACGCACGTGCAGATAGCAAGTACGCTGCTAAGTTAGAGGCTCGTGGCGCTGGTTACGCTGATGGCTATACAAAAGCCAATGCTGATTCATATTATCAAGGTCAATTAGATGGTTACGGAAAAGCTCGTGGCAATGGTCGTTTTGAAGGTTATGGTCAAAAAGGATTTTTAGGTTTTACACCTGCTAATAGCAATAGTTTTCCGGCACCAGGTTACTAAATTAATTACCAAAATAACTGTTTTTTAGATTGACTCAATGCTAAAAGCCGTTATAATTTACGTTTTATTCCTCGATAGCTCAGTTGGTAGAGCAATGGACTGTTAATCCATTTGTCGCTGGTTCGAGCCCAGCTCGAGGAGCCAAAATTTAAAAGGACTGTCTATATGACAGGCCTTTTTTTTATTTCTTTAGAGAATTAAGAATGGTATAAACTATGTACCATTCTTTTAGCATTAAATACTAGCGAGTTTTTCTACTGCTTGTTTAATATTGTCCATGCTAGTTGCAAATGAGAATCTGATATAACCTGGTGTACCAAAGGCAGATCCTGGCACTAAAGCAATGTTTAATTTTTCTAAACAATAAGCTGAAAATTCAACATCATCTTTAAGGTCAAGACGTTTGATTAAACCTTCAATTCTCGGGAATGAGTAAAAAGCGCCTTGTGATCTTGGGCATTCAATGCCATCAATATTATTAAGCGCGTTAATAATAAATTCATGACGCTCTTCAAAAGCATCAACCATTGTTCCAATGATGCTTTGATCACCATTCAGAGCCTCTAAAGCGGCTGCTTGGGCGATTGAACACGGATTTGAGGTAGACTGTCCTTGGATTTTTTTCATGGCTTTAATGATAACTTCAGGACCACCTGCATAACCAATACGCCAGCCAGTCATGGCGTAACCTTTAGAAACGCCATTTAAGATAATAGTGCGATCTTTTAAAGCGGGCTCAGCCATAACGATATTAACAAAATCATCGCTACCCCAGCGAATGTGCTCATAAATGTCATCTGTAATGATTAACACTTGTGGATGCTGTTTTAGTACGTCAGCCAATGCTTGAAGCTCGGCTTCTGTATAAACTGCACCTGTTGGATTGGAAGGGCTGTTAATAACAAATAATTTTGTTTTGCCTGTAATGCTTGCTTCTAATTGTTTTGGTGTAATTTTAAAATTTTGCTCTAAACCGGTTTCAACGATAACAGGTGTGGCATCACCTAGAATTACCATATCTGGATAGCTCACCCAGTATGGTGCAGGAATGATTACTTCATCACCCTCGTTAAGCACAGCCTGGCACAGGTTGTAAAATACTTGCTTACCACCAGACGAGACCATAACTTCTGTATTTGAATACTTTAAATTATTTTCACGTTTAAACTTATCAATAATTGCTTGTTTTAAAACAGGCGTGCCATCAACAGCGGTATAACGAGTTTCACCATTGTTAATCGCGTCAATGCCGGCTTGTTGGATATTCTTTGGTGTGTCAAAATCGGGCTCACCAGATCCCATGGGTACAATTTGAATGCCTTGTGCTTTAAGTTCATTAGCTTTGGCTGTTACAGCAAGGGTGGCGGAAGGCTTAACTTTTTGAACTCTTTGAGAAAGAAACTCTGGCATGATTATTAATAAAAAATAGATTAAAATTGAATGTTAATGTTAATGAAAAAAACCAGCTAGTGGGCAAGAAATTTCAATTAGAATCGCAATTTTCTCCAAGCGGAGATCAGCCAAGTGCTATTAAAACACTGGTTGATGGGATCAATGCCGGGGAAAAGTTTCAAACCTTACTGGGTGTAACCGGATCGGGAAAAACATTTACGCTTGCCAATGTCATTAAGCAAACTAAAAAACCAAGTTTGATTATGGCGCCAAACAAGACTTTGGCCGCCCAACTGTATGCTGAAATGAAAGAATTCTTTCCGCATAATGCAGTCGAGTATTTCGTCTCTTATTATGATTATTATCAGCCTGAAGCTTATGTTCCTGCATCTGACACGTTTATTGAAAAAGATTCGTCAATAAACGAGCAGATTGAGCAAATGCGTTTGTCTGCTACTAAGTCTTTATTAGAGCGAGATGATGTAATTATTATTGCTAGTGTGTCGGCTATTTATGGCTTGGGTGATCCTGAAAGTTATATGTCAATGCTTTTGCATTTAAGTGTGGGTGAAATCTCTAATCAAAGAGAAATATTGTCTCGACTATCGCAAATGCAATATACCCGTAATGACATCACCTTGTTAAGAGGTCATTTTCGAGTGAAAGGCGAGGTAATTGATATCTTCCCAGCTGATTCAGAAGAGCAGGCATTACGCATTGAAATGTTTGATGAAGAAATTGAACGCCTGTATTGGTTTGATCCACTAACAGGAGGGCGCTTAAAATCATTACAACGTATTACAATTTATCCACAAACGCATTATGTGACGCCAAAATCTAAGATTTTGAATATGCTCGATGATATTAAAGATGAGCTGAAAGTTCGTAGAAAAGAGTTGTTATCTTTAAATAAATTAATTGAAGAGCAACGCCTTACTCAGCGCGTGCATATGGATATTGAAATGATGCGTGAGCTAGGATACTGCACCGGTATTGAAAATTATTCTCGTTATTTATCATCTCGAGAAGTTGGTGCGTCGCCACCAACTTTGCTAGATTATTTGCCAAAAGATTCGCTGGTTATTTTGGATGAATCGCACGTTACTGTCAGTCAAATTGGTGGCATGTATAAAGGTGATAGGGCGCGAAAAACAACATTGGTTGAATACGGCTTTAGATTGCCATCTGCTTTGGATAATCGACCGCTCAAGTATGATGAATTTGAGAAAAAAATTAATCAATGTATTTTGGTTTCAGCAACGCCAGCGCAATATGAGTTTGATGTTTCAAGTCGAATTGCTGAGCAAGTAGTTAGACCAACAGGACTGCTTGATCCTGAAATTGAAGTGCGACCTGTGGGTACTCAGGTAGATGACTTATTAAGCCAAATTAATAAACGTGTTAAGGTTGGTGACCGTGTATTGGTGACCACTTTAACTAAGAAAATGTCTGAGCAGCTCAGTGATTATCTAAATGAGCACGGGGTGAAAGTTAGATATTTACATTCTGATATTGACACTGTTGAGCGTGTAGAGATTATTCGGGATTTACGTTTGGGTGTATTTGATGTTCTAGTGGGTATTAATTTACTACGAGAGGGTTTGGATATTCCAGAGGTGTCTTTAGTGGCGATATTAGATGCAGATAAAGAGGGTTTTTTACGTTCAGAAAGATCATTAATTCAAACTATGGGGCGAGCTGCAAGAAATATAAATGGCAAGGCTATTTTGTATGCTGATCGAATTACCAAGTCGATGAAAAAAGCCATGGATGTCACTCAAGCAAGACGCGAAAAACAACAATTATATAATGAGAGAAATAACATTACACCTCGAGGTGTAATGAAGCCAATCATTAACATTTTAGATACAGATTTAACCAGTGAAGAGGTAAGTGGGGATAATGAAGAGCAAGTTATTATTCAGTTATCTCCAGTGCAATTAGCTAAAGAAATAAAATCTTTAGAAAAGCAGATGTACAAATTTGCCAGTGATTTAGAATTTGAAAAAGCCGCTGATACACGTAACCAAATTAAACATTTAAAAGACTCACAATTTAAAGCAGTCTTATGACAACCGATTTAAACATTATTGAAATATTTTATTCATTACAAGGTGAGGCCCGAGAAGTCGGCTTACCCACTACCTTTATTCGCCTAACTGGCTGCCCGCTGAGATGTTCTTATTGTGATACTGAGTATGCTTTCAAGGGTAATAATCTTGTCAGTATTAATGAGATTATTGGCGAAATTAAACAATACAATACGCGCTATATTTGCGTTACAGGCGGCGAGCCTTTGGCTCAAATAAATTGCCATATTTTGCTCGATACCTTGGTTAAAAATAATTACTTAGTTTCACTAGAAACCAGTGGCAGTATTGACATTAGCGAGATCAATCCAGGTGTTTCAATTGTTATGGATGTTAAAACGCCAAGCTCAAATGAATCAAGTCAAAACCTATATAGTAATATTGAAAAACTACAAGAAAAAGACCAGCTTAAGTTTGTAATCGGTTCGCGAACCGATTTTGACTGGAGTGTAGATATTTTGGGTGAATACTCAACTGATGCAGGTGTGTTGTTTTCACCAGTGTTTGATCAAATTACCCCTACTCAATTGGCAGATTGGATTATTGAAGCTCAGCTAAATGTTCGCATGCAAGTGCAAATGCACAAGCTACTTTGGGGTGATGAAAAAGGCAGGTAAGTGAATTGGTTAGCTATCTTTTTGGAATTGAAATAACTAGTATGTCCTCTTTGAATTTTGTACTAATACTGTTTTTATCTGCATCATTTGGCAAAGAATATGATTGTGAAAATTGACTAGATGAGGTGTGCGAACTGTTCGTTGTTTTTTCTATTTTTTGCACATTACCATTAATATGAATCATATTGCTTTTAGTAGAAATGTCTAGATTTTCTTTTGTCAGCCCTTTGACGGCAATTTCAATAATATAACTGCTGGTTAATTCGTCAAAATATCGATTTGTTTGTGTACCAAAAGTATTTTTATTTTGTAAGCTGCGCATTTCATTATTAAATTGTTGAAATTGATCGTTAAAATTTGACCAAACACTATTGTTAAAGCCGCTATCAAAAAAATTATTTTGAAAGGATTGATGCTGATTGGCCATGCTAGAACTTGATATTAGTACAATCGCGAATAATGTATTTTTCATATTTTCCTCAAATAATAAAAATGAATTATATTGTTACTAATATAAGGCTAATAGCATTAATAATCAAGAGTCAATATAAGTCTAATAATATTAAAGCTAAGCCAATTTATCATCAGCAACATGATATTTTGGGTCTTCCAAAATATTCACTTCTACAAGGTTCTTGGCTGTTTTTAACAGTAATCTACATTCGGCACTTAAGTGTTGTAAATGCAGTGTTTTTCCTAATTTTTTGTAACGATCTGCCAGTTTATCAATTGCTTGAATAGCGGAATGATCTAGCGCTCGAGCCTCTTCAAAATCTACGTAAACATTATTTGTGTCTGATTTTGGATCGAATAATTCTTGGAAATGCTCCTTTGAAGCAAAGAACAGTACACCTTTAATTTTATAGACGTTGTCACCATTTTCATTTTGTTCTTTTGTTGCATAGATTTTGCTGGCCGATTCCCATGCGAAAGACAAAGCGGATAAGATAACACCAACAATAACTGCTAGCGCCAAATTACTAGTCCATAAAGTAATAACAGCTACCGAGATGCCGGCAATAATGTCTAATACTGGTATTTTTCCAAACAATTTTAATGTGCACCATTGGAATGTGCCAATGACTACCATCATCATTACGCCAACCAATACGGCGATAGGAATCATTTCAACATATTCAGATAAGTAAACAATAAATGCTAATAGCGTAAGTGAAGCGACAATACCTGATAGACGACCACGACCACCTGAATTGACGTTAATAATGCTTTGACCCACCATTGCACAACCACCCATGCCGCCAAACAAGCCAGTTGTTGAGTTTGCAAGACCTTGGCCAATGCTTTCGCGGTTTGGCTGTCCTGTAGTTTCTGTTAGGTCATCAACAAGGTTTAATGTTAGTAGACTTTCAATTAAGCCAACTGCTGCTATTGTTATTGCAAAAGGCAATATTATTTTCAGCATTTCTAAGTCAAAAGGTACGTTTGGCATGTGAAAGGGAGGAAAACCACCTTTAATAGAGGCTATGTCACCCACGGTGCGTGTTTCAATACCTAAGATAATGACTGCTAAAGTACCTGCAATAACAGCAACTAAAATTGCAGGTACGGTTTTAGTGAGTTTTGGTAAGAAATGAATCACAGCCATTGTTACTGCGGCGATGGCTAGCATGATCATTAACGGCTCACCTGTAATCCAAGATCCATCATCCAGTTCAAACTGTTTGATCTGTCCGGCAAAGATAACCAAGGCAATGCCGTTAACAAAGCCCAAGAATACAGGATGTGGCACTAAGCGAATAAATTTACCCAACTTGAGTACGCCGAATAATATTTGAAAAATTCCAGCTAAAATTACCGCGGCAAATAAATATTCTGTGGCTTGTTCGATTGTGCCACCTTGATCAAGAATCATGGCGATTAAAGGTGCAACTACAACTGCAACAGCACCTGTTGCGCCAGAGATCATGCCTGGGCGACCACCTGCGATTGAAGTTACCAAGCCAATGGTAAATGCAGCGTACAAGCCAACTAATGGGTTAACACCGGCAATTATAGCAAAAGCTACAGCTTCAGGTACGAGTGCAAGAGCAACCGTTAATCCAGATAAAATATCATTTTTAGGATTTGTAGAGGCGTATTTATTAATCAATGAAAACAACATGTTTTTCCTTGTGGGTTAATTAGGTAGTAAAAAAAATTATGAGCTAGAGCCAGGCACAATAGGTGTTGAGCATTTAACACCAGCATTTTGAGCTCTATGACGCATTACGTGATCCATAATGGTCATTGCCAACATTGCTTCAGCAATTGGCGTTGCACGAATGCCTACACAAGGATCGTGACGACCCTTGGTGATTACCTTAATTGGGTTGCCTTTTTTATCAATACTTTCAATTGGCAGGCGTAAGCTCGAAGTTGGTTTGAGCGCGATAGAAACGAGTAAATCTTGACCAGAGCTGATGCCACCTAATGTGCCACCAGCATGATTAGATTTAAAACCATCAATAGTAATTACATCGCGATGCTCTGTGCCTTTTTGAGTGATACAGTCAAAGCCAGCGCCAATTTCAACACCTTTAACGGCGTTGATACTCATCATGCCGTGGGCAGCGTCAGCTTCAAGTCTGTCAAAAATAGGCTCACCCAGTCCAACAGGCATGTTGGTTGCAACCACATTAACGCGTGCACCAATTGAATCGCCTGATTTTCTAAGAGAATCCATATATTCTTCTAATTCACCAACCTTGTTTACATCTGGACAAAAGAATGGGTTGTTATGCACTTCGTTCCAATCAAAATTATCAAAAGTAATCGGACCTAATTGAGATAAGTAGCCTTTAATTTCTATACCAAATTCTTGTTTCAGGTATTTCTTAGCAATACCACCACAAGCAACGCGCATCGCTGTTTCACGAGCAGATGATCGACCACCACCACGATAATCTCTAAAGCCATATTTTTGATCGTAAGTGTAATCAGCGTGACCTGGGCGGAAAGTGTTGGCGATATTGCCGTAATCTTTTGAGCGTTGATCGGTGTTTTGAATGATTAATGAAATTGGTGTACCTGTGGTTTTTCCCTCAAAGGTGCCCGACAAAATTTTAACCAAATCTTCTTCACGACGCTGTGTTGTGTGGCGAGAAGTGCCTGGCTTTCTAAGGTCTAAATCTCCTTGCAAGTCAGCTTCACAAAGATCCATTCCAGGAGGGCAGCCATCTACAATGCCAATCAGCGCTTCGCCGTGAGATTCTCCAGCAGTGGTTACGGTAAATAATTTTCCAAAAGAATTGCCAGACATGCTGTTAACCTAGATGTTTAATATGAACTTGATTATACCTAGATGAGTGGTTATTTCGCTAGTTTGTAACGTCAATAATTACTCTCATATTATGGTAATATGCCGTCTTTTTAACGATTAATTTTTTCCATGGGTATTCAATATAATCAGCTCGGTGATAGCGATTTAAAAGTGTCTAATATTTGTCTAGGTACCATGACATTTGGCCAGCAAAATACTGAAAAAGAAGCGCATCAACAGCTTGATTATGCATTTTCTCAAGGTGTTAATTTTATTGATACGGCAGAAATGTATCCTGTACCACCACGTGCCGATACTGCGTTTTCAACTGAAAATATTGTCGGTAGTTGGGTTGAGAAAAATTCACGTGATAAAATTATCTTAGCCACTAAAGCAGCTGGCAGTGCGCGCGGCATGCCTTGGGTTCGAGAAGGAAATCATGCCTTTAATCGTACCAATTTACGCAGCGCTGTAGAAGGCTCTCTTAAGCGCTTAAAGACGGATTATATTGATTTATATCAACTGCATTGGCCAGAGCGTAATACGCCAATGTTTGGTCAGTACCTGTTTGATCCTGAGCAGGAGCGTGAATATACCGCCTTTGCTGAAACACTTGAGGCTTTGGGTGAGTTGATCAAAGAAGGTAAAATTAGACACATTGGTTTATCGAATGAATGGCCTTGGGGTTTAATGCAGTTTTTAAATGCATCGGAACGAGAAAGCTTACCTAAAGTTGTTAGCATGCAAAATGCTTATAATCTTATTAATCGCACTTATGACTCTTCATTAAGAGAAATGAGTTATCGTGAAAATGTATCACTTTTGGCTTATTCGCCATTGTTATTGGCGATGTTTATAAAAACAGCGAAGTTCTACCATTAGGTTTTTATTGTATGGATATGATAAAGCGCAACTTTAAAGTCAAACTCAAAGGCACTATTATCAAAAACATTGAAGGCAATCGTGGAAAATTAGGCATAGGGGGTATTAGGCGGTATCGTGCTTTGAGTAGTGATTATTATATTTTTAAGCATGAGTATATTTTTGTATTTAAAAAGGAATTTTGATTATGAGTAAATTTTCAGAAGAAACATTAACAAATTGGAGTAGTGCTGCTAGTACAAGTGAAGAGCAAAAGATTTCTAATGCCGTTAAAATGGTTAAAGATGCAATTCAATCTAGTGAAGATTTACAAGATAAAGACATAGAAATTTTTGTGCAAGGCTCATATGCTAGCAATACAAATGTAAGAGCTAATAGCGATATAGATGTTTGTATCATGCTTAAAGATACTTTTTCCTCAAAATATCCTGAAGGACTCACAAGAGATCATTATGGGTTTTCTGCCAGCAATTATGATTTTCCCACTTATAGAAGTGCAGTTATAAAAACACTCGCCAATAAATTTGGCAATGAAAATATAACACCTGGCAATAAATCTATCAAAATTAAGTCGAATTCTTATCATATTGAGTCCGATGCGGTGCCGTGTTTTCAGTATAGAAACTATCGTTATAATGGTAGCAGAGATCCAGATATTTTTATTGAAGGGCATAAAATTGATGCCCAGAATGGAGAGGAGGTGATTAGTTATCCAAAGCAGCACATCGAAAATGGAAAAGAAAAAAATACTGAAACCCAGAGGCGATTTAAGCGAACCGTAAGAGTCTTCAAAAAAATTAGATACCATATGATTGACAATGGTGAACCTGTTAATAGCAATATTTCTTCGTTTTTAATTGAATGCTTATTGTGGAATGTTCCTAATAATATTTTTATTGAAAACAATACTCATGAAAATAGAGTAAAAGAATCTATTAGATATTTATATTTCAAAACAAAAGACCAGAAAAAAGAATGTAAACAATGGGGAGAAGTATCAGAAATTCTTTATCTTTTTAATGATAAAAAATGGAATATTGTTATGGTAAATAAATTTTTACAAAGAATGTGGGAATATTTGGAGTTTAGAGATTGAATAATTTAAATAAGAAATTGTATTTATGGATATTGATTATATTTTCTATAGCAGTGTATTTGATTATTGCTACATTTTTTCCAGTTTCAGAAAACAATACATTGTTTGAATATTTAAAATTTATACCAATAATAGTAACCCTTGACAGTTTACTTATATTTTTATTTGTTAAATATTTCTGGAAGTTTAAATATTTTTATAATAAGTTGGTGCCCTTTCCCGATTTAAATGGAACATGGAAGGGAAAAATAAAATCAACATGGATTGATACTGATACAGGAAAAAATCTAGACCCTATACCTGTAATTTTAACTATTAAACAATCTTTTATTTCAATAAGTTGCGTTATGCGAACGGCTGAAATGACAAGTCATAGTTTTTCTAGTGATTTTATAATTAAAAATGAAGAGCAAATTTTAAAATTAGTGTATTCATATGATAGCAACCCAAAGGAGACAATAAAAGAGAGGAGTGCTCGGCATTTTGGAACGATTTCTTTTAATATTATAATTAATAATAAAAAAATAGAGTTAGATGGAGAGTATTGGACAGCTCGTAAAACAACAGGTAATGTAGAATTAGAGTTTTGGAAAAAAGGATTAATATCTAAATATCCAAACGACGCGATATAGAAACCGTTATCACAGTAATGGCAAGTAACAAAACAATTTGTATTAATAAGTGCTCGTTCATAATTCTTGAATTCGCATAACAAGTGCAATTTTAATTGTAATTAAATAGCCAGTTGTAATAAACTTTGCTATTTTCTTACTACGGGAAATTGCAATGAATTATCAACAACTGACTAACGATGAACGATACCA
>NZ_FQTP01000022.1 GCF_900128515.1 Bathymodiolus heckerae thiotrophic gill symbiont
AGGCTTCTCAGTAGCTGAGTCTGGAATGATTAAACCACTTGCAGTTGTTTTTTCTTCTTGCGTTCTACGAACAATCACGCGGTCTTGAAGGGGACGAATGTTCATTGTTTCTCCTGATTAATTGAATAAGTAATGTTTGTGAATTTAGTTAAGACTAAAGGATTGATTCTTCTAGGCTTAACCTAAGTTTTTGCATGGCTTTGTTTTCAAGTTGGCGAACTCTTTCTGCAGAAACACCGTACTTGTCTGCTAGAGTGTGTAGGGTTGTTTTTTCTTCTTTCAAATATCTTGATTGTAAAATATCCAAACTTCGATCATCCAAAGAAGAAAGTGCTTTGTACAATTGTTGTTGTTGATTTTTTTGAGAATCATCAATCAATAGTAACTGCTCTGGCGTTTGTGTATTTTCATTAGTAAGATATTGCTCTGGCGCATTGGAATCTTCATCGTCAGAGTTTTCAAAAGTTACATCATTAAACTGCAAGCGAGATTCCATTTCTAGAACGTCTTTGCGCCTGACACCTAAATCATCAGCAATTTGATCAGCCTGATCATTATTGAGTGATTGATATATTTGTGATTTGGCTTTTTTTAGTTTAAAGAAAAGTTTACGCTGAGCTTTGGTGGTTGCAACTTTAACAATTTTCCAATTTTTAAAAATAAACTCATGAATTTCTGCACGAATCCAATATACAGCAAAAGAAGCAAGGCGAACATTCTTGTTGGGATTGAAGCGTTTAACTGCTTTCATTAAGCCAATTGTACCTTCCTGAATTAAATCTGCCTGCTCTAGTCCATAGCCCTTATAACCATGGGCAATAAAAGCAACAAAGCGCATATGTGACAAAACTAATTCTCTAGCAGCACTTAAATCATGATTTTCATACAGTTTAATAGCTAATTCACGCTCTTCTTCGGGCGTTAAAATTGGCGGATATTTTTGAACACCTAATGCACTAGAAGCATTTTTAGTAGGCAGGGCTAATTCTGGACTCATTAAATAAGAAGATTTAAGTAATATTATTAAGGATTAATATTATAGGTTAAATCAATGAGTTAAGCAAGGACAGATACTTTTCAGATTGCTGAGAGAGTAAGAAGCGCTGAGAATGAATAATGGTAGATAAGTCATCTAGTGCTAGATTGAAATTATCATTAATAACCAAGTAATCAAATTCGTCATAATGACGCATTTCACTGACTGCATCTTGCATACGACGATCGATAATACTTTTGTCATCTTGACCTCGACCAGTTAAACGTTCGCGCAGTGCAGCTTCAGAAGGTGGCAAGATGAAAATACCGATGGCATCAGTAAAACTCTTTTTGACTTGTCTTGCACCTTGCCAGTCAATTTCTAAAATCACATCGGTACCAGATTTTAATAAATCTCTAACAGTTTGCTTGGCACTGCCATAGTGGTTGTCAAATACTTGGGCTGATTCAATAAATCCGTTATTTGCTTTAATTCGATCAAACTCTTGTTCAGAGACAAAGAAATAATTCTTGCCATGCTCTTCACCAGAGCGTGCTACACGAGTTGTGTGTGATACGGAAACGCACAAATTATCAGTTTTTTCAATTAAAGCCTTAACCAAAGAAGTTTTTCCGCAACCAGATGGCGCGGCAACGATAAATAAATTAGCCATTATAATGCAGGTGTGTAGCCCTTAATATCATCAGCGCCCTCTACTGAAAAGAAGAATTTACCCATTTGTTCTTTAAGATGTTTTTGTGCATTAGGATCCATCATACTTAGATTGTTTTCATTGATAATCATAGTTTGATGATCTAGCCATTGTTGCCATCCTTGTTTCGACACGTTGGCCAAAATTCTTTTTCCTAATTCACCAGGGTAGGGTGCACGATCTAACGCTTCAAGTTCTTCATTTAGTTTTACACAGTGTACAGTATTCATAGTTTTCTCATATTAATGCCTAACAATTTTAGACTTAAAAAATAAATGAACATTGACAAAACAATCGTTGTCACCAACATGGTTATTCGAGAAAATGCATCTGCATTTAAGTAAACACTCTGTGTTTGATCAAAGTTCAAAATAAAGATTGCCATTATAAAGCTTGCAAACAAAACTTTAAAAAACATTTTGCTTAAATCCTGAGAAAAAATAAAAATAAACTGTTGCTTTAAATAGTAATACAGCAACGATCCATTGATCACAGCAGAAATTGAAGTAGCTACAGCAAGACCAACATGATCAAAATAATAGCCAAAAATAATATTTAACACAACATTTGATAGCATGGCGATAACACCAGCTTTAACTGGGGTTTTGGTATCACCTCTGGCTAAAAATACAGGTGCTAGAACTTTAACCGCTATAAAGGCTATAAGTCCAGATCCATAAGCCATTAGACTTAAAGAAGATTGGTATGCTGCAAAAGCACTAAAAGCATCATATTGGAATAAAGTGATAATCAAGGGCTCGGCTAATAGCACCAATCCAACACAAGCCGGTAGACCAAGTAGTAGTCCGATTTTTAATGCATAATCAACAGTTCGGGTAAATTGTTGGTGCTCTTTATTAGCATGGTACTTGCTAAGTTTTGCTAGGGCGACAGTTGCAAGCGCAATGCCAATAAGTGCGAGTGGTAATTCTAGTAAGCGATCAGAATAATACAACCAAGAAACACTGCCACTCACCAAAACAGAAGCGATCATGGTATCAATTAATAGATTGATCTGAGAAACTGAAACCCCAAATAGGGCAGGAAGCATGCGTTTTTTAAGGGTTTTTACTGCAACGTGATCACCTTTTTCCAATTTGGGTAATTTACCAATTTTTAATAAAAATGGGATTTGAAATAATAATTGTAAAATTCCACCAATCAGAACACCCCAGGCCAATGCCATAATAGGTTCATCTAGATACTGTGATAAATAAACACTGGATAAAATCATACTTACATTAAGCAGTACTGGCGTGAATGCCGGCACTGCAAATTTATCATAAGTGTTTAAAATACTACCTGAAAATGCTGTCAGCGAGATAAGCAATAGATAGGGAAAGGTAATACGCAGCATGTCTGATGCCAGATTAAATTTGGTCAAATTCTCATTAAAATAAAAACCCCAAGCAAACATAAAAATAATTACTGGCGCTGCAATCACAGCAATTAGGGTGATAATTACCAACATCTTTAGGAATTTAGTGCCGATATGGTTAATGATATTTTGGACTTCAGCTTGCGTTTCATTAGCTTTGGCTTCTGCCAAAATCGGCACGAAAGCCTGAGAAAAAGCCCCTTCAGCAAATAAACGCCTAAGAAAGTTAGGAATACGAAAGGCAACCAAAAAAGCATCAGTTAGGCCGTTTGCACCAAAATACTTAGCAATAAAAAAATCGCGTACTAAGCCTAAAATACGCGAAAGAAAAGTCATGGCAGTAACAATACTGCTTGACTTTAAAAAGGATTTATCCATAAGTAGTCGGGCTATTATTCCTCGACTGGACCACGCATAATGCCCACTTTTGAGCCACGAATGCAATTAACAAATTGCATCACTTCTGGACTATCTAATTCAGAAATCTCTAATTCTTTAAGCATTTGATCCAATAGTCGGCCAGTTGACTCCCTGTAAACCACCTTAAAAGCGCGCTTAATAGAGGCAATAGCACTTGACGAAAAGCCGCGTCGTCGCATACCTTCGGCATTAATACTGCGTACTCGAGTCTGTGTACCAGATGCCACCATATAGGCGGGAATGTCCTTATTAACCTGGCAACCCATACCAATATAAGTATGCATACCAATCATACAAAATTGCTTAACTAGAGTGAATCCACCCAGAATTGCCCAATCATGGACGCGAACATGTCCTGCTAATGAGGCATTATTAGACATAATAATGTGATTGCCAATTTGACAGTCGTGAGCAATATGAACATATGCCATCAGCATGTTGTTAGAACCCATACGAGTTAGAGATTTTTCTTTTTCAGTGCCACGATTAATGGTGCAAAATTCTCGAATTAGGTTGTCATCACCAATGACTAAATTAGATTCTTGACCTTCTTCATAGGTGATATCTTGCGGATCGCCACCAATTGAAGCAAATGAATAAATATGGTTATTTTTGCCAATTTTGGTTGGACCTTGGATAACTGCATGTGATTCAACAATCGTACCTGAACCAATTTCAACGTTAGCACCAATAATAGCATAGGCGCAAATTTCTGCATTTTTATGTACTTTTGCAGTTGGATCTATAATTGCACTTGGATCTATAGCCATAGAATTCCCCTCAAGAATTTATTTGCGTTAGTCGGCTGTCTTTTGCGTACACATTAGTTCAGCTGAAGTAACTAACACTCCATCGACAGTTGCTTTACATTTAAATTTCCAAATTCCGCGTTTAACCGTCATTACTTCAACCTCTAGCAATAGTTGATCGCCTGGCTCAACCATACGTTTAAAGCGCACTTTGTCAATGCCTACCAACATGTAAATTTGACCATCAATAGGCTTACCCACCTCCGATTTAAATGCCAGGATGCCAGTAGCTTGCGCCAAAGCTTCCACAATCATAACGCCTGGCATAATTGGTTGATTAGGAAAGTGCCCAGTAAATTGTGGCTCGTTATAAGTAACATTTTTTAAGGCGGTAATTGACTTTCCAATTTCCAACTCTAATACTCGATCAATTAGTAAAAAAGGGTAGCGATGAGGTAGGTAGTTTTTAACGTCTTGAATATTCATTACCATGGTTAATTTCCTTTTAAATTTTTAAGTTTAATGTTTAAATATCGAGTGATTTTATCAAGTTTTGTTAGCCAGATACTGACAATCTGCCATTTTTTATGAGGCATTAATGGCATAATTCCAGTGTACATTCCAGGTACGGTAATGCTTTTGTTAACGACACTTTTAGCGTTAATAATAACATCATCACAAATATTAATATGCCCAATAATACCAGCCATACCGCCAATCATACAACGTTTGCCGATGGTTGCACTACCAGCTATTGCACAAGAGGCGGCAATAGCACTGTCTTCACCAATGATAACGTTATGAGCAACCTGAATCAGGTTGTCTAGTCTAACACCGCGATGAATATGGGTATTTTCAAGTGTGCCTCTATCGATTGTGGTATTGGCACCAATATTGACATCATCATCGATTACAACATTACCCAAATGAGCAATAGTATGCCAATGCTTATTAACATCTCGTGCATTACCAAAGCCTTCAGAGCCAATAACAACGCCAGAGGCGATGATTACATTGCTACCAATAACTGAGCCTTGAAGAATAGACACGTTTGAGCCTATTGAACAATTATTTCCAATAATTGCATTATCCTCAATAACGGTATTAGCGCCAATGACAGTATCTTTTCCAATGACTACATTTTTACCAATCGTACAATTATCTGAAACTTGCGCTTGACTGATATTAGCACTAGCATGAATGCCACTAGTGTGTGAGATTTTATGTTTGAATTTATGCGTTAGCTTTGCAAAAGCAAGATAAACATCAGTAACAATTAAAGCATTAGCCTTGCAAGCGTCTTTTAGGGATTTGTTGATAATTACAGCGCCAGCTAGAGAGTTAGTTAGTTGACTGGCATATTTATTACTGACAACGTAGCTAAGTTGTTTCGATTGCGCTAATTCAATACTTGCCAAACCTGTAATTTTAAAGTTAGCATCACCAATTAATTCAGCATCGATTAATACTGCAATCTCCCCCAGAGTTTGCATAAAGCTAGAAGCTTGTACCTAAGGTAAATTCAATGGTTTTGGTTTTATCAGAAGATTTTTTAATCAGAGGCTTAGCAGCGTAAATACCTAGAGGTCCAACAGGTGTTAACCATGAAAAAGCCACACCAGTTGAAGCTCGAATTTGGTCAAAACCAATATCAGATGCTTTTTCTTCAATAGCGCCCATATCAATAAACGCACTCATGCGCATATTTTTACTGTCATTGATAAACTTCATTGGTGAAATAACTGAGGTGCCGGCCAACATAGATAATTCACCACCTTTGGCGATTGTCGTGCCAGTATAGGTTGCACCTAAAGAGTTAAAGTCAAAGCCACGTACAGAAGAGCTACCACCACCATAATAACGCTTAAAGAAAGGTAGCTCTTTATCGCCATAACTCTGGGCCAAACCTAAACTACCGTTAACTTTCCAAGTAATATCATTACCCAATGGGTAATAACTCTTGTGAGAGGCGTCAATCTTATAGTATTGAAAATCAGCAATTGGCAGGGTTAAATCAAAGCTCACATTATTTTTACTACCTTCGGTCGGGTAGTTGAAGTTATCAAGTGTGCTATTGGACCAATGAATATTAGTTTTAACTTCGGTTTTATCACCATTAGTACACTGGGTTGCTTCTTGCGTAGTAAATGTTGCGCCACAAGTAATGTCACGAGTCGATACTCTAAGATCTGCACCAATACGTGTAGCTTCAGTGAGTGGAATGCCGTAACCTAGGCTGGCACCAACCTCATTAGTTTTGTAAGATGATACATCAAGCTCTGAACCGTCAACATTTTTGGTAAATACACCATAACTAATAGAGTGTTTATCCGCTGTAAAGTGTGGGTCTGAGAAGTAGAAACTCATTTCTTGAACGGCTGTTGAGTTAGAAAATGTAGCATTAAGTGTATTACCCGTACCTAAAAAGTTATTTTCTTTGATGCCCATGTTAAAGGCAGCACCTGAACTATTAGAATGTGACAGCCCAATAGAAAAAGTACCTGTTTTGGTTTCTTCTACGCTAAAGTGTAGGTTGATTTTATCGTTAAAGTCTTTAAGCTTTGAGACTTCCATTTTTACATCTGAGAAGAATCCAAGACGCTTGATTTTTTTGATCGACTCATCAAGCTCGGTATTTGAATACAGTTCGCCTTCGTTAATACCGATTTCACGGCGAATTACCTCATCTTGAGTTCGAGTATTGCCAACAATAGTGACTCGATTAATGTAGATTTTTTTATTGAGCGCCACATCAATATTTAAATCGATTACATGGGTCTTCTTATTTTCAGTGGTAATTGGATTAATCTTGGCAAATGCATAACCTTGATCAGCAAATACATCGGTAATGGCTTGAATACTCTCAATAACTTTTTTACGTTCAAAAATGTCGCCAGATTCTACTGTTATTAGATCTTTTAACCCTTTAATAGACTGGTTGAGTAAATCACCTGTAAAGTTAATAGCGCCAACTTTATATTCAGCGCCTTCGCTGATTTGAATATCGACATCAATACTTTGTTTGTCATCAGATAAAGCAGTTTTGATTTTTGATTTTAAAATCTAAATAACCTGAGTTAATATAGAGTGATTTCATTGCCTCTACACCTGCATCAAGCGCAACTTTAGAATAATGATCTTTTTCAGTGAAATAATTCAGGACAAAGAAATCAGCCTCACCAATATCAAATAGATCTAATAGGTCATCTTCATCATGAACATTACCACCTGAAATCACCATACTGGAAATTCTAGCTACATCGCCTTCATTGATATCAAGCTCAACACCCACTCTATTTTGAGCGTCAACTTCAATTTTTTTATTAATACTAATACCGTAATAGCCTTTCGAAATATAAGAAGCTTCAAGCTGGTTAATTAGTTTATCTAGCTGTCTTTTGTTAAAAATCTTACCCTGTGATAAGTCCATATTTTTAAGAATTTGCTTTAACAAATCTTCATTAATAACCTTATCAGAGTAATTCAAAACATCGACATACTTAATATGTGGATTTTCCTTAATAACAATTTTTAAAATTTGATCAGTTTGTGATACTTCAATATCTTTAAAAAAACTGGTTTTATATAAATCACGAATAATTTGACCGGAGATTTGTGAATTATAATCATCACCAGTCTCAACGGGTAAGTAGCTTAAAACAGTGCCTCGAGAAATAGAGTCTAGGCCTAGTATTTCAATGCTTTTAATAGGGTCGGCAAGTGCAGAAGATGCACTAAAAATACTGGCAGAAATTAATAATTGTAGGACAGTTTTTTTCATAAATTTGAGTGAATTACAATAAACGTATCAAGTCATTATACAGCACAACAAATGTTAATGAAAGAATAACAAATAAGCCAAACTTGGCAAAAATTTGTTGTGTGGTTTCGCTAACGGCAGATCCCTTGACAATCTCTATTAAATAAAAGAACAAATGTCCACCATCAAGCAGGGGAATGGGTAGTAAGTTAAGCAAGCCAAGCCCAATACTGATTAATGCCAAAAAAGACAAAAATGGCACCAAGCCAACTTCGGCACTTCTGCCTGCATAATTAGCAATACTAACTGGCCCACTAATTTGATCAATTGATGCCTCACCAACAATCATCTTTTTGATCATTTTTAAATTAAGTAAAGTAAGTTGATAAACTTTTGAACTGGCAGAAAACAAAGCATCAATTGGATCTTTTTGAATAACAACTTGCCACTCTTTAAGATAATCTTCTGGAAGCGCAACACTCACACCAGCCTTGGGTGAATTATTAATTAATTTTGGTGTTAGACTAAGAGCTAATTCTTCGTTGCTACGCTTAACAATAAGCTTAATAGGCTTGATTGGTATTGTTTGTATCACCTTAACAAATTCCTGCCAGCTATTAATAGTTACACCATTAGCACTAAGAATCTCATCGCCTGTTTGCAGGCCTGATAAGCTCGCAGCAGAATTTAAAACAACATGGTTAAGAATTGCTGGAATGGTTGGTGTGGCAAATTTAAAACCAAGATATTGATCAATCCCTTGCTCGGGATTGGCTAAAAAATCACCAGTTAAATGTAGCTCGGCAGTTTTGAGGTTTAACTCTTTAGAGCGGGCTTGAATGGTAATCGGCTTACTTCCAATTGCTTGGATAAATTGAGTAGAAAATTCACTTATACTAGGTGTTGGTGTGTTATTAATACTAAGTAGAGCATCACCTGCTTGTAATCCTGACTGATTAAAAATTCCATCATTTGTTAGCGCACCAACAACTGGCTTGAAGCCATTAATGCCGACGATAAAAATGACAGTGTAAAGCAGTATTGCTAATAAAAAATTTGCAATTGGACCCGCTGCAACAATAGCAAAACGCTGATAAACAGATTTTTGATTAAATGCA
Organism: Bathymodiolus heckerae thiotrophic gill symbiont; assembly: GCF_900128515.1. Taxonomy (GTDB): domain Bacteria; phylum Pseudomonadota; class Gammaproteobacteria; order PS1; family Pseudothioglobaceae; genus Thioglobus_A. Next base: position 9,114 of record NZ_FQTP01000022.1, read on the forward strand.
CGATGACGTTCAAATTCAGCAACGTCAGTCTCACGCTCATCCAACATTTTGACATAACCACCCAGTGGAATAGCACACAAAGTAAATTCTGTTTCACCACGCTTGAATGATTTAATCACCTTGCCAAATCCAACAGAAAATCTTAATACCTTAACATTGCATTTTTTGGCCACCCAATAGTGACCGTACTCATGAATGGTCACCAAAATTCCAATGGTAACAACAAAAGACAGTAGGGCAGTTAAAAAACCCACGCTAACCTACAGTTGCGAGTGAGAGTGTCCCGCTTCTTTAAGGCGTTTTAGATAGTTTGACCATAAATCATCTTTGTTTGTGGCCAATTTATGCAAATGCTCCCACGAGTAAATACCGCTATCATGTCCATCGCTAAAAAATAGAATAATTGCATAATTTCCAGTCGGCTCAATACGATCAATCTTTACATTTTCTTTATCAAGTTGCAATGTTTCTTGACCTGGGCCATGGCCCACAACCTCTGCAGAAGGAGAGTGAATTCTTAAAAATTCAGTTGTTAATGGGTATTCGATGCCATCAAAAGTCAGTGTTAATAAGTTTTTATCTTTATTGAGAGTGATATTACTTGGTGTTTTCATGGAATGCCTTGTGTATAAATAGTGTGGATATTTTATCAGAACTATTGTTTTTATTAACCTCGAGCTTTATAAGTGGATAAAATAAAGCTTATGATGATTCAGTTTACAAAAATGCACGGTCTTGGCAATGACTTTATGGTGGTTGACAATACTAATGGTGACATTAATTTTAATATCGAGCAAATCGTAGCATTATCCGATCGACATTTTGGCGTTGGTTTTGATCAATTGCTGGTTGTGGAAAAAAGCTCCACAACTGGTATTGATTTTCGATATCTAATTTATAATGCAGATGGCTCTGAAGTAGAGCAGTGTGGCAATGGTGCTCGTTGTTTTGCGCGCTTTGTTCGTGAAAAAAGATTAACTTTAAGCAATCCAATCACGGTCGAAACTCATTCGAGCGTTATTACATTACAGATTAATGCAGACAACACTGTACGCGTTGATATGGGTAAGCCTAGATTTGAGCCAAGCAGTATTCCACTCATTGCTGAACATGTGCAATCAACCTATCAGATTGAAAACTTTGATATGGGTGTTATTTCCATGGGAAATCCACACTGTGTTTTGACTGTTAATGACATTTCCAACATTGAAATTAACGATATTTCTATGCAAATACAAGCAAGTGATTTACTTCCAAATCAGGCTAATATTGGCTTTATGCAAGTACTTAATCGTGGAGAAATTAATTTACGTGTTTATGAGCGTGGTGCAGCAGAAACACTTGCCTGTGGCAGTGGTGCGTGTGCAGCAGTGGTGCATGGCGTTGAACAGGGCTTGTTAGATTCTTTAGTAACTGTACATTTAACGGGTGGTGATGCACTAATTGAATATCAACCAGGCGGAGTTGTATTTTTATCAGGTCCAGCTGAATTTGTATTTGAAGCGCAAATCGAACTTTAGCACTTAAGCGAAAAAATTCGTTTATCTGATAATCGTATAGCACTTAATTTGCCACCCCAGATACAACCATGATCCATTGGATAAACATGGGCTTGATTAATATTTTCAAGTGTGGACCAATGTCCAAAGAAAATATCTGATTTTTTAAGTAAGCGATTATCATGTTCAAACCAAGCTTTAAAGCCATTTGGCGCTTGATTAAAATTCATTTTATGTTTAAATTCTAGCTCACCATTAGCTTTACAAAAGCGCAGTCGCATTAACGCATTAATAGTGTATTGACATTGTTCTAATTCATTTAAATCTTCAGTCCATATATAAGGATTATTATTATACATCTTGCTTAAAAACCCACTTAAATCATCAGACTGCAAATATGCTTGCACCTGCTGAGCTTGCGATTTGACCGTATTTAAATCCCAATTAGGAGGGATACCCGCATGCACCATTAACGCATCTTGATGTTGAATAAACAGTGGCTGATTAGCAAGAAATTCTAACAATTGAGATGCATCTTTTGCATTAATAACATCAACAAAGGTGTCCTTGTTGCTAGGTCTGATGCTACCAAAAACACAGGCTAGCAAATGAAAATCATGATTACCCAATACCATTGAGGTGTTATCTGTGTTATCTTTAATAAAGCGCAAAGTTTCTAGAGATTTATCGCCACGATTAACAACATCACCCAAAAAAAACAATTGATCCTTGTCTAGAGAGAAGTTTATTTTTTTTAATAAGGCCTGTAAAGAGTCGTAACAGCCTTGAATATCACCAATAAGATAATCTGCCATTAGTGCAGAGTGTACGGCTCACTTAGTATAAATTCAACAATATCAGCTTCAAAGCGCTCACCTTCATCATTAACCATACCGTAGGCGCCTTTCATGGTGCCAGTAGGGGTTTTTATTACCGATCCTGAAGAATACTGATATGACTCGCCTGGTAGTAAGTGCGGCCGCTCTCCCACAACACCCTCACCAATAACATCTTCCGTATGGCCGGTTTCGTCCTGTATGCGCCAGCGTCTAGTAAGCAATTGTGCACCAATCGAACCATTGTTAGTAATGGTAATAGTGTAAGCAAAAGTATATTGATTGATAGAGGCACTTGATTGCTCTTCAATAAAATTTACTTTAACATCAATGTTAATGTTGTTTTTCATAGTCTTTGGCTAGGGTAATAAAAGCATCAATGTCAAGCATTTCTGCACGTTGTGACAAATCAATTTGAGTTTGCTCTTGGGTTAATAAAGATTTTAAACAGTTTCGTAGTGTTTTTCGACGATGAGCAAAAGAGACTTTGACTACCTGTTCGAAAATTTTAATATTACCAACTTTGCAAGTTTTAAGTGGCACTAAGTAGACAATGGCAGAATCAACCTTTGGTGCAGGTTCAAATGACTCAGGCGGCACAATGAAGATTAGCTCAACCTCAAAAAATGCCTGCATCATAACACTGAGACGACCATAAATTTTAGATCCATGTGATGCAGACATTCTTTCTACCACTTCTTTTTGTAGCATAAACGTCATATCAATAACTTTATCTCGATTGTTAAGTAAGTGAAACAAAATAGGGGAAGAAATATTATAAGGAAGATTTCCTACCACTCTAATCGGCGGATTAAATTGAGCCAGATCGAAGTTAAGCGCATCACCTTGATGAATAACAAGATTTGGCTTATTGTAAGATTCTAAAATTTCAATTAAATCTCGATCAATCTCGATAACATTAAGTTCATCAACTCTCTCTAATAGTGGCAATGTCATTGCCCCTTGTCCAGGGCCAATTTCAAGAATATTATCATCATGTTTTGGCGTAATAGTTGCAATTATTTGATCAATAATTTTCTGATCTGTCAGAAAATTTTGACCGAAACGTTTGCGTGCTTTATGTTTTGCAGACATGATAATTTAAAAATTAAATGATTTTTTTATTGATAAAGTTTTGTGCGTATTCTAACGCAGTATTCAGACTGCCTAGGCTTATATTACCAGTTCCTGCTAGAGATAAGGCGGTACCATGATCAACCGATGTTCGAATGAATGGCAAGCCTAGCGTTATGTTTACTGCCTTTTTAAAGCCTAATATTTTTAGTACAGGCAAGCCTTGATCATGATACATACTCAAAACACAATCAACACCCTGTAACGCATCAACTGTAAAAGCAGTATCAGCTGGGACACTACCAGTTAAATTAAAATTCTGATTATTTAATTTAGTAATTAAAGGATTGATGATTTCAATCTCCTCCATGCCAAGGTAGCCATCTTCACCCGCATGAGGGTTTAAGCCGCAAACAACTATATGAGGGTTTTTAATTCCATAGTTTTTTAATGAGTGGTGAATAATACTAAGTGTTTTTTCAAGGGATTCACTAGTAATATTTGACGCAACTTGCGAGAGTGGTAAATGTGTGGTTGCCAGCGCCACACGAAGACCTTCAGTAGCAAGCATCATTACTGTTTTATCTACATTTGATAAATCGGCTAAATATTCAGTATGCCCGGTAAAGCCGGGGTTAATGGTATTAATAATGCCTTTGTGAATAGGGCCGGTAACTAAAGCGTCACACTGACTTGTTAAGCAATATTGCGTTGCAATGTCTAACGTATTAAGCACATATTGAGCATTGCTGCCATTAAGCTCCCCAGCAATAACGGCATCATCAGCTTTAACAGGATGAACACAAAGCTCGCCATCATTGTATGACTGATTTGATTCAACAATTTTAAGTGGTAATTTGAGTAATTTTGCACGATCCAGTAAGACATCTGGATCTGCAAAAATCAACAGGTTTTTATCTGATTTTTTTTGTGCATAGATAACTGCCAAATCAGGACCGATTCCTGCAGGCTCTCCAGGGGTGAATGCAATTACCATTACTACCTTAAAATAACTAAATAAATATCGTATATTATAGTGCCAATATATAAGAAAAATTTCATATACTAAAATAAAATAAATAATTTAATTAATCATTAAAAAACAAAGGGTTGCAATGAAATTAAAAAGATTGATATTTATTTAAATTAAATAATAAACACAAGCAAAATGAATCATATAAAATTCTGATTAAGAATATCCCTTAACATTAAAAAAATAGGTCAACTATGAGCTCAACAATCACACCTTTGGTCGTATCCGTTTTACTCGTATTTTCAGTGTCTGCACAATCGCAAATCATCAATCATAATGCGAGTAGTTTTGAGTCGGTTTACAACATTCAAACAGTTGGCGGCATGTCTTTGGATAAAAGAGCTTTGTTAGGAGGTGCGGTCGTATCTTCTTCACAGGTTAATTTATCGGCACAAGTATCTGGTGATGTTTTAAGTGTAAGTGGCCGAGAAGGTGATATGTTTAAAAAAGGCACTATTTTGATAACCTTAGAGCAAGATTCTATTCAAGCACAACGTGATTCAGCCTACGCCGAAATTGCCTCTGCAAATGAAGCGCTTAGAAATGCTGGTGTGCAATATTCACAATCAATTGTATCGCCAAATGGTGGCGGCATGTTGGGTGGTGTACCCGGTATGTTCTCAATGTTTACTGATCCAATGCTAAAAATGAGCGGACAAGGCAATCCAGAATTTGATAAGTTTGCCAATAGAACCTCAAGATACACTTCTTATCAACAAGCTAAAAACAAACTAATTCAAGCTGAAAACAACTTAAAGCAAATTGAGTCACGCCTTAAAGATGCAAATGTTAGCGCACCATTTGATGGTGTTATTGTCGCTAAGCCAATTAATGTTGGTGATATTGTTCAACCTGGTCAAATGTTGCTTAAATTTGCCAATATTAAAGACCTTCAGGTTGAGGTTAACATCCCTTCAAGATTAGTTAGGAGCTTAAAACTGGATAAAAATTACCGTATTAAGCTAGATATTGCAAATATTGTTGTTGAGGCGAAATTAGCTCAAATTTATCCGATTGCCGATAATGCCAAGCATAGTGTTAAAGTTAAATTTGACTTACCAGAAAATGTGCCAGTATTGCCAGGTGCTTATGCAGAAGTTGAAATTTTTGAGACAGATTCAGGTGTATTAACACCAATTGTGCCAGAATCAGCAATTATGTGGCGCTCATCATTGCCAAGTGTTTTTGTCATTAGCCCATTAACAAACAAAACAGAATTACGCTTTGTTCGCCTAGGCGAGCAAGTTGGTGCCAATAAAAAGAGTGTTTTATCAGGATTAAAGATTGGCGAAAAGATTGTTGCCAATCCAAATATTTTAATGATTTCAGGAATGGATATTTAATTCATTAATTATGTCAAACAACAACACAATACCGAACGATGAAGCAGATTTAGGCATAGCTGGAAAGCTGACAAAAGCCTTTATTACTTCTCCGCTATCGATTATTATTTTCTTCGCCATGTTCGGCGCAGGTATTATCGGTTTAATTTCTACGCCGCGACAAGAGGATCCTCAAATATCCGTACCACTGATCGATTTATTTGTTGAGTATCCGGGCGCATCTTCAGAGGAAGTGGCTAATATCGTTGTCAAACCATTAGAGCGCCTAATGTCTCAAATTTTAGGTGTGAAGCACGTTTATTCAGTCAGTGATAAAGGTCAAGGTATTATTACCGTAGAATTTGATGTAGGCCAAGATATGAATGCCTCGATCATCAAGGTGCGAGATAAAATGCTTGCCAATCTCGACTTTATGCCGCCAGGCGTTAGACAGCCTTTAGTTAAACCTAAAGAGATTGACGACGTGCCAATTATCAATTTAACACTTTGGTCAAAATCTCTAGACGATGGTCAGCTACGTTCATTGGGCTTAGAGCTTATTCAACAATTAGAAAAAGTTAAAGATACCAATAACGGATTTATTGTTGGCGGACGTAAGGAGATTTTCCACATTGATGCTTACCCTGGTCGATTAGCGGGCTACGGTGTTTCCATTCAACAAATCGCCAGTACAGTCGGCAGTGCAAATGTACGTGAACATACTGGTAATATTGAGCTTAACGGCTTCCAGATGGAAGTTTATGCAGGCGACTTCTTTGGTAAAGTTGAGGATATTGAAAATTTAGTAATTGCGGTTAATGATGGCAAGCCTATTTATGTTCGTGACGTAGCAGATGTATATTATGCGCCAGAAGAAACTGAACACATGGTGAGTTACTATACTGGTAGAGCAAATAAATCAGGTAAGAAAGCCACCGCAGAACAAGCAGTAACAATTGCCATTGCGAAGAAATTTGGTACCAACGGTGTAGAGGTTGCTGAAAATATTCTAGCAAAAGTAGAAGAATTAAAAGGTCGGCTGATTCCAGATAATGTGGAAATAGCAGTTACTAGAAACTACGGAAAATCCGCCAAAGATAAAGTAAACGCCTTGATTAAAAAGCTGTTTATTGCAACTGGTGCGGTAACATTATTAGTTTGGTTTGCACTAGGCTGGCGTCCTGCTGTTGTAGTTACCTTAGTTATTCCGGTTGTACTATTGATGACCATTTTCTCAGCTTGGATTCTAGGCATGACCATTGATCGAGTGAGTTTATTTGCACTAATTTTCTCAATTGGTATTTTGGTTGATGACGCAATTGTAGTTACCGAAAATATTTATAGACGCTGGTTAATTGACAATAAAATTACCATTGGCACAGCAATTGACGCAGTAAGAGAAGTGGGCAATCCAACTATCTTAGCAACCTTCACGGTTGTGGCTGCATTAGTACCAATGGCTGCAGTAAGTGGCATGATGGGGCCGTATATGGCACCAATTCCAGTATTGGGCTCAGTAGCCATGATGTTCTCACTATTCGCAGCTTTTGTGTTTACACCATATTTCATCATGAAATTTGTACCACCTCTTAATGTATTGCATAAAATGCACGAGAAAGAAGAGAGAGAGTCGAAGGTATTATCTAATTTTTACCGCACAACTATTACAGCTTTATTTAACAAACCTATGTACGGATGGGGATTCTTAGGTGGGCTTGTTGTAGTATTCTTTATGGCGATGTCAATGTTTTACACCACGGCAGTACCCGTTAAAATGCTACCGCTTGACAATAAATCAGAGTTTGGCATTGTACTAGATATGCCTGATGGCACAGCTTTGGCAGATACTTCGTCAACACTACATCTTATGGCGCAAGTATTACGACAAGTGCCTGAAGTGATTGATATTCAAGCTTACGCAGGTACTGCAAAACCATTTGACTTTAACGGCTTAGTTCGTCATTCTTACTTACGTCAGTCTTCATCAGTAGGCGAGCTTCAAATCCAATTAGCTGAAAAAGCAGATCGCACGCGTTCAAGTCATGAGATTGCTTTAGAAGCTCGTGGACTATTAAAAACCATCGCGGAAGAAGCCGGTGCCAATTACACCGTTGTTGAAATGCCACCAGGACCACCAGTACTACGACCAGTAGTTGCAGAAGTGTACGGCCCTGATAAAGAAACACGTCGCAAGCTGGCAAATGATTTAACTGAGCTATTTATTGAATCAGGCACCATGGCTGATATTGACAACCTAATGCGTGATGAGTATCCAGTTATTGATTTCCAAGTTGACACTGCAAAAGCATCAAGATTTGGTGTTAGTGTGATGACCATTAAAGAAACTCTAGCCATGGCAATGAGCAGCTTTAATGTTGGTACCATTCGCCTTAAAAATGCACTAGAACCTTCTCGTATTTGCCTACAAGTACCATTAACTAAGCGTTCGCAATTGTCGTACTTAACGCAACTACCAGTACCTTCTCAGCATGGCGGTATGATCCCTATTTCAGAGTTAGGTTCGTTTAGCTATAAACAACAAGATGATCTTATCTACCATAAAGATTTGGTCGATGTTGAATACGTATTGGGCGAGCCAATTGGTCGTTTAAGTGCGCCAATTTATGCCATGTTTGCAGTAGACGATTTATTATTACACTATCAAACACTTGATGGTACTCAGCTTCAAGGTGAATACTTAGGCCCACCTAAGAATCAAAATATCCCGGGCTTTGAATGGGGTGGCGAGTGGACAGTTACTTATGAAACTTTCCGCGATATGGGTACTGCATTTGGTGTGGCACTTGTGGTTATCTATATGCTTGTGGTTTGGCAGTTTGGTAACTTTACTATTCCTGCGATTATTATGGCACCAATCCCGTTAACGCTATTGGGTATTGTTCCAGGGCATTGGTTGTTTAGCGCTGAATTTACCGCAACCTCAATGATTGGCTGGATTGCCTTGGCAGGTATTATCGTACGAAACTCTATTTTATTAGTAGACTTTACCGTGCAAGAATATGCCAAAGGCGTGCCATTCTTTGATGCAGTTATTAATTCTTGCGCATCACGTACAAGGCCAATCATGATTACTGCATTTGCTTTAGTTGGTGGCGCGAGTGTTATCTTGCTAGATCCAATCTTCCAAGGTATGGCGATTTCATTACTATTTGGCGTATTGGTTTCAACTGTATTAACCTTGATTGTAATTCCATTAGGTACACTATCTGCTGGTGAAGAGTCTTGTCGAAACATTGCTGTCAATATGGGCTTGTTACCAGGTGATGCTGATGCTGATGCTAAATACAATGTCACTAAGGAAGTAAAGCCCAAATCTGAGAAAAAAATTAATAATCCAAAAAACTGGATTAAAACAGCCTTAACTAAGAAATCCAAGAAATCTGATGACGCTCAACAAGCATCTGATAATAACAAGATTGATACTAATGGCTTATTAAAGAAAGAAGATAAAAACGATCTTTAGTTAATAAAAAAATCCTCAGCTAAATAATGGCTGAGTTAAAAAGAATACCGACATTATGTCGGTATTTTTTTGTCTAAAATTTAAAAGAGTGTTTGCTTAACTAATAGATTCTCCAGCAGCTTGAAGATCAGCATGATAAGACGATCTAACCATTGGCCCACTTGCTACCTGGGTAAAACCTAGTTCGATAGCAATGCGCTTATATTCAGCGAACTGATCTGGGTGAATATAAGCTTCGACAGCTAAATGATGCTTGCTAGGCTGCAAGTACTGACCAAGTGTTAGCATATCTACATTATGCGCACGCAAATCTTTAAGTACGTCAATTACTTGTTTTTCAGTTTCACCAACGCCAAGCATCAATCCTGATTTGGTAACCACTTCTGGATGTTGTTTTTTAAAAGATTTTAGTAGTTTGAGTGAATACTCATAACTAGCACCAGGACGAACTTGTGGATATAAACTAGGCACTGTTTCAAGATTATGATTAAACACATCAGGAGGGCAAGATTTAAATATTTCTAAAGCTTTATCCACTCGACCTCTAAAATCTGGCGTTAAGATTTCAATCTTTACCTGTGGTGTGCTTATTCTTACCTGGTCAATACATTGTTTAAAATGTTCAGCACCACCATCACGTAAATCATCACGATCAACTGAAGTAATAACCACATACTTCAGTTTCATTTTTTCAATAGTCTCAGCCAAATGACGCGGCTCATCGATATCTAACGCCTTAGGCTTGCCATGAGCAACATCACAAAAAGGGCATCTTCTTGTGCATATTTGCCCCATGATCATAAAAGTAGCTGTGCCATGGGTAAAACACTCTGCCAAATTAGGACATTGTGCTTCTTCACACACGGTAAATAATTTTTGACCTCTTAACGTGTTTTTTAACTTTTCTACTTTTGAGCCACTTGGATATTTAATGCGTATCCAGCTTGGTTTTCGAAGTGGTGTACGCTCTGCATCAGGCTTAATCCTTAAACGCGATACTTTTGACTCACCCTTAAGGCTTTTAATTTCGATTTCTTGCTTAATTGAATTGTTATTCATTGTTATTGATATTTTTAATAAGTAGATCTGTCAGCTGTTTGGAAATGGTTGACATGCAGATGTTATTATCCGCTAAGTCGCTCAATTGTGTTACCTTCAAGCCTTGATATCCACAAGGGTTAATTTGCTCAAAAGGAGATAAGTCCATATTAATATTAACACTTAACCCATGGTAAGTTTTTGCATGCTTCACCTTTAATCCTAGAGCTGCAATTTTAGCGTGATCTACATAAACGCCTGGTGCGCCATCTTTAAGATGTGCTTTAATTGAATACAATTCAAGCATTTGCATGATAGATATCTCAATAATTGACACCATTTTCTTAATGCCTAGGCTATTGCGCTTAAGATCAATCAAGCAATAGATAATTAACTGCCCAGGGCCATGGTAAGTTATCTGGCCGCCACGATCAGTTTTAACAATAGGAATACTCTCGATAGCAAGTTCATGCTCTGATTTTCCTGCAATTCCTTGGGTAAAAATACTGGGATGTTCAACTACCCATAATTGATCTTCAGTATCTATGGTGCGCTGATTGGTAAAATCAACCATCGCTTGCCAAGTTTGCTGATAATCCTGAAGACCCAGCTCAATAAGTTTCATAACTATTTACAAAACATAGGCAATCAATTGACAGTCTTGTAAGTCTTGGTTGATCGAATCTATTTGTTTTCTACTAGTAGCAATAATTTTAAGCGTAATCGAAGTGTAACCACCTTTGGAACTTTGCTTGGTAAATATACTATCAGGATGTATCTTATCAGTATGCTTCTCTACAATAGTACATACAGTTATATGTAGTTCATCGCAAGTTTTACCAAATGCTTTGACGGAATAATCGCAAGGAAAATTCCATAAGTCATCAGAAGTGACATTAGTGTTATTCATATTATGTGATTTTATCTTCTATTACGGTAGAATATGGTCAGTTTTCAATTTTTCAAGTTAAAAGGGTATTCTTTAATGCGTCCAGAACAAGTTAGTAAAATCCTCACTCAAGAGTTTGAATCTGTATTTGAGGGTCACCATACCCCGGTTATGTTGTGGGGGGCGCCAGGTATTGGCAAGTCCCAAATTATCGCTCAAGTGGCTTCTGCGCATGATGTAGATATTATTGATATTCGCCTATCGCAAATGGAGCCAAGCGATTTACGCGGCATCCCTTTCAAAAATGGTGAACTGGTTGATTGGTCCATCCCATCATTATTGCCTGATGAAAAGCGTCATGGTAAGCAAGGAATCTTATTCTTAGATGAAATCACTTCTGCACCACCAACAGTGTCTGCCGCTGCTTATCAGCTTATTTTAGATAGGCGCTTGGGTGATTATAAAGTGCCTGATGGTTGGGTTATTTTTGCTGCTGGTAATCGACAAGGTGATCGAGGTGTCACTTACTCCATGCCTGCACCTTTGGCCAATCGATTTTCTCATTATGAGTTGGATGTTAATTTGGACGACTGGGTAGCTTGGGCGTACGATAACAACATTGATGAACGTATCATTGGCTTCTTGCGCTATCGTCCTGAACACTTATTTGAGTTCGATCCAGCACACAATCCAGTGGCTTTTCCATCGCCAAGAACTTGGGAATTTGTTCACCGTGCATTGAATAAATTTGACAATGATTTGGCTTTATTTAGGCAAGCTGCTAGCGCTTGTGTCGGTGAAGTTGCCGGTGTTGAAATTACAACCTTTGTTGAGCACATGAAAGACCTGCCAGATTTAGATGCAATTATTAATGGTGAGAGTGTGAGCATTCCGCAAGAATTGGATCTTCAATATGCAATCTGCGCTGCTTTGGCAGGTCGTGCTATTGCTGCTAAAAATAGCGAAAATGCCCAGCAAGTTTGGGGCAATATTTTAAATTTTGCCAAAGATTTCCCGCAAAAAGAATTAGGTGTTATGCTGGTATCAGATATGCAAAGAGCGATTGGTGCAGAGATTTTCGCCATTCCTGAATTTACAGATTGGGCAGGTAAAATTGCCAATGTTATGTTTGACTAACCGCCATGATTAATTTAAATAAAAACACGCAATACGATACCAGCCCTTTATTAAGATTAGGCTTTAGGCCATTTTTCTTTGCTTCGGGCATGATTGCCATTATTTCAATGTTGATGTGGATGGTATTTTATCCGTCATTAATTCTGATCAACAATGCAAATCCAATTGACTGGCATGCGCACGAGATGATTTTTGCCTATGCTTCAGCAGTAACAGTGGGGTTTTTATTGACAGCTAGTAAAAACTGGACAGGCATACAAACCATTTATAACAAGCCATTATTAGCTTTGCTACTATTGTGGGTGAGCGGCAGATTTTTGCCTTTTGTTACCCATGAGTACCTTGTTTATCAAGCTGTACTTGATACTAGTTTTTTAATTTTTTCTACATTAGCCATTGCTTGGCCGATTATAAAAGCCAAAAATTGGAATAACGTCAGCATTGTTGCCAAGCTAGTTTTATTAAGCGTTGCCCATATTTTATTTTATTTGGGCCTATTGAACATTGTTGATCAAGGGGTTTATTTTGGTATTTACCTTGGATTTTATTTGATAATTAGCCTGCTATTTATGATGTCTAGACGACTATTGCCATTTTTTATTGAGCGCGGTTTAGGTTTAAAGACTGAATTAAAAAACTCTAAATTTTTAGATTTATTGTCATTATTTTTATTCTTAGGGTTTATGATTGCTGAAATATTCTTTCAAACCATTATTTCGCATATCCTTGCTGGATTATTATTTATCATTCACTCAATCAAACTGTTTAATTGGTACCACAAAGGTATTTGGAAAAAACCCTTGTTGTGGAGTATCTATCTTGCGTATGTCTTTTTAACACTAGGCTTTGGTCTTTATGTTGCCTCTTATTTTATTAATATGATGCCTAATATCAGCACCCACAGCTTTGCTTTTGGTATTGCCTTAATGACGCTAAGCATGATGGCCAGGGTGTCTTTAGGACATACAGGGCGTAATGTTTTTCAACCACCCAAGCAAATAAACCTTATGTTTATATTATTATCATTGGCTTTTGTTACTAGAGTGTTATTAGTTTCAATTTTTCCCGAGCATTACGCCACTCTCATTTTTACTTCTCAATTGTTATGGATTTCAGCCTTTTCATGGTTTGCATTTATCTATTCTCCCATGTTTTTTAAAGCGCGTGTAGACGGGCAGTTCGGATAATGCAAGTAGCAGGAGAATTGCTCATTCTAACAAGAGAGCACCACACAGCACTTTCTTTAGCAAATAAATGCATTAATACAGTTAAGTCAGAAAATGCGGATGAGGTTAGTCAGCTTTGTCTGAAAATATCGGAAAATTTCGAAATGGACTATTCTGAGCATTTTAATACTGAAGAAAGCACAATTTTTGCCTTTTTAAGCGTTAAAACAGACGAATTATCTCAATTATGCACTCAATTAACCTCAGAACATCAAGAATTGTACAAAATGGCAAGTGAATTGATTGAAAAACCTCAATTATTGGAAAAATTTGGCAAATTATTGAAATCACATGCTCGATTAGAAAACAGAGAGCTTTTCCCAAAAATTGAACTACTATCTGCCACTCAAAGACGAGAAATCCTTCTTTCTAGCGCTAATCATGCGGCTGTTACTAAGGCATGAGTAATTCAGAATATCCATTCTGGAAAAATAACGAAATAAAAACCGAAAAAATTGTTCAAGTTATTGGTGAAGATATTGTTTTTGATAACAATGAAGATGATGTTGATCTTGAAGCAGTAGAGAATAAGCTCACCAAAGCACGCACTCAGCTTATTTTGGACAAACCTTTTTTGGGGAATTT
>NZ_FQTP01000023.1 GCF_900128515.1 Bathymodiolus heckerae thiotrophic gill symbiont
GATTGTTTGTCTGCTCAATCCTGTTAATTCCTTGATTTGAACTGCGTTCAAATCAAGAGAAAAATACTTAATTATTTCTCTAAATTTCTTCTCTGAAATACGGGAACGATTTACATACTTGTTTTTTACTTTCATAACGGTACTTTAACATGATTTTAAATATGCTTGAGTTGTCATGACCCAACAATTTTAAATAAAAGGATAAACAAATGAATAACAAGAAAATAGCATTATTAGCAACAACTGCATTGTCAGTATCATTGGGCGCAACATTACTTATTGCGGGAGAAAAAGAAGGTCAATGCGGTGAAGGCAGTTGCGGGTCTAAAAAATAACCATGAATGTTGGATTGGCTTATAAAAGAAGTATGGGAGACCTTCCTAGAGAGTTAGTATTTGACTATTTGGAAGTGGCACCAGAAAATTGGATAGGTAAAGAAGCAGAATTTGAAACATTAAGAAACGAATATTCTGTTGTTTTACACGGCCTATCTTTATCCATTGGGTCTGTTGATCCGTTAGATAAAGATTACATCCAACAAATTAAGAGCTTTATGGATCGCTTTGATTTAGATTTATATACAGAGCATTTAAGTTTTTGCTCGTATAAAGGTCATTTGTATGACTTAATGCCATTACCTTTTACGAAAGAGGCAGTTAATCACACGGTTGATAGAATCAATCAAGTGCAAGACATACTTCAACGAAGAATCGCGTTAGAGAATGTTAGCTATTATGGCAGTATTGAATCTGAGATGAGCGAGATGCAATTCATTAATGATATTGCAAAGAGTTCTGGTAGTGGTATCATGCTTGATGTGAATAATATTTTTGTTAACAGTGTCAATCATGGTAACTACACACCTTCATCGTTCATTGATGAGCTTCAAGGTGATGTTCTTTATTATCATAATGCGGGCCATTATTGGGAAAAGCCAGATTTAATCATTGATTCTCATGGTGATAATATCACTGAAGAATCAATGCAAACATTAAAAATGGCTTATCAAAAATTTGGTGTTGCGCCTACAACTATTGAGCGTGATTTTAATATCCCACCAATTGATGAACCAAACAAGGAGGCGCAATGGGTTTGGAAGACTATCAAAGATCATTAACGGATTACATTCGTGGAAGATCAGAGCAAAAACCTTTTGAGCGTGCCGATGTATATAGGCGTTTATTCCAAGGCAACATGGTTTCTTTTTTAAAAGACAATAAGAGTGAAATTCATGACGCTCTGGGTGAAGATTTTGATGGATTTGTATTGGAGTTTTACAAATCTTGGGAAAGCAAAACTCCATTTTTTTACAACATAAGTGATGAATTTCTTAGCTATTGTAAAACGGTAAGTACACAACAAACAACAAGGAGAAACAATGAATAAAATTATCAATCAAACATTGGCTACCATTAATGACAATGGCGCCATGGTAACCATTAGACTTATTTTGGCTTATGAATTTTTTACAGCTGGACTAATGAAGCTCAACGGATCAAATTGGTATGGCGGCATACAAGATCAATTTCCATTCCCATTTAATTTACTTCCAGCTGATTTCAACTGGTATCTAAGTATGGGTGTAGAGCTTACTTTGCCAATATTATTAGTATTGGGCTTAGGTACGCGTTTTGCTGCCCTAGGCTTAATCATTCTAGATATTGTCGCGTGGATAGCTGTACATGATGGCGGCTATACAATTAGTGATGGCGGATTTAGATTGCCACTGATTTTCTTAGCAATGCTAATACCAATATTAATTACCGGGTCAGGCAGATTTGGATTGGATTATTATCTAAAAAATAACGATAAATAAAGCAATTAATAACAACATAAAAAAACCTTTCTAATCCAAAGGTTTTTTTTTCGTTATCAAGGTTGTAATTGTTTTTGTTAGGAGTAAGATACCTATCAAATATTCGGGGGAATAATGCAAGCATCTGACGCATTCAATATCATTCTAAGCCTAATGCCAGTTTTGTTTATTTGGTTATTGGGGTTAATATTCGCCGTTATTGTTTTTACTTTTATATTTGACATAACCCAGAGTAAAAATGCAGTACTTAGAAACTATCCGGTGGTTGGTCATTTTCGTTATTTATTTAGTACTTTGGGTGAGTTTTTTCGCCAATATTTCTTTGCTATGGATCGTGAAGAAATGCCGTTTAATCGTGCGGAGCGAGAGTGGGTTAATCGTGCATCAAAAGATAAAGACAATACCATTGCTTTTGGTTCCACCAAAAATCTTAATATACCAGGCACTGTTATTTTTATTAACTGCCCATTTCCAACCCTTGATAGTGATGCGGTAAAAACCAAAACAGTTATTATTGGCGAAGGCTTTAGTGACAATCCATTTTCAGCTAAATCTATTTTTAATATTTCTGGTATGAGTTTCGGTGCCATTTCTAAACCGGCAGTACTAGCCTTGTCAAATGGTGCGCGTATGGCCCAGTGCTGGATGAATACAGGTGAAGGCGGCTTAAGTCCTTACCATTTAAAGGGTGGTGCTGATTTGGTATTCCAAATCGGAACAGCTAAATATGGTGTTAGAAATGATGACGGTAGTTTGAATGAAGAAAAATTGTCCAATGTTGCCAAACATGATCAAGTAAAAATGTTTGAACTGAAAGTATCGCAAGGTGCTAAACCTGGCAAGGGTGGTATTTTACCAGGAATAAAAGTCACTGCACAAATCGCACAAATTAGAGGCATTCGAAAAGGTGAGGATTCGATTTCTCCTAATAGGCATGTTGAAGTCTCAAATGCTAGTGAATTGTTAGACATGATTGGCCGTATTAGAGAAATTACTAAAAAGCCAGTTGGCTTTAAAACAGTGATTGGCCATATAAGATGGCTAGAAGCTTTACTAGATGAAGTTAATATCCGCGGACGTGAATCAGCGCCGGACTTTATTACGGTTGATGGCGGTGATGGCGGCACTGGTGCGGCGCCTATGGCGTTGATGGATAATGTTGGCTTACCTTTGAAGGAAGCTTTACCATTAGTGGTCGATACTATTTTACAGCACGGTCTAGAAGATAGGGTTAAAGTGGTTGCTTCTGGCAAAATGATCACTCCTGCTGATGTTGCCTGGGCAATTTGTGCAGGTGCAGATTTTGTAACCTCGGCACGTGGATTCATGTTTGCTATTGGCTGCATCCAATCTCTTAAGTGTAATAAAAATACTTGTCCAACTGGCATTACTACACATAATAAGCGCTTGCAGAAAGGTTTGAATCCAAAAAGCAAAGCAGTGAAAGTTAAAAATTATATTAACAACATGACTATAACTGTAGAAACCATTGCGCATTCATGTGGCGTGAAAGAGGTTCGTAGGCTCAATCGAACCCATGTCAGAATCGTACAAACCAGTGGAAAATCCATGCCTATGGATGAACTATGCCCTACATGTCCAGAAGGAGAAAAACAATGAAAGCATCTGATCTATTTGTAAAAGCACTTGAAAATGAAGGTGTTGAATATATTTTTGGCATTCCCGGAGAAGAGAATCTAGATCTATTAGATTCTCTTCGAGGCTCTTCCATTAAATTTATCTTAACTCGACACGAACAAGCAGCCGCTTTTATGGCCGCCACTTATGGACGTCTCACAGGTAGAGCAGGTGTTTGTTTAGCGACACTAGGCCCTGGTGCAACTAACCTAGTTACCGCTATTGCCTTTGCGCAATTAGGCGGTATGCCGTTGGTGGTTATTACTGGACAAAAGCCAATTAAAGCTGGTTTACAGGGTAAATTTCAAATTTTAGATATTGTTCGAATGATGGAGCCTTTGGTTAAAGATTCTGAGCAAATTGTTTATGGCCGACAAATTCCTGCGTTAGTTCGTGGCGCCTTTAGAATTGCAGAAGAAGAGCGTCCTGGTGCTGTGCATTTGGAACTGCCTGAAGATATCGCCAGCGAGGAAGTTGAAGATGACTCAGTTTTTCCTAGGCAAACCATTCATCGAGTGTTTGCCAGTGATCGAGCTATTGAAAAAGCGGTTGAGGTGATTAGTGCAGCGAAAAGACCTTTATTATTAGTAGGGGCGGGCGCTAATCGTAAGAGGGTTAGGCAGCCTCTTTCAGATTTTGTTAATAAAACTGGCATCATGTTTTTTAATACCCAAATGGGTAAGGGTGTGTTGAGTGGTGATGATTCTCATTTTCTTGGAACAGCAGCATTTTCAAGCAAGGATTATGTGCATGAGGCCATTAAAAAAGCAGATTTAATTATCAATGTAGGCCATGATTTAATTGAAAAACCACCTTTTGTTATGAAAGGTAATAAGCAAAAGGTAATCCATGTTAATTTTCATTCTGCGCAGATTAAAGATATTTACTATCCGCAAGTAGAGGTGGTAGGTAATATTAGTAATTCTATAGACAGAATTACAAAAGCGCTCAGTGAATGTTTTGCTTGTAATCGAGAGTGGGTTGAGCTAATTCGTGAAAGAACAAAAATAGCTATTCATGCGCTGGATAATGACACATCATTTCCAATGTTGCCACAACGTGTGGTGGCCGATGTGCGTAAGGTTATGGATGATGACGGTATTGTATCCTTAGATAATGGCATGTTTAAGCTTTGGTTTGCGCGTCATTATCATACCCATCAGCCAAATACACTATTGCTTGATAACGCATTGGCAACAATGGGTGCAGGCCTACCTGGTGCTATGGCTTGTGCGCTGATGTATCCAGATAGGCAAATAGTTGCCGTGTGTGGTGATGGTGGTTTTATGATGAATTCTCAAGAATTAGAAACAGCTGTTAGACTTAAACTAAATCTAATTACTATTATTTTTAATGACAGCGGTTATGGCATGATTAAGTGGAAACAAACAGGTCAGGATTTACCAGATTTTGCGTTAGATTTTAATAATCCAGATTTTGTTATGTATGCACAGAGTTATGGAGCCACGGGTCATAGAATTTCTTCAAGTGATGAGTTGATATCAACTATGGAAAAAGCATTTGCTGATGGTGGCGTGCATGTGATTGATTTACCAATCGACTATTCACAAAATACTAAAACACTATTAAATGATTTAAAACAGTTCACTAACTAGAATTTTACGATGGCTAATGAGCAGATAATTGTTAGACAAGCATATACCAATAAAACATTAAAAGAGTTGCCAATGCACGATGCATCGCAAGTAGATGTTATGTTGTCAACAGCACAAAAACTACATAAGAATGGTTGCTTGCCAGCTCATGAGCGACTTCGTATTTTGCAAAAATTAGCAGAATTGGTTAATGCTGAGTATGAGGATTTTTCACGTTTAATTGCTAATGAGGGTGGCAAGCCAATTCGTGATGCTCGAGTAGAGGTAACGCGTGCAGTGGACGGAATTCGTATTGCTGTAGCAGAAATTCAATCTATCCATGGCACGCAAATACCTATGGATATGACTGCTGCTGGCGCAGGTAGAAAGGCTTTTACTATTATGGAGTCTATTGGCGTGGTAGTGGCTGTCAGTGCTTTTAACCATCCGTTAAATTTAGCCATTCATCAAATGATTCCAGCTATTGCTACAGGCTGTCCAGTTATTATTAAACCTGCAGCGTTAACACCTTTGTGTTGTTTGCGATTGAGTGAATTGGCACTGGAAGCGGGACTGCCAAAAGGTTGGGCTCAGGTTGCACTGACTAATAGGGAAAATTCTGAAAAATTAGTGACCGATCCACGTGTAGCTTTTTTTAGTTTTATTGGTTCTGCAAAAGTTGGCTGGTATTTAAAATCAAAACTAGCTCCTGGTACGCGTTGTGCACTAGAGCATGGCGGTGTAGCGCCACTGATTTTTGACTCTTGTAAGGATGAAGATGCCTTTGTTACTGGCGTAGTAAAGGCCAGTATGTACCATTCTGGTCAAGTTTGTGTTTCGGTTCAACGTGTTTATATTCCCAACAATAAACTAACTTCTTTGGCGCAAAAAATTTCTGATATTGCCAAAATTCAAATAGTAGGTGATGCAATTAACGAAGATTCAGATCTTGGCCCTTTAATTTCAACAAAAGAAACCGATAGAATTGAGGCTTGGGTTAATGAGGCTATTGATGAAGGTGCTGAATTGTTATGTGGTGGTAGAAGAATTAATGATGTAAGCTACGAACCAACAGTATTGCTCAACCCTGCTAAAGACTCTAAGGTTTCTATTAGTGAGATTTTTGCCCCAGTAGTATGTGTGTATGGCTATTCAGATATTGAAGATGCAATTAAAGATGCGAATAGTCTAGATGTATCATTCCAAGCGTCAGTGTTTAGTACGGACATGGATTTTGCTATGGATGTAGCTAAAAAACTTGAAGCTAGTGCAGTGATGATTAATGATTACACCACCTTTAGAGTGGACTGGATGCCGTTTGCAGGGCGTAAGCACTCTGGCTATGGCATAGGCGGTATTGGTCATACTATGAGCGATATGTTGGAACACAAAATGCTAGTGATTAAAGGCTAGTTTTTAAACTGATGGTTATATAAACCGGCATATTCACCATCTGCATCAAGTAATTCTTGGTGTGAACCTTTTTCAATAATACTTCCTGCGCGCAATACAACAATTCGATCAGCCTTTTGAATGGTTGATAATCGATGAGCGATAATAATGGTGGTACGATTTTTTTGCATTTTATCAATGGCCGTTTGAACTTGTTTTTCTGTGGCTGAGTCAAGTGCTGATGTCGCTTCATCCAGAATTAAGATTGGGCTATCTTTGGCAATTGCTCTAGCAATGGCCAGGCGCTGACGCTGACCACCCGAAAGCTTGGTGCCATCCTCGCCAATTTCAGTATCAAACTGATCACTCATTGAGGTGATAAATTCAGTGGCATTAGCCACATTTGCCGCATGTTTGATTTGAGTATCGCTCATAGTATTCAGCTGACCTAAGGCAATATTACCTTTGACAGTATCGTTAAATAAGCGCACGCTTTGATCAACAAAAGAGATTTGTGAGCGCAAGGAGTCAATTTCTAAATCGTTAATATCGACACCATCAATGGTAATTGAACCTTGCGATGGAGAATAAAATCGGGTGATTAGTTGAATGATGGTGGATTTTCCACTACCAGTAGAACCAACTAAGGCAATGGTTTCGCCAGGTTTGATATCAAGATTGATATTATTGAGTACCGTTGTATCTTTGGAGTAACCAAACGATACATTGTTAAATTTAATAGCCCCTTTGGTTGTGCCAAGATGTTTTGTGCCTTGATTTTTTTCTTCCACTTCGTTCAGTAATCCGAACACGCTTTGTGCTGCAGACATAGCTATTTGCAATGGTTTGTTAATATTAACTAAATTTTTTGCTGGTTTGACCAGCATACCCATGGCGGTAAAAAATGATAAAAATTCACCCGCACTCATTTGTAATGAGGTTGAGGAAAAATACACCACACTACCTAGCGATAGGCCAATTAAAACATTAACAAAGCTACTATTGAAAGCGCCAGTCATATCAACTTTGAAGCGCTGTTGGCGTATGGTGCGCACTAAACTGATAAATTTTTGACTTTCTTGATTTTGAGCGTGATAAATTTTAACCAAGCTACTACCAGAAATATTTTCATCTAATAAGTGGGTCATACTGCCCATAGATTTTTGCACCTTGGCGCTAGCACCACGCATGCGCCCTGATGATAGTTTAACTGCAAAAAATACCAAGGGTAAGAGTACGAGAAGGGTTAAGCTTAGTTGCCAATTTTTATAAAATAAATAGCCCACTAAAATAATAACAGACAAAGAAGATTTGATAAAATCTAGCCAAATAGTTGAGGCAGTAGCAGCGATTTGTTCTACATCGAAAGTAAGTTTGGATAGGGTTTTACCAGTAGGGTGTTTGTCAAAATACGATTTAGGTAATCTGAGTAATTTGGCGAACATATCTACTCGCAAATCCATGATGACTTTATTAGACACCCAAGAGCTAGCAGCAGTTGATGTTAGTGCAAAAATAGAGCTTAAAGTAATAACTCCAAATAATGCTAAAGCATAAATAAAGGCGGTTTGTGAGCTACGATCATTGGCAAATAAATCATCAACAATACGCCCTGTAATTTCAGGAATGGCACTCTCAAGCGCAGTTGCAAACATCATCATTACTGAGGTAAAGACAAGCTTGCCAATGTGTGGCTTTAAGTAGATAAATAGGCGAGAAACAAACTGTTTGTACTGCATATTGCAATTACTTTATATTTTTATAATCCATATTATAACGCCTTAGGGTATCATAAGCCTTTCAACTTTGTTACTTTTCAAGTGCCTACAAAATACATCTTTATTACCGGCGGTGTAGTCTCTTCTTTAGGTAAGGGAATCGCCTCAGCCTCACTAGCAACACTCTTAGAATCTCGTGGTCTTAATGTGACCATGCTTAAACTTGACCCTTATATTAACGTCGATCCGGGCACAATGAGTCCGTTTCAGCATGGTGAGGTGTATGTCACTAATGATGGTGCTGAAACCGATCTAGATCTTGGTCATTATGAGCGTTTTATTCGCCAACAACTGGGCAAGAAAAATAATTTTACTGCCGGTCGTGTTTATAGTAATGTTATTGAGCGTGAGCGCCGTGGTGATTATTTAGGCGCCACTGTTCAAATTATTCCGCATATTACCAATGAGATCAAAACATTAACAGAGGCAGGTGCAAAAGGTGCCGATGTTGCTTTGGTTGAGATTGGTGGAACTGCCGGTGACATTGAATCATTGCCGTTCTTAGAGGCAATCAGACAGATGAGTCTTGAATTAGGTCGTGAAAACACCTTGTTTATTCACTTAACACTATTGCCTTATATTAAAGTAGCGGGCGAGTTAAAAACCAAACCAACTCAACACTCTGTCAAAGAATTACGCGGTATTGGTATCCAGCCCGATATTTTGATTTGTCGTTCAGAGTATCCATTACCGGATGCAGAGCGTGCCAAAATTGCCTTATTTACCAACGTACCAGCAGATTCGGTCTTCACTTCGTTAGACGTTGATACTATTTATAAAGTACCAAGAGCGCTTCATGACCAAGGTTTGGATGATATTGTCGTGCAAAAACTTTCATTGAATTGCAAGCCAACAGATTTAAGCGAGTGGGATAGTGTTATTCAAAAGCTTAATTCACCAACTTCTAGTGTTGATATTGCCATGGTAGGTAAGTATATTGATTTAACAGAAGCTTATAAATCACTTTCTGAAGCTTTGTTGCACGCGGGTATTAATACCAGTACAAAAGTTAATATTCATTATTTTGATTCTGAAGAAATTGAAAAAAATGGTACAGATTGTTTAAAAGAAATGAGTGCTATCTTGGTTCCAGGCGGGTTTGGTAATCGTGGTGTTGAGGGTAAAATTGCAACTGTTCAATATGCACGTGAAAATAAGGTGCCTTACTTGGGTATTTGTTTAGGTATGCAAGTTGCAGTAATTGAATATGCACGTAATGTTGCTGGAATGATTGATGCCAATAGTACTGAATTTAATTCAGACACAACACATCCAGTGGTCGCATTAATTACTGAATGGCAAGATGAGGATGGCTCTACACAGACTCGAGATAAAGATTCTGATTTGGGTGGAACCATGCGTCTTGGTGGTCAAGAGTGTGCTTTAGCTGAAGGTACGTTAGCTAGAGATATCTACGGTGCACCGATTGTTACTGAGCGTCATCGTCATCGCTATGAGGTTAACAATACCTTAATTCAACAGATTGAAGATGCAGGATTGGTTATCTCTGGAAAATCAATTGACGGCACTCTAGTTGAAATGGTCGAAGTGAAAGATCATCCTTGGTTTGTTGCTTGTCAATTCCACCCAGAATTTACCTCAACCCCTAGAGATGGTCATCCATTATTTGAAAGCTTTGTTAAAGCTGCCAATGAAGCGCATAATCTAATCCTTTCTTCTTAATATTATTACCAAACAAAGTGTTTGATCGAGTATTAAAATCTTGGGGTAGTGTTGATTTTCCCCGGAATTTTAAACAAGCTTTTAAAACATTAAGTCTTGAAGAGTTACCCTTGATGGCATGTTGCACTCACAGTGGTGTAATCGACAAAGATAGTGTTGAACTGAGTATATTGTCAAATCATGCAACTGAACAAGCCATCACCCTAAAAATTGGTGTATTTTTTTGTGAAATATTATCAGGCTGTGCTTGTAGTGATGACCCTTCCCAGGCGATAATTCTTGAAAATTCTTATTGTGAATTAACACTAAGAATTGATCGACTCAATGCCCAGATAAGTTTCATCTAGCGCTTTTTACGTTTTTTAATAAACTTCATTAAACGACGTCTTTTATTAATTTGACGTGCGTTTAATTCATTCTTAGTATCTTTGAATGGGTTCTCGCCACTTCTGTATTCGATTTTAAGCGGCGTATTTGTTAGCTTAAGCGCATTGATAAAGAAATTCTTTAAATAGCGGTCATAGGCATTTGGAACATTCTGAAGGTGATTTCCATGAAAGGTAAGTGTCGGTGGAAAAACATCTGTTTGGTTGACGTATTTAATTTTTAGACGTCTACCTTTTACCGGTGGTGGCTGATGGCCATGGTTGGCCGCTTCCAGTATTTTGTTTAAGGTAGAAGTGGAGTGCTTTGTACCGGCATTTGTATATGATTTAACAATTGGTGCAAACAGTTTGCCAACGCCAGAACCATGTAATGCTGAAATATAATGCACGCTGGCATAATTAACAAAAGATAGCTTTACATCCAGCTTACGCTTAACTTCAGATTTTTGATATTCATCCAGTCCATCCCACTTGTTAATCACAATTAGTAGTGCACGACCTTTGTCAGCAATCATACCTAGTAGGGTGGCATCTTGTTCGGTAACACCTTCTCTTGCATCTAATACTAAGACGACAACATGAGAGCGATCAAGTGCATCAATAGCTTTAATGATGGAAAAAATTTCAATTTTTTCATGAGTAGAGCGCTTACGTCTAATACCCGCAGTATCAATTAGTGTGTATTTTTGTCCTTCGCGTTCAAATGGAATATAGATGCTATCACGAGTCGTGCCTGGCATGTCAATCGCCAAAACTCGTTCTTCACCAAGAATACGATTGATAAGGGTTGATTTACCAACGTTAGGCCTGCCTAATACCGCAACAGCAATACCTTCTACTTCTTCCTCTTCTTCAATAACTGGTTGAGGTAGGAAAGGCAATGTGTAGTCAATTAAATCACCAATGCCTTGGCCGTGTTCTGCAGAAATTAGCTTAGGCCCACCTAAGCCCAATTCGTAAAATTCAGCAGCTAGCGATTCATCGAGTCCTTCAGCTTTGTTGCAAACAAGAATGATATCTTTCTTCAGGCGCCTAAGGCGAGAAGCAATTTCAAGATCAAGGCCTATCACGCCATCTCGACTACTGACAATAAAGTAGATGACATCAGATTCTTCAAGGGCGTTCAACACTTGACCTTCAATACCACTATCAACAACGTTGTCTTGATTGGTTAAACCACCAGTATCAATAATAGTGACAAAAGTATCGGATTCTTCGTCGAGCAGGATTTCGGCGTATTGGCGATCACGCGTTAAGCCTTCAAAGTCAGAAACTAATGCCTGACGAGAGCCGCTAAGTCTATTGAATAGGGTGGACTTGCCAACATTTGGGCGTCCAACGAGTGAAATTGTGGGTAAGCCCATAATAGTTTTGGATTAGTTTAGGTCGGCAAGTTTAATGCTAATTAAGTTTTGTAGTTTAGAGTCTGTAGAGATTTGCGATAAAGCGAGTCTGTAGTATTTTTTTGCTTCATTAATATTATTACTAGCAACATAGATGTCACCTTTCAGTTGGCTGTACAAGCCGTTAAATTCATCTGCAGATGTGTTGTTAAGTGTGGCAATTGCATCAGAAAAGTTGCCCATTTCTAATTGAACACTAGCCATTCTCATGGTTGCAATATTGGCAATTAATGAGTTTTCATCATTTATTAATGGTGATAAGTGTTGCAAGGCAAGCTCATATTTTTTATCTTTGGCAGCAATTTTTGCTTGTATTAATATGGCTTGTTGTAAATAACCACTATCTGCATGACTTTCATTAAGCTGCTCAAAAGCAGTTGAGTCGCTATTTAAATAAAGAATTCTTGCATAGATTGATTGTTGATATTCGTGCGCCTTATAAGCACCAAAACCCCAGATTCCACCTAAGCCAAGAACGATACCGGCAATAATTTGTGGTCCGTTTTCTCTTAGCCATTTTTTAATTTGCTGAGCTTGTTCGTCTTCTGTATTTCCAATTTCAATAAAGTTTTTCATTTTTAATCCTTAAAAAATTTAATCGCCTCATCAAGGCTCGAGGTTAGTTGTTTGTCTTGAGATTTTAATGGCTTAATGCTAACTTGGTTGTTGTTTAATTCTTCCTCACCAAGAATTAAAGCGAAGTCAGCATTGGCTTTATCTGCTTTTTTAAATTGGCTTTTAAAGCTACCCATGGTAATGTCATTATAAATAATAAAATTTGGCAATTCTTGATGGAGTTTTGTCGCTATTTGCATTGATTTAATTTGCGCTTCATCGCTAGGTGTAATCATGTAGATTGAAAGCTTGTCGTTGGCTAATTGTATCTCCTGCTCTTCTAAAAGTAAAAGAAGGCGTTCTAAGCCGATAGCCAGTCCAACAGCTTTAGTTGGCTTTCCACCCATTTTTTCAACCAGACCATCATAGCGTCCGCCGGCGCAAATAGTGCCTTGCGCGCCTAAATCTGTTGTGGTCCATTCAAACACAGTACGGTTGTAATAATCAAGCCCACGTACTAAGCGTGTATTAATAACAAAATCAATCTCTAGGCAATTAAGATAGCTTTTGAATTGTTCAAAATGCTTGGCAGAGTCTCCATCCAAATGATCCATGAGTTTTGGTGCATTATTAATTAACGCCTGCATATCCGAATTTTTACTATCAAAGATTCTTAATGGATTGGTTTCTAATCGTCTAAGACTGTCTTCATCGAGCTGATTTTTATGCATTGAAAAATACTCAACTAAGATTTCTCGATAAGAGGCTCTTGCTTCATTTGATCCTAGTGTGTTTATTTCCAAGGTTAGGTTTTTTAAGCCTAGATTTTGCCATAGGCTGTGAGTCATCATCATTAACTCTGCATCAACTTTAGCATCAGCTGCGCCAAACACTTCAAGACCTACTTGATGAAACTGTCGATAACGCCCTTTTTGCGGACGCTCATGCCTAAACATAGCGCCTTGATAAAAGACTTTTTGAATGCCTTCACGTGGAAGATTGTGCTCAATCATCATACGCACACAACCTGCAGTTCCTTCAGGGCGCAAGCTTAATGACTCACCATTGGATTCTTTCCAAGAATACATTTCTTTTTCAACAATATCTGTTGCCTGGCCAATTGCTCGACAAAAGGTGTCTGTTTTTTCAACCAGTGGCGTACGAATATTTTTATAGCCATACGAGCTAAACAAATCAGCAATAGTGCGTTCTACATAACCCCAAAGATCAGAATCTTTTGGTAGTAGATCGTTCATGCCACGAATGGCTTGGATTTTTTTACTCATGGAGTTGGATGAAATTAACGTAATGGCGTATTTTACCAATAATTACAAAGGTTTAAGCCGCATTACGCCGGATCTTCTTTGTAATAAATAGAGATGATAAAAAATACTAAAGTAGCAAAAAATAGACGAATACCAATAAGCAAGAATATATCCGCACCAAAAAATACGAATAGCAAGGTGTCTTCAATAATAGCGTGTGCAACCATTAGGAAATAACACACAGATGTAATTTGCTTCTTACTCATGTATTGTGCTTCTTTTAACAGTACACCTGCACCATAGGTGATACCTATTAAAGTGCCTGTTAGTAAGGCCATAATAGTGCTTAGGCGATGCTCAAATTTTTGCAAGAAGCTTAATCCTTTGATGAAGGTAACAACAAAAATAACCAAGCTTACAAGGATAATAATTTCAACCGAAAGCAAGATGGCTTCATAGATTTTTTGAATGATAAAATCCGTAAAATTATTAGCTACAGTAAGATTTGACTGAAACAAAACACTAGCAACTTCATCGGGATTGTCGAATAATAATTCAGTTGGAATAATCAGTAAGGGTGTTAATACCACAAAAGCCATAACAAGTCGAAAGCTAATAGATTTTATCCAGTCAATGCCAAGTTTTTTCATAATGGCTGATTCAACTGGAATAGAGTGTAGCACACCCAAAAACAACCCTAAAATCGTCCAATCATAAACGCTTAATCCAAGTGGTGCTGCAAAGGCTATAGCAGCGTATAAATTAAGAAAAACACCAGAAGCAAGCGCCAATGCTGCCTCTGGTGGAAGATTTAATAAAGTTGTAAAAGGTTCAAAAATTTGAGCAATAATTGGCATCAAGCCAAAATACATTAGTAATTCTGCTAGTAAAAAATAGGGGATTACGGTAACAAGAATTATTTTTGCAGTAGATATTGAACTACTAACAAATGCTTTGGTGTCAAAAGTCATGTGTTCGAAATTCCACTGGGAACATGCCCAGTTGGGACATATTGAGAAGCTGATTCACAATGAGAATGTTGATCGTCAAAGAAAATATCCGCGCCAAATTCTTTTAAAAATATTCCTTTATCTAGTCCACCTAAAAAGAATGATTCATCAATTCTAATACCCCATTTACGCATCGTGTGAATAACTCGCTTATGTGAGGGTGCTGATCGGGCAGTGACCAGCGCGGTACGAATTGGATTGTTCTCAACTGGGAAAGCTGATTGAATTTTATGTAATGATTTTAAAAAACATTTAAAGGGTCCGGCTTTTAACTCGATATTGGCTGATTTTTTCTCATTTTCCTCAAACGCATCAATACCTTTTTCTTGATAGATTTTTTCTGCTTCATCTGAAAAAATAACAGCATCTCCATCAAAGGCAATACGAAGTTGAGTTTCATGAGAATCTTTTGAGCCTTCACCAACAATAGATGCTGCCGCAAATCCTGATTCCAATGCTTTTTGCACGTCTTGATAATTGCTTGATAAGAATAGATCAGCCTCAAAGGCGCCGACTAAATTATGCGTACTTTCACCACGCGTGAATGCCGCACGTGAGATGTTCAAACCATAATGCTCAATTGAATTAAAAATACGTAATCCAGTATCAGCACTATTTCTAGAAAGCAAGATAACATCGATTGGATTTTTTTTAGTATTCAATGCTAATAACTTTTTAACCAATGAAAATCCAACGCCCGGTGGCAGGATGACATCCTCATTTTTTTCTTGATGTTTGGCATAAGCCTCAACACCTTGTTGTTTAAAAATTTGGTGAGATTCATCTAAATCAAACAATGCTCTTGATGAAATTGCAACAACTAATTTGTCTTTAGCTTTTGGGTCTACAGCATCTGCCATGATTTTCCTTGAGAAGGTGAATTGGATTTAGCCAAGAGAGGCTGCCCTGGGGTATATTTGTCTAAACAGTAATCTAGCCATCTTTCTATGAATAGATTAAGCTCCCATTGTATATTCATATCGTTGCACTGTGCTAGATACGGATGACTAGAGTTAAGTGTGGTTTCATTGCACACTGAGAGCACCTCTAGCAATTGTGCATCAAAATAAACTTTGAACTTAATATCAGGTTTATGCGTGCCGCCTTCTAGAATATGCGTCAGTGTAAAAATTCCCGTATGAGCAAAGCGCTGATCAACCATTAAATGTAGATCTGCCAAGTTTTCGTGGCGAATAATACTATGATGCGCAGTTTGCTTGAGTAGTGGAATGAGTTTAAATATTTTTAAATAATTTGACTCAAATAATGCACTAACATCATTATAGGTTTTTGGCTGCTGAGAGTTGTATAAGTCGTGCAAATATTGTGAGTCTATATCCATTGTGTCGTCCAGTTTATTTGACCATCATCATGTAAGGTAAATTCGTTAAAGCCAATTCTCGACTCTTGGTTAAATTGTAGTGCGGTCGATGGACAAGAAACAATCAAACAATTCTGATGATAAAAATCAGCAGATTCGTGAGCATGTCCAAAAACAACACAACGTATTTTAGAATGCTTATCTAATACTTGGAATAAATCTTGTGGATTTTCTAATGATAAGCTATCGTCCCAACTACTATTCATGGCAACAATTGGATGATGCAATACAACCAGAATGTGATCAGCATTTGAATTTAAAAATCTTTGATCAAGCTCTGCTAAAGCCTTTGATGTTACTAGGCCGCTGGTTTTTTCTGGTTGCACTGAATTGATGCTAATCATCTCCCAGTTTCCAAATTCTACACAACTGAATAAATTATCTTTAAAGGCAATATTAAGTTTAACAACATTGTCATGATTGCCAGTAATGACATGAATGGGTACTTCAATGGGAGATAGAATTTCTTTTAAATAAGTATATGAATTAGCCGTGCCATTATGAGTCAAATCACCACTAATTAGTAATGCTTCAAATTTACAATCATCAAGTTTTTTGACAATTTTCTTTAAATTGGCTTGGGTGTCAACACCCATCACCACAGCCTGATCATTAATATGACAATCACTAATTTGAATAAGTTTAATCATGTGCAATAAAACGAACGCGACTACTAACACTAGTCAGTAATTCATAGCCAATAGTGTCACTGTATTTTGCAACAGTTTCGACATGAAGTTTATCATGCCCCCAGAGAATGGCTTTATCACCGATAGATGCTTTCAAATCTCCAAGTTCAACACAGATTAAATCCATAGAAACTCGACCAATCAGTGAGCATAAAGTGTTGTTGATCAAAACTGGCGTGCCATTTTTAGCATGACGAGGATAGCCATCAGCATAACCAATGCCAATAATAGCAATATTAGCCTGTTTTTTGGCACTCCAGTTGGCGCCATAGCCAACACTTTCACCTGCCAAAATGGTTTTAATACTAAGAATAGGTGCAGATAATTCCATGACAGCTTGCAGTTTATTGTCTTCAATTGCAAAGGGTGATACACCGTAAAGCATAATACCTGGACGCACATAGTCAAAATGCGCTTCAGCCATACCAAGGATCGCAGCAGAATTAGCCATAGAGCGATTAAACTTATTTATCTTTAGTTGCTTAAAGCTGTTAAGTTGTAGTGTGTTACTAGTGTGCTGTGGTTCATCAGCACAAGCAAAATGACTCATCACGGATTCAACATGAATATTTGAACAGGCTTTGAGTTGTTCTAGGCAGGTGTTAAGATCTGATGAAGACAAGCCTAAACGGTGCATACCTGTATCGACCTTTAGCCAAAGTGTCATGTGTTGCTTGCTATTGATAATAATTGGCAATTGAGATAAGTCATGCAAAACTAAATGACAGCCCAATTCAACTGCATTGTTAAGATCAGCATTATTAAAAACACCTGGTAGCAATAAAATAGGTTTGGCTGTATATTGCCTAAGGGTGCGAGCCTCACTAAGCTCACTAACTGCTAAAAGATCAGCATTTAGTAAGGGCTTGATTAAGTCTAAATGATGACCATAAGCATTAGCCTTAACCATACAAACAATTTTTGAATGCGGTGCTTGCGTACGAACAACGTTTAAATTATGACTCAGTGCTGATTGTGAAATAGTTGCTAGGGCATGCATAGAAATCTAGAAGGGTTCTTGGTCAAAATTAGCCATATTGTTGTTATACGCAGCATCCATATGTTCATCTGGTATACCTTGGAACTGATCTTCGTTAGCAAGGTCTTCAAAGCGTGCATATTCGCCAATAAATGCCAGTTTGATGCTGCCCGTTGAACCATTACGATGCTTGGCAATTTTAAGATCAGCTTTGCCAATTTCTTCAGGATTAGAATAACTATCATCATGATATTGTTGATCACGATAGATAAAACCAATGATGTCTGCATCTTGCTCAATTGATCCTGATTCACGCAAGTCTGACATTTGCGGCATACGACCTTTGCCAGCTTTAGGGCGAGATTCAACGCCACGGTTAAGCTGTGAAAGAGCGATAACTGGCACGTTAATTTCTTTAGCTAATGCTTTTAATGAACGTGAAATTTCAGAAATTTCTTGAACGCGATTATCAGTCTTGCCATGAACAACCATTAGCTGTAAATAATCCACCATAATCAGTGCAAGATCAGGATACTGGCGTTTAAGTCGGCGACATTTGGCTCTAATTTCAGTGGGTGTAATTGAGGGTGTTTCATCGATCAATATTGTAGATTTTTCTAGCGCTAAAACTGCATGATTGAAACTATTCCAATCAGTTTCCGTCATGGTGTCTTTTAGATTTTCACCTTTAATATGCCCGAACGAAGAAATCATACGCATTACCAGCGCTTCTGTCGGCATCTCCAGGCTAAATACAGCAACAGGTTTTGGTTCTTTTGCAGTAATGGCAACATGCTCAATAATATTCATTGAGAAAGCTGTTTTACCCATAGAAGGTCGTCCAGCAATAATAATTAGATCGCCATTTTGCAATCCTGAGGTTATTTTGTCCAACTCAGTAAAGCCAGTTTCAAGGCCAGTAACACCTTCAGTTTCTTGCATTTCATGAACGCGATTAACCACGTCTTTGATAATATCTTTAACGTTGGTTATGTCTTTTTTTCCACGTGTTACTTGCTCAGCAATTTCAAAGATTTTCTTTTCTGAAAGATCAATTAATTCTTGAACTTCCATCTCTTTTGGATTGTAAGCAGTATCCGCAATTTCATGACTAGCTACAATCAACTGACGATAAACACTCAGTTCACGAACGTGTTTTGCGTAAGCCTCAATGTTGGAAATACTTGGCGTGTTTTCAGCAATTTGAGCCAAATAAACAAAACCACCAATAGTTTCTTCATTACCTGTTTTTTTAACATGCTCTTTAACCGTTAAGATATCAGCAGGCTTGTCGTGATGCATTAGAGTTGAAATAGCTTCAAAGATGATGCGGTGTGAAGCGTTGTAAAAATCAACCTCAGTTAGGATATCGGCCACTTGATCCCAGGCATCATTATGCAGTAGTAATCCGCCCAAAACAGACTGTTCTGAATCAAGAGAATTGGGTGGAATTTTGACGTTTTTAATATCCATGGGCTTGCCTAAAAAATAAAAAACCCTCTTGCGAGGGTTCTTAATTTTAACTCAATTTGAAGGGTGATTTTTACTCTTCTTCTTGAGTCTCCACAACAACTTTAATTGTAACTGAAACAGACGGGTGTAGTGTTACACTAACGTCGTATTCACCTGTATGGCGAATCGCTTCAGACATGTTGATTGTGCGTTTTTCAACTTCAAAACCAGCTTTCGCAAGGCTTTGTGAAATATCTGCTGTAGTGATAGAGCCGAATAACTTACCTTCATCGCTTGCATTTGCAGCAATTGTGCAAACAGTACCAGCCATTTTAGCTTCGATTGCTTGTGCAGTAGTAAGTGCAGTAGCTTCTTTAGCTTGTAAATCCGCTTTCAAAATTTCGAACTCAGCTAGGTTTGTTTTAGTTGCAGGTTTAGCTTTGCCACGTGGAATTAAGTAGTTACGTGCATAGCCTGCTTTAACATTAGCCAAATCGCCTAAAGTGCCTACTTTTTGAATTGTTTCTAATAAAATTACTTGCATGATCGTTACTCCTATTTCTTGTGCTTATCAGTGTAAGGAATTAGAGCTAAAAATCTAGCTCTCTTAATGGCAGTTGTTAACTGACGCTGGAATTTAGCGCTAGTGCCTGTCATTCTTGATGGTGTGATCTTGCCACTTTCATCAATATTCTTTAACAATGTATCAACATCTTTATAGTCGATTCTTTCAACGCCTGCTGCCGTAAAACGACAAAAAGTATTGATTTTAATTTGAGGTCTGCGTTTTCTCTTTTGTTGCTTAGCCATTCTAATCTCCTATCGTCTAACTGGTTTTTTATCTTCGTCTTTAGCCGTCATCATGATTGATGGCTCTGTGATCGCTTTGTCTTCAGAAAGAATTAAGTTTCTAAGGATTGCATCGTTAAAACGGAAATTATAATTAAGCTTATCAAGTGTATCTTGATCACATTCAATATTCATTGATAGGTAGTGAGCTTTGTAAATTTTGTTAATTGGGTAAGCCAGGTGTTTACGACCCCAGTCTTCTTCACGGTGGATTTGTCCGCCGCCAGTTGTAATGATTTCTTTGTAGTTATCCATCATTGTACTTACCTGAGCCGATTGGTCAGGGTGCACAATAAGTGTAATCTCATAATGTCTCATGAGTTGTATCTCCTTATGGTTATTAATAATAGCTTGGAACACCATGTTCTCAAGCAAGGGAGTGGGTATTTTATACTAGTTGTAAGTTTTTCACAATTTAAATTGATGCTTATAATTGTTGAGCGTTAAAATGAACTTAATATATTTATTAACTATTAGAGACCTTTGCATAAATATGAACAATCATCAAAACACCATCTTTCATCAATTTGAAAACTTTTTAAAAACACCCTTAACCCTGCTAGGAGTGGATTTAAAAAATTCCCAAATTAATAAAATCTGTCATTTTTCTAATCATCCTTATTTATGCAAAGGTCTCTATTAATTTAATGCCAGAAAATAACAAAAACTTCGAATCAGCACTATTTAATACGGCAGACAAACTGCGCAAAAATATCGATGCCGCAGAATACAAAAACGTGGTTTTAGGGCTTATCTTTCTTAAGTATATTTCTGATTCATTTTCTGAGCTTTATACCAAGCTTGATGCTGACAATTTTTCAGATGCCGAGGATAGAGATGAGTACACAGCTGAGAACATATTTTTTGTACCAAAAGAGGCTAGATGGGATAGTTTGCAAGCCAAAGCAAAACTACCTGAAATAGGCGTAGAAATTGACAACGCCATGTCTGCCATTGAAAAAGAAAATATTGAGCTAAAACACGTATTACCGAAAGTCTATGCCAAGCCCAATCTTGATAAAACCGCACTCGGACAACTGATTGATGTCATCTCTGATATTGAGCTTAAAGCGCAAGACGAGCATTCAAAAGATTTACTCGGCAGAGTATATGAATATTTCCTTGGTGAATTTGCCAATGCTGAGGGCAAGAAAGGTGGGCAATTCTACACCCCAAAATCCATCGTAAAACTCATGGTAGAAATGATTGAACCATACAAAGGCAGAGTGTACGACCCTGCTTGTGGTAGTGGCGGTATGTTTCTCATGTGTGAAATATTTGTTGAAGAGCAACAGGGTACTATTTCTGATATTACTATTTATGGTCAAGAATCTAATCAGACCACTTGGAAACTCTCAAAAATGAATCTTGCTATTCGTAATATCAACTCACAGTTTGTATCTTGGAATACCCAAGGTAGCTTTTTGCACGACTCGCATCCCGATCTTAAAGCCAATTTTATTTTAGCCAATCCACCGTTTAATCAAAAAGAATGGGGACAAGATGTTCTCGCTGAGGATGCTCGTTGGAAATACGGCCTACCACCCGCAGGCAATGCCAATTTTGCTTGGATGCAGCACATGCTCTATCACCTTGCGCCAAATGGTGTTATGGCAACCGTGCTGGCAAATGGCAGCTTAAGCTCTAACACCTCTGGCGAAGGTGATATTCGCACCAATCTAGTTAAAGCTGATTTGGTTGATTGCATTGTCGCCTTACCAAAACAACTGTTTTATAATACTGGTATTCCAGCCACTATTTGGATATTGCGCCGTAGTAAACAACAGCGCCAAGGCGAAACGCTATTTATTGACGCCTCAGAAATGGGCTTTATGAAAGACCGAGTGCATAGGGAATTTGCCCCAGAAGATATTGAAACCATCGAGCAAACTTATTATAATTGGAAAAACGATACAGGCTATGAAGACATCAAAGGTTATTGTAAATCTGCACAACGCGCAGAGCTAGAAAAACA
This sequence comes from Bathymodiolus heckerae thiotrophic gill symbiont, assembly GCF_900128515.1. Taxonomy (GTDB): domain Bacteria; phylum Pseudomonadota; class Gammaproteobacteria; order PS1; family Pseudothioglobaceae; genus Thioglobus_A. Next base: position 21,847 of record NZ_FQTP01000023.1, read on the forward strand.
CAGCTTTGTACTTACACCCGGGCGCTATGTTGGTATTCCTGATGAAGAAGATGATGGCATTCCTTTTGCAGACAAAATGCAAGAGCTAACACAGACACTCGCCAAGCAAATGGCGCAAGAAAAATTGCTTGATGAAAATATCAAAATTCAACTGGCAAAAATAGGTTTTAAGCTATGAGTAATAAATTAATTATTTATCAGGCGGACAATGGCGCAATTGAGCTTAAGGGTGATATTGAAAATGAAACTGCATGGGCAAGTCAAAAAGAAATGGCGGAAATTTTTGGTGTGACGACGCAGAATATAACCATACACTTAAAGCAAATATTTAAAGACAACGAGCTAGAAGAAAAGGCAACTTGTAAAGAATCCTTACAAGTTCAAAAAGAAGGAAATAGAAGTGTTAAAAGAAAAATTAAAGAGTACAACTTAGATGTAATGATTGCAGTGGGTTATCGAATAAATTCAGCTATAGGTACTAAATTTAGAAAATGGGCAACCAAAACTCTTAAGCAGCATATCATTCAAGGCTTCACTATTAACCCGTCACGCATTGAGCAAAATTACACCAATTTTATGCAAGCGGTGGATGAGGTAAAAACACTTACCAGTAATAACACCTTACTTAAAACTGACGATGTATTAGCATTAATCAAAAGCTTTGCCCATACTTGGTTTTCACTTGAATCATTTGATGAAGACAAACTGCCTAAAGGTGGTTTAACCAAACAAGATATTCAGCTAGAATCTAGCGCTTTGTATGAGGCTGTGGCTCAATTAAAGCAAGGCTTAATTGCCAATAATCAAGCCACCCAACTATTTGCCCAAGAAAAGAAAAAAGACACCTTGGCAGGTATCTTTGGCAATGTTTTTCAATCCGTATTTGGTGAAGATGCTTATCCAACTATTGAAGAAAAAGCCGCACATTTACTTTATTTTATTGTTAAAAATCATCCATCTAATGACGGCAACAAACGCACAGGTGCATTTGCTTTTATCTGGTTTTTGCAAAAAGCCCAGCTTGATTTTAGAGCTAAAATCACACCAGAAGCACTAACCGCAATCACCTTGCTCATTGCCCAAAGTGATCCAGCAGATAAAGACAAAGTCATTGGTTTGGTAGTTGTGTTGTTAACAGGCAATCATCAGGA
>NZ_FQTP01000024.1 GCF_900128515.1 Bathymodiolus heckerae thiotrophic gill symbiont
GTGTTAGGTTGATTTGCCAAATGCAGGGCTTCTAGTTTAAACGCTTTGGTAAAGGCTGTGTATTTTCTGGTCATTTTGGACTCCTAAATTGTTGTAATTTGGTGTCCAGTTTATTGGGGGAACTTCAATGCGTTATGATATTAATAAGTTCACCAAGCCTGAAAATCTTATGATACCGTTTATGCGATAGTAATTATTCTCTCACAAATTAAAGACTTATTTAGGGCGGGGAAATGATAAATAAGCGTGTTAAAATAACAAACATAAAGTTTAATTTTTAAAAAAACAACCTATGTTGTTGACTTTATTTATTACTTATTTTATTATACAAAAGTTTTTATAATATAACCAATATAGCACTTTGAATTACCCTTATCATGAGCAAACAAGAAATTGATTACAGTTGCGATCAAGTGCAACAACCTATGTTCAGTGTCGATGAGGCGTTAAAATTTTTACTTGACTCAGTTTTAACCTCCACAAAATCACAAACAAAATCACTCGATGAGTCGTTATATCAAGTATTGGCACAAAATATTCATTCAACAATTAATGTACCTAGATTTGACAATAGTGCAATGGATGGTTATGCAATTGCCTTAAAACCCGAATAAATCAGCACACCCGGTATATTGAATTTCAAAATAACTGATAGAATTCAAGCGGGAAGCACGGGAAGCACGCTTGCACCGGGTTGTGCTGCTAGAATTTTTACTGGTGCACCTATTCCGCAGGGTGCGAATACCGTTATCATGCAAGAGGTGTGCAAAGTTTCAAAAGATGGTTGCTCTACTGAATGAAAATATTAGACCATTGGGTAATGACATTAGCTCAGGCGATGTTATTTTAAAAAAAGGACGACAGCTCAAAGCACAGGATATTGCACTTACTGCCTCTATTAGTGTAAAAGAATTAAGAGTTTTTAAGCAATTAAAAGTTGGGTTATTTTTCACTGGAGATGAGTTAATTGAACCGGGTGAGACTTTAAAAAATGGTGAGATATTTAATTCTAATCGGTATGCATTGGTCGCCCTACTTACGCAACTAAATTGCAACATTGTTAACCTAGGAAACATCAAAGACGATTTTAATGCAACACTAAATGCACTTGACACACTTGCCGATGACTGCGATTTAATCATCACCACTGGCGGGGTGTCTGTTGGTGAAGAAGACCATGTTAAACCTGCGGTAGAAAAACTCGGCAAACTCTCTTTGTGGCGTATTAAAGTGAAACCAGGTAAGCCATTGGCATTTGGTCATATTGGTAAATCTGCCTTTATTGGCTTACCAGGTAATCCTGTATCCGCTATGGTTACTTTCTTCTTATTTGCACAGCCTTTTATCAAGAAAATGCAAGGTATGAGTAACTATAAAAATCAACCTATTCAAGTGCAAACTAATTTTGATTGGCTTAAACCCAAGCCACGACGAGAGTTTGTCAGGGTTCGATTAGACCACACCACAATGCCTGCTTCAGCCAGTCTTTATCCTAAACAGGGTTCCGATGTGCTAAGCTCTATCGTTTGGGCGGATGGTTTGCTAGAAATACCAGAAGACACTACCTTTTCTCAAGGGAAAGTGCTTAATTATTATTCCTTAAATTAACGCATAATACAATGAACAAACTAACTCATATTAATAACAAAGGTGATGCACAAATGGTTGATGTATCAGATAAATCCATCACCACCCGTATTGCTGTGGCTAAATCTGTGGTGTTAATGCAACCAGAAACTTTGGCACTAATTACTTCTGATCAACATAAAAAAGGTGATGTTTTGGCGGTGGCACGCATTGCTGGCATTCAAGCCGCAAAAAAGTGTACCGACCTCATCCCACTTTGCCACCCTTTGATGTTGACAAAAGTTAGCGTAGCACTGACTGCTAATACCGAAGAATCAAGCGTTGAAATTATTGCCACCACTAAACTTGATGGAAAAACTGGTGTGGAAATGGAAGCACTCGTTGCCGCTAGCGTGGCAGCACTTACAGTGTATGATATGTGTAAAGCAGTTGACCGTGGTATGGTTATCAGTCAAACTCAAGTGCTTGAAAAATCTGGTGGAAAATCTGGACATTGGAAAATATAATTATGCAAAAATTAATTGACCCCTTTAATCGTAACATTACCTATCTTAGAGTTTCAGTAACGGATCACTGTAACTATCATTGCCACTATTGTCGTGATGAAGACCATGTCATTAATACCACTCGAAATGAGATTATGTCTTATGAAGAAATTGCAACTGTATGTAGGTTATTTAGTGAATTAGGGGTAACAAAAGTCAGGCTCACTGGTGGAGAACCGCTATTACGAAAAGATATTCTCAATCTGGCAACCAAACTTGGTCAAATTCCAATGATTGATGACATTCCCATCTCAACCAATGCACATTTATTAGCACCAATTGCCAATCAACTTAAAGCAGTGGGCATCAATAGAGTCAATATTTCTATTGATTCTCTGGATAAAAAAAGATTTAAACAAATTACCCGTGGTGGTGATTTAGACAAAGTTATTCAAGGCATTGATGCTGCAATTGCAGCAGGCATGACACCGATTAAACTCAATATGGTGGTTATGCGTGGCATAAACGATGATGAAATTGAAGCGATGGTTGACTTTGTCATTGCACGCAACATTGACATTCGCTTTATTGAAACCATGCCAATTGGCACAGCAGGTATTGATGCTGTTGGGCATCATTATAGCGAATCTGATATTTTAAAAAGAATGCATACACACTTGCCAAATCGCTTGCTTGCCACTCATTCCAAACAAACTGCAGGGCCAGCTAAAAATTATTCAATTAAAAACAGTCGCTCATCCGTGGGTATTATTTCTGCAGTTTCTAATAATTTTTGTAGCAACTGTAATCGTGTCAGACTCACCGCAAAAGGTCGGCTAATTCTGTGCCTAGGTCAAGAAAATTCTATTTCTCTGCGTGATGCAATTAGAGCAAATATGAGCGATAATGAGATTAAGTCAATGATTATTAGTGCTATTAATAACAAGCCCGAACGACATGAGTTTAACACCAATATTAACAACATTAACAATGTGCAAATGGTGGAGATTGGCGGATGAACATCTTATATTTTGCCTCACTTAAAGAGGCACTTCAAGTTTCCAGTGAGACTGTAACGGCAAGCCCTAATATGACAGTCAATAAATTAAAACAACAATTAATTGAACACTATGGAGAGCAACATTTTCCAAACAATATTCTTTGTGCAGTCAATCATGAAATTGCCAACAATTTAACTCAATTAAATAATAATGATGAGGTGGCTTTCTATCCACCCGTTACTGGAGGGTAGAATGAACAATACAAAAATAAAAGTGGGGTTTATTACCATTTCTGATCGTGCTGCACGGGGCGAATACGAGGATATTGGGGGTCCTGCTATGCAGACTTGGATTAACAGCGCTCTGCTTTCACCTTATGAAATAGAGACGATTATCATTGAAGACGAGCAAGCGTTAATTGAACAAACAATGATGGAGTTTGCTGATAATAAACATTGTAATTTGATTCTTACTACAGGTGGTACCGGTCCCACAACTCGTGATGTAACGCCTGAAGCCACACAGGCGGTGTGCGAATGGATTTTCGATGGTTTTGCGCAGCAAATGCGCACCGTATCATTACGCACAGTGCCTACTGCTATTTTATCGCGTCAAATAGCAGGCACGCGTGGCAAAAGTTTAATTATCAACCTACCAGGCAAGCCAGAGGCGATTGCTGTGTGTCTCGGTGCGGTGTTTTTAGCCGTACCAAAATGCTTAGAATTATTAGACAATTCCAATATTCAAATTGATTTGGATTTTGTAGAAAAAGACTTCTCTTAAACTCAATAATTAGCCGTGGAAATACTGCATTATTTTGAGTATTTTCTGCCGCTATTATTTTTTTGTAGTGACATTTGTTATTCACGGCATAAATGCATTAGTTGATAAAGGAATATCGCTAATACCTAGGATTTCGCCGAGCATTTTAACCGATGATAAAATATTTTTACGGATTAGTGGTTCACCGCCATTTTTAAAACTCAAAACCTCAGAATGCTTGGCACGACTATGATGAAATTTATCTCAACAATAAAAATAACGGTAATTACAATGATTAGTAACTGAAATACGCAAGTAGTTTATTTTTCTTAAGAACGGGTCGATCAATATGTTTATTGTTGTTGATCAAAAATTAGTCTGTCTGCACCAGAAAATAACAAAAAATGTCGCCCTTTAGCACGGGCGATAATCATCATCCCAATATTTTCTGCGATTTCTAAACCCATTTGTGTTACTCCAGAGCGTGAGAGAATGATAGAGATACCCATTTGTGCTATTTTCATAACGATCTCAGAGGTGATTCTACCCGTAGTATAAAAAATAAAATCTTTATGGTTTAAATTATCAAGCCACATCAATCCAGAAATAATATCAGCAGCATTGTGTCTACCTACATCCTCTATGGCTATTAAGACTTCTGTATTTTGACAAAGTGCACAACTGTGCACCGCACCTGCAGATTTGTAAATTTCATTATAAGTATTTAAATTTTCCAGTAAAGTATAGATTGCACTTTGTGTAATTTTAGTAGTAGATAACTGTGCATGATAAACTTTGTCAATTGAACAACTAAAAATTGTGCCTTGCCCACAGCCAGTGGTAATAATACGCTTGGATATTTTCTTACTCAGATTTTTGATACCATTTTTACTAACAACCAATGCTTTTTCTGTGTCCCAATTAACCTTAATACTGAGTAATTCGTCCATTGATTCAATCAAGTGCTGATTTTTAAGATAGCCCAAAACCAGTGCTTCTGGCGACATACCTAGAGTCATTAAGGTAACGATTTCTTGGTCATCAATAAAAATAACCAACGGGCGTTCAGCACTAATATGAACATCAGATTGGTGATTTTTCTCGTTAATAACCGTGGTTTTAAAAGTAAGTGGCAAATTTGCCTGACTGAGATCAAGCATTGGATTTATTCTTTAATATTTTTGTGCCATAAACTGTGATGATCTTTTGCCCAATTTTCATCAACTTTACCTGTTGTCATAGCCGACATTGACCCTTCTAAGGCAACCCCCATATAAATATGACCAAACATACCCAAAATCATCAGTGTGGCTGATGCAATATGGACAATATTCATAAGTTCAATGACCTCTCTTTGACCTGAGACAATACCCGTAAATAGCATAATATAACCAGAAAAGGTAATAAATAGTCCTACAAAGAAAACAATCCAGAACCATATTTTTTCGCCCAAATTAAAACGCCATGCATCTACATGTTTGCCAAATAATCCACCACCAGACAGCAACCAATTAATATCGCCTTTTTGATAAAAGTTGTCTTTAATGAATTTAACAATCATAGCAATCAAGAATACACTGAAAATAGGCCCTACAATGTCGTGCATATCCATAGAAAATTCTGCCAGTGTGGCAAAAGCTTCCTTACCTAATAAAGGAATTAGAAAAAACCTGCCAAACAGTAACACTAAACCCGTTAAGCCTAAGATGATAAATGAAATAGCAGTGCCCCAATGTATAACCATTTCAATAAATTTAAAGCGTTCAACCAACTTGTCAGAAAAACCCTTGTTTAATTTAAATTTTCCAAAGATAAGATAAATCAACATAACCGTTATCAGTGCAAGTGGTATCAAAATAAGATTTACGCCTTCGATTTGATTTTTAAGCAAACGCCAATCTTCTCCATATGCATTAATAAACACACCAACATCATCGCCAATTGCCTGCGTTGAATACGATTTTCCAGAACGCACATTACGCCACAATTTCGAGCCTGGAACGCCAGAATATCCTGCTTCTATAGGTGCTTTAATAGAAATGTTTTCAGAGGTATATAAATGTTTTAAATTTTGAGTATAAGCTGGTGCATCAACGGTTTTTTCTGCCGCATAGCTATATCCAAACAGCGAAACAAATAAAATAAAAATGCGTGCAAAACTATTCATAATAAGTCCTTATCAACAAAGATTTTTTTGCATTTGCGTCATATGAATAACGATAGATGATCACCAAAATTAGCTATTACCTTCTATTTTTTATTTATATTTAACACATAACAACATAGAAACCCTTTATGATTTATTAAATACTCTTTTTATTGTAAGCAGTGCCCCAACCCCAAGCACCAGCACCAGAGCCTCTATAAGTGCCTCTTTCACGGAATATATTTGCCACCTCATCACCATCCCCCGCAAGTAAAGCCTTGGAAGAGCACATTTCAGCACAGATGGGTAATTTTCCTTCTGCAATACGGTTTGAGCCATATTTTTGCTCTTCTGCGTGAGAATGATCTTCTTCAGGTCCACCGTTACAGAAAGTGCACTTATCCATCTTGCCTTTTGAGCCAAAAACGCCCGTGCTTGGGAATTGTGGCGCACCAAAGGGGCAAGCATAGAAGCAATAACCACAACCAATACACAAATCTTTGTCATGTAAAACCACGCCATCATCAGTCTGATAAAAGCAGTCTACTGGACAAACTGCCATACAGGGTGCATCTGAACAGTGCATACATGCCACTGAAATGCTACGCTCTCCCGGCATACCATCGTTAATCGTTACCACACGGCGACGATTAATCCCCCAAGGCACTTCATTTTCATTTTTACACGCAGTAACGCAACTATTACATTCAGTACATCTTTCTGCATCACATAAAAACTTCATTCTAGCCATAATCCCTCTCCTCTTTTTTTTAATATTTTGTTATACTGACCAAATACGACACAAGGATGCTTTGGTTTCCTGCATTTGTGTTACCGTATCATAGCCATAAGTCATTGCTGTATTAGCAGACTCACCTAAGACATAAGGCTGCATACCTTTTGGATATTTATGCTCCAACGATTCCCCTTGTAAATGACCTGCAAAATGGAAGGGCATAAAGACCACCCCTGGAGCGACTCTATCGGTAACCATGGTTTTAATTTTAACCTTACCGCCCTCGGGTCCTTCTAACCACATCATCTCACCATCGCGAAGATTATTATTATTGGCATCAACCACATTTACCTCAGCAAACATATCTTGTTGCAATTCTGCTAGCCATTTATTAGAACGACTTTCATCGCCACCGCCCTCATATTCTACCAATCTTCCAGAAGTTAAGATTAATGGATATTGTTTCGAATAGTCTTTTTCTTGAATTGAGGCATATCGTGTTGGTAGACGATAATGTGAACGCCTATCGGCAACAGTTGGATAGTCTTTGACCAAATCACGGCGATTGGTGTAAAGTGGCTCTCTATGCACTGGCACTGGATCTGGGAATGTCCAAACCACTGCTCGGGCTTTAGCGTTGCCAAATGGAGAACAGCCATTTTTAATGGCAATTCGTTGGATGCCACCAGAACGATCGGTTTTCCAATTTTTACCTTCTGCTAATTTTTTCTCTGACGAGGTTAATTGATTCCACCAACCAAGTTTTTTCAGCATTTTATCGTTAAACTCTGGATAACCATCTTTAATTGCAGAGCCTTTGGAATAAGAATCTTCTGCCAAAAGATTAGCACCATTACGCTCAACACCAAAACGCGCTCTAAAGGTTAATCCACCTTCGGCAACAGATTTACTGGTGTCATATAAGTTGGGTGTACCCGGATGCTTCATATCGCCCGTACCCCAACATGGCCATGGCAAGCCAAAATATTCGCCATGACACTCGCCACCTTTGGCAATAAGTGTAGTTTTATCAAAGGTATGCAAATTTTTCATGTGTTTTTTCAAACGCTCAGGTGTTTGACCAGTATAGCCAATAGTCCACATACCACTGTTAAATTCACGGGTAATGTCCTCAATCAAGGGCTCATCATTATTTACCTTAATATGTTTAAACAATTGTTTATCAATGCCTAATTTTTTAGACAATTTATACATAATAATATGGTCGGGTAAAGAATCAAACATAGGATCAATCACCTTATCACGCCATTGCAGCGAGCGATTAGAGGCGGTTACTGAGCCATAAGTTTCAAACTGGGTAGAGGCAGGCAATAAATAGGTGCCGTTTTTACGCTCAGACAACACTGCACTGGTAGTTGGATGCGGGTCAATTACAACCAGCATATCCAATTTTTCCATTGCTTTTTTCATATCCAATGTTCGGGTTTGTGAATTGGGCGCATGTCCCCAAAAAATCATAGCCTTAATGTTGTCTTTTTGTGCAATGTTTTTCTTATCTTCTAACACACCATCAAACCACCTGCCAACGGTAATGCCCTTGGTATTCATTGGTTTTACGGCTTTGCCTTTAGATTTTTCGTAACTGCCTTGATCAAAACGATTTTTAATCCAATTATAATCAAGATCCCAAACCTTGCTCCAATGTTTCCAAGCACCGGCAGATAAGCCATAATAACCCGGTAAAGTATGGCTTAATATACCAAAGTCAGTTGCACCCTGCACATTGTCATGACCACGAAAGATATTGGTACCGCCACCTGAAACACCCATATTACCTAGAGCTAATTGAAATATACAATAAGCTCTAGTGTTGTTGTTACCAATAGTATGTTGAGTGCCACCCATACACCAAATAAAAGTGCCCGGACGATTATCTGCCATTAGTTTTGCAGTTCTTCTAACTTGTTTTTCTTTGACACCCGTTACTCTTTCAACTTCAGCTGGAGTCCATTTTTCCACTTCGGTACGAATTTCATCCATGCCATATACTCGCTGTTGAATAAAGTGTTTGTCTTCCCAACTATTCTTAAAAATATGCCATAACATCCCCCAAACAAAAGGCACATCAGACCCAGGACGAATACGCACATATTCATCAGCATGGGCAGCGGTTCTGGTAAATCTTGGGTCAATCACAATCAGTGGTGCGTTGTTGCGTTCTTTAGCCCGAAATATATGTAACATAGAAACAGGATGTGCCTCCGCTGGATTACCACCTATTACCAATATTGCCTTAGAATTATGTATGTCATTAAAAGAATTGGTCATCGCACCATAACCCCAAGTGTTGGCAACGCCTGCTACCGTGGTTGAGTGGCAAATCCTCGCCTGATGGTCAACATTGTTACTGCCCCATAGTGCCGCCATTTTTCTAAATAAATACGATTGTTCGTTGTTAAACTTGGCAGAACCCAATAAATACACAGAATCAGAGCTAGATTTTTGACGAATATCTAACATTTTGTCACCAACTTCGTTAATCGCTGTATCCCAAGAAATTTTTTTCCATTTGCCATTGACTAATTTCATAGGGTATTTAAGTCGCCTCTCACCAACTCCGTGTTCACGCACTGAGGCACCCTTAGCACAATGTCCACCAAGGCTAAATGGATGGTCAAAATCTGGTTCTTGCCCAACCCATACACCATTTTTAACCTCAGCTAAAACACCGCAACCCACCGAACAATGGGTACAAACTGAGCGAATGGTTTTCACCTTGGCTTTTTCAGTAACATTGTTTGCTTGAGTTGATTGCGATACAAATAAGGTTGGTAAAGCACTGGCAGCAGCAGTGCCACCAGTGATAACACCTGATTTTTTAATAAATTCTCTGCGAGTTAGTGTATTGTTTTGCAATACTTGATTATTGCTTGTTCTTGCAGTTAGTTTCATATATTCTCTCCTCGTTAAAAATGGTTAACTAAAATCTTGCACTTGAATAAAATTGACGATTGTGTGCTGTATTAGCGTAAGTTGCACTAGTTAGTGCCATATCATTCGACAGGTTTGGCGTTGCCAAAGATGTAGTTTTGCCCAATACATAAGTTGCCAAAGAAACACTACTACCTAATAACAAGGTCTTCCCTAAAAATTTTCTGCGATTCATATTATTTTCCCTCTAGTTATATTAAAAATTAAAATATCTTCTTTCTGTTTGCATAAACCACTGTCCAAAATAAGCCACCAAATGATAATGCTTAACTTTTTCTATTTTAGACAAATCATTAAAAAAATCATCCACCCAAGAAGCAATGTTCTTTTCAAAAAATATTTTTTGTTGCTCAAGTGATAAAGACAAGCCAGAAATTGACAAACGCATCACCTCAAAAACCCCTGCAATATGATCGGTTGGATCTTTTTGTGTATCCTGTGACTCTAAACCCATGGCACGAATATCATCTCTTAAATTAGACAAGGGTTTGCCCATAAGGCATCCTGCTAAATAATGAGAATAATAAGGCAACAATTCACCCGTACCCAAGCCAATAAACAAACGATGATATTCATCATCCAAACTTTCTAAATTTTCGTGGTTAAAATTATCTTTAAGTGCTTGCCAAGTGTCAGTATTAATATGACAGTCGTTAATAATATCAATTAAATTTGAATTTGCAGGTGCAATTAGTATTGCGCTTAATAGAGCATAGATGTTTGATCTTTCTGCCTCTAAATGACAAGAGGAGTCAGCGTTCTTTGTTGTGTTGTTAATTGTTGCTTTCATTAACTTAATTGACTATTAAATTACTATGTTTCGTATCCTAACATAGAAGTAAACACTAAAAATAACTATCATTACATCCTAATAAAATAATAAACTAGGGTCATGACAACTTAAGCGACTCTTTCTGAACATTTCAAGCAAAATCTTATAAAGATTTTGCTTGCGATTATTGAATCTAAATTCACATTCTTTCAAGTGTAAATTAAACATATTTTTATTCATTCCTTTAAATTTTACCAGCCTTGTTTTGGTATAACCCCAAAATGATTCTATGCCGTTAATATGTGCATTACCACGAGCAAATTCATTCTTGCTATGATGTACTCTAAAATGCTTCTTATAGCCAAAATCTACTAAACCATTATACCCTCGCCAACCATCAGAATGAATGACGCTTTCAATACTAGTTTTACCCTTGATAATCCTTTGTGGGGTAGTACTTTTGCAGTTTGGAACGATCTCAGTATAAACCTTATCACCTCTTTTTAGCAAGCCAAAAACAATGGTTTTCCCTAAGGCGCCACGGCCGCGTTTTCCGCGGACGCGCCGTGCGCCAAAATAGCTTTCATCGACTCACTAGTGGGGCAGATTGAAGTATGGATAATTCTACAATTCTAAGCCTAATAGCGGTTAAATATTTGTTGATTGTTTGTCTGCTCAATCCTGTTAATTCCTTGATTTGAACTGCGTTCAAATCAAGAAAAAAATACTTAATTATTTCTCTAAATCTCTTCTCTGAAATACGGGAACGATTTACATACTTGTTTTTTTTACTTTCATAACGGTACTTTAACATGATTTTAAATATGCTTGGGTTGTCATGACCCTAAACTAATAAGCTAATAAATGAAATCTATTCAAATAAGGCTTTAACACGGCAGTCTTCGCATTTTTCTAAGTTAATTAATTTATTATCGGTAAACATACTGTGCCCTTTTAATTTTTCCATCATTCTTTTGACCACTTGAGTGGAACCAAAAACTTTGCCACAATCAATGCATTTAAAAGGTTCGTCTTGATTGAGGCTTCTTTTATCTGATCGTTGTTGATCGCTAAAAACTAAACGCGCATTTAATTGCATAGCATTCTCAGGACAAGATTTCACACACAGACCGCATTGCACACATAAACTTTCTTGGAAATTGATAATTGGCGTATTGATATCTCCTGAAGACAGCGCCTTTGTCGGACAAACAGAGGTGCATGCCATACACAAAGTGCACAATTTTTCATCAATCAACACTTCGCCAAAATAAGCGTCATCATCTGCGGTGAAATCACATTGCGATAAAGTATTTTTGTTTGGATAGTGATATAAGAAATCAATCATAGCAAAAATACGCATGCGTTTATTGTATAAATCTATCATTCCTATTGTGTTACTCAATGGTGTTATGCCATCCGAGATTTGCGAACTTTGTTCTACCAATTGCACAAAGCTAGCGTTAGAGTTATAACCCAAACTACTTAAAATTTTATGCATAAGATTGGTTTGCTTGTCTAACGCCTGTAGAGTTTGTGTGGGTTCATCAGCACAATGCACAATAACACTTTCAGCACCAAGGCAAAAAGCATATAAAAAAGATTCTAACCCTAAGCAACCAACCTCTTCTAAAGCAATGGGCAAAACATTCTCCATCATATGTGGCAATAATGTCAAATTATCTGCAGAATGAAATAAAATTTTGGCAGATGTTCCGCCCGCATTTAAATAAGTGCTCATTAGGCTGTGCATTTTTTTGGCTTGGTCGTCAATGGTGGGATAAGCATAAGAAATTGCTCCAGTAGGGCAAACACTGGAGCACCCTCCACAACCATGACAAAGGTTTATATTTGCTTCAACATAGTTACCATTACTACGAATAGCATCTGCTGGGCACACATCAATACAACGCTGGCAAAGTTCAGTTTTGTTGCGATTATGAACACACAACGATGTGTCTAAATTCAGAAATTTAGGTTTATCAAGTATGCCAATGAGTTGATTGACCTCTGTGAGCATTTCTTCAGTATGGCTTGTGTTTTTATCCAGTGTATAGTAACCAAATGGTGGCACAATAGCTGTTTCTACTTCCCCAATCAAATCCAAGACAATATCAAAATACTTATCCTCTGCCATCAGTATTTTATTTTCATTATTAACTTGTGCACTGATTTCAAAACTTCCCAAATAACCACCAATTGAGGTTAAGTTGCCGTAAGTAATATTATCAATATTTTTCTTTGTTTGATTGCGTAGTAAATAATATGGGGTAAAGTCGGCACTTAGTTGATTGGCAACTGATTGTGCTCGTTCAATTGAAGTAGCGACGATCAGTATAAACCCTGAAGAGTGATAAGAGACAAGGCTAGCAGGGTTAATCCAAACCTTCTCTAATGCACTAATTGCTTGCTGTTTCGCTTGATTGTTTGTGTTTACTGTCATTGTTTTTAGTTGATTGTGTTTCATCTACAATAGGGTCTAAATTTTCTTCTTGTTCTTTTTGTTTTTCTTCTAAAATTTCTTCCTCTGCCTTTTTCTTTTCGCGTTCAATTTGTTGTTTTAATTCGTGTGGGATAATGTCGCCTAACAGTTCAAATGTGGTGTAATTTTCATCATAATCATTTAAACCATCTAAAATATTAATCGAAGGGGATAGAAATAATTTACGCAACGCTTTCTTTTTTAAAATTTCACTGACCTTACTAGACATAAACATTGAATAATCAGATTCTTCATTTAAAGTGTCAATATCAGGCATATCAGCATCAGTTAAACTATTGATAGACTCAGTCGAAATTTCTTGTTGTTGATCTAATTTCGTGTATTCATCTTTTAATGATTCAGTTTTCACAGCTTGTTTGCGTTCATCAAACTGTGCAAAAATACTTTTTTCTAGCTTACTCATAAACACTCATCTTTTGATAATGCTCACCCGCTGTGCCTTTAACCAATTTACGCTTTTTACGCTTTTCTGGTTTGTAATTTTCTAGCACAAAGCGTTCTATGGTTTGGTAAATTTGAATATCAATTGCCATAGCATATACCGTTTCATCAGTTTCCATATAAATCGCTGCTTCGTCATAACTAAGTGTTACTAAAAAAGGATTTGGGCGATTGTCGTCATCTTCACGGCACACAACAAAGATACTTGCATTATCCGAAACAAGGTTTTGATAATAACTGTCTAATTCGTCACGCACCAATTCTAGAATAAAACCATCATACTGATAAATGGGCTCATTATTGATATTACTAATTAGGGTTATCTCGTTTGTTTGCTCTACATTTTCCTTGGTCGGAATCACACCAATAGCCTGCCATTTTTCTGTTATCCATGGATTATCTATTTTGAAGCGTTGTAATAATACCGCCACATGCAAGGTAATGTTGTTACTACCAGATTTTAAGAACACTCCTTCCATGATAAAAAAATAAAACCAAATAATAAAATAATCTTAAATTATAATACAAGAACTTTATATAAATAAGGGTAATTAAAAAAAATGCAAAAAATAAACAGTTGTTTAAGTGATCAAGACACTTCCTTGACGCTCAATCAGGCACAAGAAAAATGTTTTAGTGCAATTAAAAAAAACTTGTCTGTTGAAAAAGTTGCCATTCGTTCTGCCTTCAATAGAGTCATTACACAAGATATTATTGCACCTATTAATGTCCCTGCACACATCAATTCTGCGATGGATGGCTACGCATTGCGTAAAAAAGATATGTTAAACAACTCGTCTTTTACTGTTATCGCTACAGTTTATGCAGGTCAATACAGTGATGAAAAAATCAAAAAAAATACCTGTATCCGCATTATGACAGGTGCAGTTATTCCACAGAATACTGATATTGTGATTCCTCAAGAATTTACAACCAAGGTAGGCAAACAAATTACCGTTGATAATTATATTGGTGGCGACAATATTCGCTTTGCAGGCGAAGATTTGGCTAAAGACAGTGTGGTGTTGAAAAAAGGACGCTTGTTAAATGCTGCTGATTTAGGCTTATTGGCATCATTAGGCATTGCCGAAGTCAGTGTTTGGCGTAAACTGCGTGTTGCTTTTTTATCAACGGGCGATGAATTGCGTGGGTTAACTGAATCTTTAAAAAAAGGTGAAATTTATGACAGTAATCGTTATTCTTTGTTTGGAATGCTACATAATTTAAATGTTGAAATATTGGATATGGGCGTGGTGAAGGACGACTATGCCACCTTAAATGCTACTTTTACACAGGCTGCACAATGTGCCGATATAGTCATTAGCACAGGTGGTGTTTCTGTCGGGCAGGCTGATTTTGTTAAACAAGTATTAAGCGATATTGGCACGGTTAATTTTTGGAAATTAGCCATTAAACCCGGGCGACCTTTAACATTTGGAAAAATTAATGAAGCATATTTTTTTGGCTTGCCAGGCAACCCTGTAGCAACAATGATTACATTCTATCAAATTGTCCAACCATTTATTAAAAAATTAATGGGGCAAATTCAAGGCATTAAGCCTTTGCTTATTAACGCTAAAAGTGAGACGGATATTTTCAAATCAAAAGGCAGAGTTGAGTTTTTGCGTGCCAAATTCAGCAATAATGACGGTGAATTAACCGTGCAAAAACTAAAAAAACAAGGCTCTGGTGTACTCAGCTCTATGAGTTATGCCAATTGCTTGATTGTGCTTAGTGAAAACACAGGATCAATTAAGGCAGGGGAGTGGGTGAAAATACAGCCTTTTTACGCTTTAATTTAATGCCCCATATAGGCCAAAATAAAATCACCAATTTGCTCAATATCGTTAATATCTAACGACACTCTATCGCACTCAATGGGGATTTCATCACCAGCAAAAGCAATCACATTAACATCATTTTCAAAAATATTAGGATGATTGAGCGCTTGTCTTTGTAGCTCTATTTTAGGGAAAATTTCGCGTTTAAACCCCTCAACCAAAATCAAATCTAATTGCTTTAAATTCAGTTGTTCAAACAATGCAAACAGTCCTAATTCTTGCTCAGTATAACGATTGATTAAGGCAAATTTATCAGCAGAGCTGATGAGTACTTGTTCAGCACCTGCGTGGTAACATTCGTAACTGTCTTTTCCTTTATGGTCTATTTCAAAATTATGATGTCCGTGCTTTAGATAAGCAAGGCGAATATTTTTTTGTTTTAAATATTTGATAAGTTGAATGATTAATGTGGTTTTCCCTGTGCCGCTAAAAGCAGCAAAACCTAATATTGGCACATTTTTAATACGATTTACTTGAGTTAAGGAGGCGTAATCTTGTGGCGTGTTCAGGTTGATGAAGAAATCTTGATATTGAGATAAATCGGCAATTGCTAATGTATGCTGCTGATACCACAAATCAATTTTTCGATCACCGGTAGCTAAATAAGCCAATAAACTGCTGAGTAAATCAGTTTTTAGTAAGGCAAAAGTAGGCTGTAATCTATTACCATCATGTGCCACACAAATTTGTGCTTTTTGTTTTGTTAGTTCGGTTTTTAGGGTGGCTAATAATTCTGCTCCAATCATCGGACAATCACAAGGTAATACTAACAAATAAGGTGTTTTAGCAACCTCCATAGCTTTAGCAAAGCCTGCCAAGGGGCCTTGAAAATTTGTTGTATTGTCTTCAATAATTGGGTTTTTAATAAACTTTTGATACCTTTTTTGGTTGCGATTGGCATTAATTAAAATACTATCAACTTCATTTTCAATCACTTCAATTACATATTGAATTAGTGGTTTTTGGTTGAGTTGTATTAGCCCTTTATCTTGACCATTCATACGACTAGAACGACCCCCTGCCAAAATGACTGCTGTTATTTGTTGATTGCTAATAATACTCATAGTGATAGTTTTTGATCGGCAAGTTGTAAAGTTTTGCTTATGACATTATGCGCTATTTCTTCGGTATGTGTCGTAATAACAATACTGCGCCCTTTCTCCAATAATTGCCTTAACAGTTGATAAAATTTTTGTTTAATATCTTGGTCTAAGTTTTCTGTTGGTTCATCCAGTAACCAAATTTCTGGATTTATTATTTTTGCTCTGGCAATGGCAACACGCTGTATTTCCCCACTAGACAAGTTGTCTGGATGTTTGTCTCTCAAATGAGTTAGGTTTGCCCAGCGTAGAACTTCTTCAACGCTATTTTGATGTTTCTTAGATTTTTTAAAGTGCAATGGATAGGTAATATTGCGTTCAACGCTACAATCAAACAAATATGCTTTACTGGCTAAATAGATGCTATCAGCAGTTAATAAGTGTCGTTTTTTTGCAGGAAAAATGCTATTCTGGTAATAAATTTCACCCATATCTGCACTCATTATCCCTGCCATTATTTTTAATAAGGTGCTTTTTCCGCTGCCATTTTTTCCTTTAATAATTAAACATTCTCCACTCATAAGATGTAATTTATCGATAGATAAAATAGGTTTATCGTATGATTTTTGAATATTTTTAAAACAAGCAATTTCTTCCACTACCTGACCTTCTCTTATTAAAAAAAGTTAAAAAATTAAAGGGATTATATACCTAAACACAAAAAACAGCGGTAAAGACGATAAAGAATTTCTCTTAGTTCGAATTCAACCTAGATAAGGTTTCTAAAATTCACTTTGAAAAAAATCCATTGAGATTAATCAATCGGGTATTATGACTCTAAGACTCTAAGACTCTAAGACTCTAAGACTCACCTTAAAAACTTAATATGTTATTTAAATATATAAAATTATTACTTGCTATATCTTTACTAACAATCCACTCAGTATCTAGTGCATCTAACAAAATTACCATGGCAACCACAACCAGTACTGAAAATTCTGGTTTACTAGATTATTTACTACCTATATTTGAGCAACATTATCATATTCAAGTGAAGGTAATAGCCACAGGCACTGGTAGAGCACTGAAACTAGCAGAGAAAGGTGATGTAGATATTATTATAGTACATGCACCTAGCAAAGAAAAACAATTTGTCGAATCTGGCTATGGTATTGAACGCAAAAGTTTAATGTATAACAAATTTCTAATTGTTGGACCTAAACACAACCCAGCCAATATCGTTACTACCGATAAAATCGGAACAATATTTAGTAAAATTGCCAGTCAAAAAATACCTTTTATTTCTCGTGCAGATAATTCAGGCACTCATATCAAAGAGCAAGATATTTGGAACAGTGCTAATCTAAAACCTCACGGGTCATGGTATAAACAAGTAGGACAAGGCATGGGGAAAACACTACAAATTACTGATGAATTAACTGCCTATACCCTTGTCGATATAGGGACTTGGTTAAAACTAAAAGATAAAACAAGTTTGATTTCTGTGTATGACAATGATTCAGAAGTTATTACATTTAACCCTTATAGCGTTATTCTGATTAATCCTGAAAAGCACCCGCACACCCATTACAAGCCAGCCAAAATATTATCAAATTGGCTCACTTCTACAGCAACAAAAAAAATCATTAACCAGTATAAAATTAATGGGCAACAACTTTTCTTTGCAAACTGATGTCTGATAATTTATGGACAATGGTTTTAAATGCACTGTTCTTCCTTTTTTCTGGCGATAAGGCGCTGTGGGAAATAATTATCGTTTCATTGAGAGTTTCTTTATTTGCTATTTTAATTAGTGCGCCAATTGCCTTTTTATTGGCCTTTTTATTGTCTAATTATCATTGGCGTTTTAAAAAAATAGCGTTGTCTATTACTCACACATTGGTCGCAGTGCCAGCAGTTGTAGTTGGTTTGGTCATTTATTTACTGCTATCTAAGTATGGCATACTGGGTGATTTATACTGGCTCTTTTCACAAAAAGCAATGATACTAGGGCAAATTTTATTGGCTTTTCCCATTATTTTAAATGTTAGCTATAGTGGACTTAATAGCATCAGTAAACAAGCAGAAGAAACTGCTATTACCTTTGGTGCAAATCGCTGGCAAGTCGCACTTATCTTAATGTTTGAATGTCGTTTTACTTTAATCACAGCCATCACTATGGCGTTTGGTCGTATTATTGCAGAAGTAGGAAGTGCAATGATGATAGGTGGCAACATACTACACCATACTAGAAGCATCACCACAGCTATCGCTTTAGAAACCAGTAAAGGAGAGTTCAGTCAGGCTATTGCACTGGGTATCGTATTGGTTGTTTTAGCACTTACACTTAACTTTTCTATTATATTTTTTAATAAAAAAACCAATTTATAAAAACCTCGCCCTTTGTCTAATAAAAGTTGCTTTTAGTAGTTATTATCAGTGATTTTTTTAACAAGATTATTTAACCAGTGCCCCAGTCTCTCTAGGGCACCTCATATCAGAAATCTTACATATAACCATAAGAAAACAAGGGGAATAATTTAGCCCCCCTACCTCTTTCTTGCTAATACTTAAGTCCACAGCTAACTACTTAAAAATATAAACATCATGCATTAAATTAAGCACTAACCAATACTCATCATTCAATTCTAAATTTTCTTTTTTAGCCAACTTGATAGTAACATCACGCTGTTTAATCAAATAGCCTTCTGCATCAAATTCAATGATGTTACCTCTTTTAATTCAAATTAGCCAAACGACGACGGTAAACACCACTTTCTTTTGGATTAGTGTTTGCAAGCATATTGCAAATCAGTCCAATCATTTCTTTAGCTGCCCCTTCTTTAAAATCAGGATTATTTTCTTGAATAAAAAACAACCTTTCCACACCTTGCTCAACCTCATGTTGTGCAAATAGGCAAAGTGCCAAATCAAAGTTCGCTTGATAATTGTCAGGAGATTTCAGCACCTGATCTTGAAGTGCTGCCATGCCTGCCGTGTTTTGTGCCAGTTGCTTAAAGTTAAGCTGGCTGGCAATTGACACCCCCATCTCGCTCTTTTGAGCGCTATCTGGCAAACGATTAAACACTGTTCTAATTCGTTAATATCCAAAAATATTTGCACCATATCTAATGCCACGAGAACATTGCTTGGGTCGGATGAAATCGCCTCTGTTAATAATATAATAGCGTCTTTCGTATTGCCAGAAAGATGTTGCTCTCTGGCTTGTTTTCTAAGTTGATCAGGTTTTTTCATTGAGTTTTTCTGTTAACGGGGTTGAAATAATATTGACTTAATAGATTGGTAATTAGTGGCAACATTACGCAAGCTTTCCTCGCCTTGCTCCTCAGAAATTTTACCCTGTTCAATATCTCTTACTTGGTCAGCATACATTTTTTTCAAGGTTTCCAGTGTGGCATTAATTTCATAAATGGTGGGGTTATCTTCATCTTCCCAGTCTTGTGGCAATGTATGTGGACACTTAGGCTTAAACTCAATTATCTTCTCATCTTTATCAAACATTACACCGCCCAATTTTCCACTTTTAAGCCTGAAACTCTATCAAATTCCTTCGTATTATTAGTAATAATAACGGCATTGATACTTTTAGCATGAGCGGCAATTAACATATCCAATGCACCAATAACTTTACCTTGTTTTTCCAAGCTTGCTCTAATTTTCCCATATTCAATTGAGGCTTCTAAATCGTATTGAGCAATATTTAAAGGCGACAAAAAACTTTCTAAAGCAATAATATTTTGTGCAATACGCTGACTCTTAAAAGCACCATGATAAAGTTCAGAAATGCAAATACTAGAAATATACAATTTTCCTGCCTCTTGTTGACTAAGTTTTTCCAAAACTTTGGTGGGTTTATTTCTGATAATATAGATACAAATATTGGTATCCAGCATTAAAAGACTCAAAATAAATCCTCTCTAATTTGCTGAGGTGGCTGATTTCTATCTTCCATAAAATCATCAGAAAATTGATCTAATGCATCGCTCATCATTTGCCAATCCACTTTTTTAGGGGTAAGTACAATTGACTCCCCTACTTTTTTAATTTCCACCTCATCGACATCAAAACGCATCGCCTTAGGCAGTCTTACTGCCTGAGAATTACCCGATTGAAATACTTTTGCTAACATAGCACACCTCTAAAAATATACACAAAAGTATATACTAAAATTTAGCTTATTAAATTTTTCAGTGGGCCTTACTCGTTGAAAAAATAAAAATTAGGCAGTAAGGCTAGCAAATAGTAATGGCAGTTGCTCGGGAAGTTTTTCAACATTATCAACCACGGTGTAATTATTTTCACCAAAAATGCGTTTTACATAGGTATCAGCATTTGGGTCTAGGGTTAGGCAATAAGTTAAAACGCCAGTGGAATAGAGTTCTTCTACAGCTTTTTTGGTGTCAAAACGAAGGTGTTGTGGGTCGTTTTCGTCAATGTCGGCAGGTTCGGCCGTCGGTAACAAGTAAAATCAATTTGCGTTTTTCATTTTGTTTGTGCAAGTGTGTGCCAGCGTGTCTGAGGGCTGCACCCATACGGGTAGACAGTCCGCCTTTCATACCTGCTAGGCGAGATTTGGCTTCATCGTCAAAGTGTTGGTTGAAGTCTTTGAGGCGGAAATATTGCACATCATGATGAACCTCCCCCAATAATTTCATGGTATTTTTTTATGTAATTATATAGTTTAACTTTAATATTGCATATGCTATAATGATAATTATGATTAAAAGAGAAATCACCAAAGAGTTATTAGTCCAACTACAAGAGTACCCAATCGTAACTGTATTAGGGCCTCGTCAATCTGGAAAAACGACATTAGTCCGTCATATATTGCCAGAGTATGATTACGTATCTCTAGAAGATCCTGATAATAGAGAACTTGCCATTGAAGATCCTAAAGCCTTTTTAAAGCGATATCAAGGTAAAACAATTTTTGATGAAATACAACGAACCCCTAATTTACTAAGTTACTTACAAGGTATTGTTGACAATGAAAATATCAACGGCAGATTTGTACTAACAGGCTCTCATCAATTAGAATTACGCGCTGCAGTATCACAGTCACTGGCTGGTCGTACAGGTATCCTACATTTGTTGCCACTTTCTATTGCAGAGTTAAAATCTGCAAGTATTGAATTTGATGATTTTGAGTCGTATGTTGTTCATGGATTTTTACCTAGAATTTACGACCAAAATCAAAGGCCTAATCGCGCTTATTCAAATTATTACCAAACCTATATTGAAAGAGATGTTAGGCAGCTAATTAAGCTCAAAGATGTTAGCTTATTTGAAAAATTTATGAAGCTACTTTCAGGAAGAGTAGGGCAATTGGTGGATTATCAATCACTAGGTAATGATGTCGGGGTTAGTTCAGTCACGATCAAACAATGGCTCTCAATTTTGGAAGCATCTTTTGTGGTATTTAAACTACCACCTTATTTTGAAAATTTTGGCAAGCGCGCAATTAAATCACCTAAATACTATTTTACTGATGTAGGTTTGTTGGCTTATTTGCTCAGCATTGAAAAGCCAGAGCAGGTAAGCCGTGATCCATTGGTTGGCAATATATTTGAAAATCTCATAGTGATAGAAGCATTAAAGAGTAGATACAACCAAGGTCATAATGCAGACCTGTACTTCTTTAGGGATAGTAACGGAGTTGAGATTGATCTACTGTGTAAAACCACACAAGGACTTATTGGCGTTGAAGTTAAGTCGCCATCAACTTGGCATGCTAAATTTGCTAAAGGGTTACTGGCTTTTTCTAAAACCAATTCCCAGTTATCACGTAGCATTGTTGCTTATAGTGGTAAATCTATTGACCTTAGTAATGGTGTTGAAGTGGTTGAATATAAACAGTTTTCAATTTATTAATCATAATGCATTTCAATATAAACCATTAACAAACGCTTTTTTTTGCGTGAAGATTGGTTTAAGATAAGCTAATTTATATAAGCACTATTGGTCCTAATTTAGGGTTTGCAGTGCGGTAGCCATGCTAAATCCAGCTCTTATTTTCTAGAGTGTATTGCATTATGATGATGAATGCAATATGATGATTTTATATTTTATTGGGAGTTTATCATGCCATCATTGTAAGTTAGAGAGTTACCAGAAAACATCTATTATCAGTTGAAAAAAAACAGCTGAGCAAGATCATCGTAGCTTAGCTCAGCGGGCGGTTGCTGTTTTAGCTAAAGGCTTAAAAGTTTCAAACTCTCCAAAAGAGCGTCGCTTGGCGTTATTGCAACAAATTGCACAAGAGTCTGTATTAGATAGCGAAACGCTTGACGCAACCCCTGAAACGCTTATCCGAGAGCACGTCCAAATTTAAGATGTACCCATTTATCTTCAGAATTGTGCCACAATATCGTAAATCGCGATATGAAATAATATAGTACAACTGAAAATTCTTGTTTTAAAATGAGCAATGCAAGCCTACCTTAAAAAATAAGGGTCATGACAACTTAATCGACTCTTTTCTGAACATTTCAAGCAAAATCTTATAAAGATTTTGCTTGTGATTATTGAATCTAAATTCACATTCTTTCAAGTGTAAATTAAACATATTTTTATTCATT
>NZ_FQTP01000025.1 GCF_900128515.1 Bathymodiolus heckerae thiotrophic gill symbiont
TGAATAAAAATATGTTTAATCTACACTTGAAAGAATGTGAATTTAGATTCAATAATCGCAAGCAAAATCTTTATAAGATTTTGCTTGAAATGTTCAGAAAAGAGTCGCTTAAGTTGTCATGACCCTTTAAATATTTATAATGTCTTCAATAATTTAAAAGAGAGAGAAAAAGATGAGTGCAATACGAATGATGTTTTTTACCGCTGCTAGCGTGATTGGATTGGGTATTTATTTATCAGGATGGAGCCAAGTACATTGGTTGTTATATCTGCCAGCAATTGGATTTCTAATTTCAGGCGTTACTGGCTTTTGCCCACCTATTTTTCTATACAAAAAACTTGGTTTTAAGTAACGGTAATGATTCAGTCCTTGCCTGTATCATTGACCTTTAAAGGATAAGGTCTTTAACTGAAGCGAGAGCTTCAGCTAAATTCTCTGGCTGAGTGCCGCCACCTTGCGCCATATCTGGTCGTCCACCACCCTTTCCGCCAACTTGCTGTGCAACATGATTAAGAATCTTTCCAGCTTGATATTTATCAGTTAAATCTTTAGTAACACCAGCTACTAGTGATACCTTGTCACCACTCACTGCAGCTAATACCACCACAGCTGAGTCTAATTTGTCTTTAAGCTTATCAGCAATATCACGTAAACCTTTGCCACTAACACCCTCAACAATCGTTGACAGTAATTTAATACCATTAACATCTTGCGCTTTTCCGATTAAATCATCGCCTTGATTACTGGCTAATTTCTTTTGAAAAGAGGCGACTTGTTTTTCTAATTCTTTTTGCTGTTTAATTAACTGCGCTACTTTTTCCACTGCTTGTGCATTGTTTGATTTAGTCATCTGTGCAATGGCACTCAAACTATCTTGTGTTTTATTATCAAATTGGTATGCATCGTAGCCTGTCATTGCTTCAATTCTGCGCACACCTGCAGCAATACCACCTTCAGAAGTAATTCTAAATAAGCCAATGTCGCCAAGTTGATTCACATGTGTACCACCGCACAATTCTACTGAGAAATTGTTTTTTCCCATGCTAAGTACGCGTACAGTGTCGCCATATTTTTCACCAAACAGCGCCATAGCGCCTTTCTTTTTAGCCGTTTCAATATCGGTAACATCGGTATGAACAATCGAATTTCCTAAAATTCGACGATTTACCATCGCTTCAATTTCATCTAAATCAGCTTTAGCGATTATTTCATCATGAGAGAAGTCAAACCTCAATTTATCACTATCGACTAAAGAGCCCTTTTGAGTAACAGTTTCACCTAATACACTACGAAGTGCCGCATGCAGTAAGTGTGTTGCTGAATGATTGCGAGCAATTTTCTTGCGTCTGCGTGCATCAACTTTAGCCTCCAGCACATCACCCGTTTTAAGTACGCCACCCAACATAACGCCATGGTGCTCAAATGCATCTGTTTTTTGTTTTTGTGTATTACTAACGTCAAACTCAACAGTATTATTACTCAATAAGCCACTATCACCAATTTGACCACCTGATTCACCATAAAAACTAGACTGTGATAAAACCACAATTGCTTGATCACCTGCTTCGATTGAGTCAACCAGATTGCCATCTTTGATCAATGCTTGTACACTTGAGCTATTTTCTAGTTGAGAATAACCTAAAAATTCTGTTTTATCACTGATGTCTACGCCTTTTTGTGTGGTTTTAAAATCACCTGCTGAACGCGCTCGATCGCGCTGTTTAGTCATTTCTGCTTCAAAACCCGGCATATCGATTGTTAGCTCACGCTCGCGAGCAACATCTGCGGTTAAATCAACTGGAAATCCGTAAGTATCGTAAAGCTTGAACACGGTTTCGCCATCAATTTCACTACCTTTTAAACTTGAAATCGCCTCTTCTAGAATATCCATCCCTTGGTCTAATGTTTGTGCAAAACGCTCTTCTTCACGCTTTAATACTTTTTCAACATTAGCGAGCGCTAACTTTAACTCTGGATAAACATCCTTAAGCTCTAATGCTAAAACGGGCGCCAAGCGATAGAAAAAAGTTTTCTCAATACCAATCTTATGACCATGACGAATGGCACGGCGAATAATACGACGCAACACATAACCACGCCCTTCATTTGAAGGGATTACACCATCTACAATCATAAAGGCAGTTGAACGAATATGATCAGCAATGACACGCACTGAGGCATTATTCGTTTGAATATTTTCTTCTTTAGGAGTTAAGTCTACTACCGACTTAGTTAGACCTTTAAAGCCATCGGTATCGTAGTTGTTATTTTTATGCTGAAGAACGGCTGCCAAACGCTCAAGCCCCATTCCTGTATCAACACATGGCGCTGTTAAAGGTTTTAGATAGCCGTCTTCTTGTTTATCGTACTGGGTAAAAACCAAGTTCCAAATCTCAATATAACGATCGCCATCTTCGTCTGCATGTCCTGGCGGACCACCGGCAATATCTTCGCCATGATCAAAAAATATTTCACTTGATGGGCCACATGGGCCGGTATCGCCCATTTGCCAAAAATTATCTTTAGCACCACAACGAGAAATTCTTTCTCTAGGAAAGCCAATTTCATTCACCCAAATATCTTCAGCTTCATCATCTTCTTCAAATACACTGATCCAAAGTTTTTCTTTTGGTAGTCCGATTTCAACAGTTAAAAATTCCCAAGCATACTCAATAGCTTCTCGTTTGAAATAATCACCAAATGAAAAATTTCCTAGCATTTCAAAAAATGTATGATGACGGGCTGTATAACCCACATTTTCAAGATCGTTATGCTTTCCACCTGCACGCACACAGCGCTGACAACTCACAGCACGCGTATAGGGACGCTTTTCTACACCACTAAAAACATCTTTAAACGGTACCATGCCTGCATTAACGAACAGCAACGTTTTGTCATTATGCGGTACCAAAGATGAACTTGGTTCAACCGTATGACCCTTTGAGGCGTAAAAATCTAGGAATTTTTGTCTAATTTCAGCAGTTTTCATGCAAGTATAGCATTGTATAAAAAGGCTTAATTATATAGAGTAATGCTTATTCCAGCAACGAAGTATCGCCCGCACCGCGGCGAATAATTTCAATACTACTGGTCGATAAATTAATAACGGTAGTTGGCTCCGGTGGACAATAGCCATCATCGATAATTAAATCAACCTTATTATCAACCGCATCACGAACATCATCAATATCATAGAATTCATGACCTTTAAGAATAAGGGAGACGCTCATCAGCGGCTCACCCAATTCCTCAAGCAACGCTTGAACAACACCATGTTCTGACACTCTAACGCCGATGGTTTTCTTTTTCTCATGCAATAAACGCTTAGGTACATCACGTGTACCCTCTAAAATAAAGGTATACGCGCCTGGCACAATCTTTTTAAGCAGTCGAAAAGCATTATTATCTAACTTCGCATATTCACCGATATGTGATAAATCTTGCATCATTAAGGTGAAATCATGGCGCTTAGAAAGGCTACGGATTTGTCTAATTTTTTCCAGTCCGTTTTTATTACCCAGTGTTGTGCCTAGTGCGTAGCCTGAATCTGTTGGATAAACAATAACACCACCTGACTTAAGCACTTCAACCACTTGAGCAACCAATCGTTGTTGTGGATTTTGAGGGTGTATTGCAACTAATTTAGCCATGACCAATCACTCCATATGGTTTTGTTAACATTAGGCATATCTTGCAAGTGTCCGATTTGCACTCTTTGATTTGGCCAGCCATGATAATCAGAACCGATAGAGGCTGACAAATCAAATTCTTTAGCCCACTGACTAACCAAAGTTATTTCGTCACTACTGCTAGAGCCAGTTACCACTTCAACGCCGTCTAGTCCTGCACCAGATAAATGACTTAACAAACGCTTGATTTTGGTATTAGTCATCCGATAACGTAGCGGATGAGCCAGCACAGCTTTACCACCAGCGGCGTGAATCCAAGAAATTACCTCATCAAATTCTGCCCATTTTCCGCCAACACCACCTGGTTTTTTACCCGTTAAAAAACGCTTAAAAACACTACGCATATCCTTACACACACCTTCTTGCACTAACATTTGAGCAAAATGAGTGCGTGTAATCATGGGTGTTTTAGCAACTAACTTGACTTTTTCTAAAGCGTTAAATATACCAACACCGCCCAAACCTCTCGCTATTTTTTCGGCGCGAATTTGTCGAAATTCTTGATGCTGCTTAAGCCCTGCTTGCAAGGTTTTATTCTCGATATCAACATTCAAGCCAACAATATGTATAGTCATGTTGTTCCACATAGCGGACACTTCGACACCATGGATAAGCTGTAAGTTAATTTCGTCAGCTTGTTGTTGCGCCTCAACCAATCCATCTGTAGTATCATGGTCCGTTAGTGCAAATACATCACACCCTTGATTTTTAGCCAAATCAACCACCTCAGCAGGTGACAACACGCCATCGGAATAATAAGAGTGATTATGTAAGTCAATTTTCATAGTAAGCATTATCCATTATTATCACTATTTTTCGGAAACACTTCAAAAAGCAAAAAAAAAAACGATTCGCAGTCTATAATAACCCATCATGAAAAAATGGTATTTAATTCAAACAAAACCACAGCAAGAATCCATTGCCGCTAAAAATCTTTCTAATCAAGATTTTGATATTTTCCATCCGAAAGCAATAATTAACAATAAAACCGTATCATTATTTCCAAGATACTTATTTATTCAATTGGATGATAAAAATCAAAACTGGACGCCGATTCGCTCAACTCGTGGCGTGGCTAACTTTGTTAGGTTTGGTTTAAACTTTGCCGTTGTACCCAATAAAATTATTAGGCTCATCAAAATTCAACAGCAACAAACCATTGAAAAACTAATCAATATTTGCTCACATCAAAAAGGTGATGATATTGAAATTCAATCAGGCGTTTTCAAAGGTCAAACAGCTATATTTCAAAACTACAACAGTCGCGATAGGGTTATTGTATTATTAAAGCTAATCGGACAGCAGCAAGAAATAGAGCTACTTGAAAAAGAAGTTATTGCAGTCTAGCCCATAAACAACCATTCAAAGTTTATAATCTCAATTAAATATTAATCACAAACTCTTATGTGTGGAATCGTTGGCGGCGTATGCCAAAATAACATTACTCCTATTTTAATTGATGGCTTAAAACGTCTTGAATACCGCGGCTACGACTCTGCGGGTGCTGTGGTTTTAACCGAAAATAACGAACTAAACCGTGCACGAGCAGTTGGTAAAGTCATTAACCTTGAAAAAGCCATTAATGATAAAAAAATTAAGCTTGATGGTACAGTCGGTATTGCGCATACTCGCTGGGCAACACATGGTAAGCCGACCAGTAAAAATGCACATCCACATATCTGTAACAAGAGCGTTGGCATTGTTCATAATGGCATTATTGAAAATTTTTTAGAGCTTAAGGCCGAGCAAATCAAGCAAGGCTATAACTTTACCTCGGATACTGATACTGAAGTTATTGCTCACGCCATTCATCAAGCATTAGAAACCAACAGTAACTTACTAACAGCAACCCAAGCGGCTATTAAAACTTTTGAGGGTGCTTATGGGGTTGGTGTAATTTCTCCTAAAGATCCCGGGCGTATTATTGCCGCTAGAAGTGGATCGCCTCTTGTTATTGGTATCAGCAAAAAAGGTAACTTTATTGCTTCCGACCAAATAGCCCTACTTGATATTACCAAAGATTTTATCTTCTTAGAAGAAGGGGATATTGCCGACATCACGCTCGATTCTGTAACGATTTATGATATAGATGGCAATCAAGTGGAACGCGAGATAAAAACCTCGAAACTTAAATCTGGCCAAACCTCTAAACGTGGTTATGCACACTATATGCTTAAAGAAATATTTGAACAACCACAAGCCATTCGAGATACCTTAGAATCAAGAATTACCAAAGATGCTGTACTCACTTCTGCTTTTGGACATAAAGCCAAAGACATTTTTAAAAATACTAAGTACATCCAGATAATCGCTTGTGGTACAAGTTACAACGCTGGATTGGTGGCTAAATATTGGTTGGAAGATATCGCTAAAATTCCAACTCATATTGAAGTAGCAAGTGAATATCGCTATCGCGATCCAATAATTTTAGACAACACACTGTTTATTACCATCTCTCAAAGTGGCGAAACTGCTGATACGCTAGAAGCCTTAAAATCTGTTAAAAAATGTAGTAAAAATATTCATACACTCACTATTTGCAATTCGGCCGAGTCATCACTTACACGTGAATCTGAGCTTACTTTTTTAACCCATGCTGGGCCTGAAATTGGCGTGGCAAGCACCAAAGCTTTTACCACGCAATTGGTGTCTTTAGCCCTACTATCAGTTGCTATTGGCAGGTGTCATAAGCAAGTTTCAAAACAGCAAGAGACTAAAATTGTTGATGGACTTAATCGCCTGCCTGGTTTAATTAAGAAAACACTAGAGCAAGAGGATCAAATCAGGGGATTAGCCAAGAGCTTTAAAGATAAATTTAATGCCATATTCTTAGGCCGAGGCACAATGCATGCCATTGCCATGGAAGGTGCTCTCAAACTAAAAGAAATCAGCTACATTCACGCCGAGGCATTTCCAGCAGGAGAGCTAAAACACGGCCCCATTGCTCTGATTGATAAAGATACGCCGGTCATTGCTATCGCTCCTAATGATAATTTATTGGAAAAGCTTAAATCGAACCTTCAAGAAGTTAAATCAAGAGGCTCAGAGATGATTGTATTTGAAGATGAAGCTGCGCAAGTTGCACCCATGGAAGGCATGACTATTCTACCCATAACTACCGATCTAGGCAGAATCACCGCACCCATCATTTTTACTATTCCTTTGCAACTTTTAAGCTATCACGTAGCTCTTATTAAAGGCACGGATGTTGACCAGCCACGCAACTTGGCAAAATCAGTTACGGTGGAGTAGTATTAAAGAAATTATACCGCCCTTCCCGGTAGTAAAAAATCCCAACAATTTCCTTGTAACTTTTGATGTAAAGCTAACTACACAGATATTATCTAAAGTCAGGAAATCAAAAAAGTTCGAAAAAATTCATAATCTTATTGTAAATCTTCATAACGAAAGGATTGGGCAATACAGAGATATCAAAAACCCGACAGGAATAAATTACACGCCTAAATTAATAGGTATGTTTTTTTATAAATTTAGGAAAACCAACAACAGATTGAAACATTCAGAATTGAAGTTAAGTAATATTAGATTTTTTTGTTAAGAAATCAAGCTAAGTCAATCCATCTAAATGGATTTGATGGTAAGTTTTATTACATTTACTTTAGCCATTAAAAATATTTATATCCCTTATTACCAATAAAAAAATATTAGTTTTAGTCTCGTATCTTTATAAATAAATATGTAATAAATAAAAAATATTTATAAATTTATAGGGTTTGGATATGTTGAAAAGGGCTATTAAAGAATATACAAAAGATTTTGATACAAATAACTGTTTTGGGGTTTCGCTAACCCTTAAACAGCGTGTAGATAACAAGTCAATTAATAGCGATATTAGCAGTCAAAATCTAAAACACTTCTTAAACGTTCTTAAACGTTCTTAATAAGAAGTGTTTTGGCAATTCATTCAAGCGATATAACAAAAGATTAAGAATCTTGCCAGTATTGGAAAAATCAAAAACAGGCAGGTACCACTACCACTTGACAATACAAAACCCATTCCCAGACAACCCTTATAAATTTGAATCAATGATTAATCATACTTGGTTCGATACGAATTATGGACATCGACATGTTCATAGAAATGTAAATGAGGGATGGAATGACTATATCACCAAATTGAATAATGGTGATGAAGTAGATTGGATTAATTATAGCTCTTGAGTATAGACTCGCTCTAGGTTAATTCAATCTGACAATTTAACAATTATTAATGAGGTGATTTGATCATCTCTTGATTAACCCATAGCACCCAAAGGTAAGACGAATGAATAAACAACAATACAATCAGAGCAAAGAATACTTTATTAAATACATAAGCAAACTATTAACCAAGAGACAAATAATTAACAAAGGATTCCTAATGGAAATTAGAAATGATTTACTAATCAAAGGGTTTGTTAATGGAAACAACAAGAGTAAGTTCTTTTTAAAGTTTCTGCAATCAGATAGAAACCATAACAATATAAATATCAAGGAAAGTCTTTATTCTCTTGAAACCTATACAAAAAAAAGAGAGAATAATAAAACATCAATATCACTAGAGGAGTTCTTTTAATGAATACAACCCTATTAAATTTCAGAGTAACCAATCAGGTCAAAGATGATTTTATGACTATTTGTAAACTCAATTGTACGAGTATGACTAGTGAAATCGTAAGATTCATGAATCGATACATCTCAGATGAAAGTAAACGATTTAAGTCATATCAAATTGAATCAATGGAAATTAACAATTTAAAGAAACAACGATTAAACCAACCCATTTACAAAACACATGGGAGAACAAATTATGATTGAATACGGATTAAGTAAACACCAACTAAAGGAACTTAAAAAGTCTGATATCAAATCAAATATTGTTCTTCCATAATTCACTTCACCATACGTATTGATAGTATTTTCACTCTCTTTTTGAGTTGAATAACCATCTTCAAAATTGACACAACTCTTTCTGGATCAACCCTAAAAAACTCACGTTTTGGATTAACCCTAAAATCATCAAATCCATCATGTAGTTGTCTTTCAACAAAACTCATATCCTCTACCGTACAAGCAAAATAACACTCAAAGGGTACTGGAACACTCGAATTGTAAAGTGATCTCATTCTAGTTGTTAAATCAGTCGTCATTCCAATCTTGACAATATCTGGAATAGATGGATTAGTTAGTACATATACAATATTTGACATGTGATTCGATATTAATAAAGAGTTTCAATTTGATATTATAATTGAACAATATGATTAAATTAATACTAACACTTTCAAGGTACTGTAAAAAACTTTCTGTAAATTCACTTAGGGCACTTGTTTGAATTTTTTACTTTCAAAAAAAGTAAAAATAAAAACTCAAAAAAGTGCCCGTCATCTATTCTATTGTTTTTTAGCATAAAAATAATAGGGTAATAAATGATGAGCAATAGTAATTTTAAAGATTTTAGTGATGTTGATGGTAACAATTTAAACAGCGTACATGAGTTAATCTCAACCTATGGCATGGGGAGGGCTATGCCTCAAGCAATGGAGATCTTGTTTAATCATGCCATGCGCCTAGAACGAGAGCGCCACCTTGGTGCTGGGCATTATGAGCGTAATACTGATCGTCTTGATTATGCCAGTGGTTATAAACCAAAACGCGTTAAGACGTGTATTGGTCAATTAGATTTGTCTGTGCCGCAAACACGAGACAGTGAGTTTTATCCCAACTGCCTGGAAAAAGGCCTGCGCTCTGAGCGGGCTTTAAGCATTGCCCTAAGTGAGATGTATATCAATGGCGTTAGTACTCGCAAGGTTAATAACATTGTTGAAAAAATGTGTGGCTTTGAAGTCTCAGCGCAAATGGTCTCTAACGCTTCAAAAGAGCTGGATGCAAGCCTTGCGGCTTGGCGCAATAGAAGCCTAGGACAAATGGATTATTTGTTGGTTGATGCTAGGTATGAACAAGTGCGTGTTGATGGCATGGTTAGAGATTGTGCAGTGTTAATTGCCATTGGTATTAATCCCCAAGGCAGAAGAGAAGTATTAGGCACTCAGGTTAGTTTGAGTGAGGCAGTCATGCCCAATGTAGCTTGGCAACGCTGTCAGTTCCATCTACAACAAAATGCCCAGAGTTACATTACTAAACGAAGTAAAAAGAGTGAGGTGGCAAATGATATTCGTGCAATCTTCAATGCTGCCAATCAAGAAGACGCTAAGCGTCAACTTGATTTTTTTGTTGAGCGTTACAAGAAGTCCATGCCTAAGCTCAGTCAGTGGGCTGAGAATAACATCCCAGAAGATTTAACCGTCTTTGGTATGGGGTTATGTGAATTTAATAGGAAACGTCTTAGAACGAGCAATATGATTGAACGACTTAATCAGACGGTTAAACAGCGCACCAAGGTGGCAAAGATATTTGCTAATGAGGAATCTTGTTTGAGGCTGGTATCTGCCATTGTCATGGAAGTGTCAGAACAGTGGGTTGGTGGCAGAATGTATTTAAGGATAAAATAGAGCAAATGGAGATAGAATAGATGTCAATTTACAGAAAGAAGTTTACTTAGCCTTATGGATGATTCTTCAATTACAGTTATAAGTTTTATATTTATTGTTTTGACAATTTTTTGGACTGTTAGAGGTTTGGTTCAAATTTTTCAAAGACATAATTCAATTCTAGTAGTTCTTTATATTATTTTTTTATTTCCAGTCGCTTATATCCATATGTTCATTCTTGGAATATTTGGATCTTCAAAAAAGGAAAGGATATTAAAAAAAGCAAAGGAAAAAGTACAATTTGACAAGTTTGTTGAACAGGAAAAAAATAAGTGAAAAGACCACTCTATAATATTGGATTGAATGGTATTGGAAATGTTTAAAGGATGGTTTGGAGAACAAAAAACAGAATTTAATTTGTGATTTAGTTTGGATAGAGAACTTTACCGTAGGTTTCATGATGTCATCATTCCATCTAATAATGGTACCACACAAATAGATCATATCTTTGTATCACCATTTGGACTTTTTATAGTTGAAACAAAAAATTGCAAGGGGTGGATTTTTGGATCTAAATCAGGATCAACATGGACTCAAGTTGTCTATAAAAATAAATATTCATTTCAAAACCCACTAAGACAAACGCATAGACATAAGAAAGTACTATCTGAATATCTTGATATAAATGAATCACACATCCAAACAGTTGTTTTCTTTAATGGCGACTCTAAATTCAAAACTGAATTACCTTCGAATGTATTATCTTCTGGTCTTGGTTCTTACATCACACAGTTCAATGACATAGTTTTATCTGATATAGAAATTCAAAGAATATGCGGGTTACTTTCAGATGTAACAACTGAAGGTAGGATATCTAAACAAGAACACATTCAATCTTTACATAAACGATATTCATCAGATACAGTCTGTCCAAAATGTGGATCTAACTTGGTTGAAAGAACAGCAAAACAGGGTCCAAAAACTGGATCTCAGTTTTTGGGTTGTGGTAGTTACCCTAAATGTCGTTTTACAAAACAGGTTTATAATAAGTATGAAAAAGGAAATTCAATTAATATTTTGATTGTAGTTATTTTAATTATCCTTCTTTGGTTGTATAAGGAAATTTATTAATCTTTACACACCTTCCTGTGTAACCTGAGAGTCTTGGAATATTATCAGTAAAAATCATTCCATATAAAGTATTGAATCACTAAAAGTGATATTAGATATTATTTTCATATTTTAATTGTATATCTTATTCCCAATAAAAATACATCATAACTATCCGTGTGCGGTCCTACTGTGCCCAATTCGGGCGCATAACTAATCATTAAATCATCACGTCGCCAATCAGGAATAAATCGAAACGGATCGAGCAGGGATTGTAATTCAGGTACATGTTTATCAACATCTTGCACTAACAATGTCCAATGTGTTGCTGGCAAATCGGCAAAATCATCTTCGGCTAATGGTCCATTAGTGACTTGCCACGAGTCTTCTTGGCCATGCTCTCTAATCAAGCGAGATTCGATTTCGGGCTCACAAGCCAAACCGGCCAATTCATCGGGCGTAATAAGTGATTTAAAGTCGCTAAATGCTTGTCGAATTAATAACGGTTTTTTCTGCCAATACTGTTCTAAAAACTGCTGTTGACTTAGACCCGTATTAAAAACCCCTGTCATCTAGTGAACTATTTCAACCTTAAAAATAACATTATCAACGCTGATAAGTTTAACTTTAGTTCCAATGGGACAATCTTCACCCTCCACCTTCCAAGTCGAATCATCAACTTGAACTTTACCCTGGCCATCTTCGATCGGTGTTTTTAAAGTAATCACTCGGCCAACATACTGTTCACCACGACGATTAAGTAAGGGCTCATCCGTTTCAGTTGGATTTTTATCGTGAAAATAACGCCAAACGACCACAATAACAACAGAAAGAATAGCAAATATTAAGACTTGATATTCCCATTGCATATTTGGTATGAGGAATAAAGCGATACCGGTTACAAATGCCGCAATGGCAACCAATAAAGCAAAAAAGGTCGGCACAAATAGTTCAACAATGACCAGTATTACCGCCAAAATCCACCATTGCCAAAAATCAGTTATAAATTCCATTATTAACTTCCTTTAAAGGTACTTTTAGCCAACTCGGCAATGCCACCCAAAGAACCAATCACGCTACCCGCCTCAAGTGGCATAAAGACCAATTTGCTATTGTCTGCTGAGGCAATATCCTTGAGTGATTCAATATAATTTTGGGCGATAAAATAATTAATTGCTTGAATATCACCTTTGGCAATTGCTTGAGAGACAACAGTAGTTGCTTTTGCCTCCGCTTCCGCTTCACGTTCCCGCGCTTCAGCATCACGAAATGCCGCTTCACGTCGACCTTCTGCATCCAACATAACCGCTTGTTTTTCGCCTTCTGCTTTTAGAATTTCTGCTTGGCGAAGACCTTCTGCTTCCAAGATATTGGCACGTTTTTCACGCTCTGCCTTCATCTGACGCCCCATGG
Organism: Bathymodiolus heckerae thiotrophic gill symbiont; assembly: GCF_900128515.1. Classification (GTDB taxonomy): domain Bacteria; phylum Pseudomonadota; class Gammaproteobacteria; order PS1; family Pseudothioglobaceae; genus Thioglobus_A. The sequence continues at coordinate 12,704 of NZ_FQTP01000025.1, forward strand.
CTTCAACCAAATCTGCCGGCGGCGCAATATCTTTGATTTCAATACGGGTTACTTTAACCCCCCAAGGTGTAGTGGCATCATCAACAACATTTAATAGGCGGGCATTAATTTCATCACGTTTTGATAACAATTCATCCAAATCCATCGATCCCATCACAGTACGAATATTGGTCATGGTCAAATTCAAAATAGCATTATGTAAATTATTAACTTCATATGCCGCCTTGGCAGCATCAACAACCTGAAAAAACACCACGCCATCAACGCGCACCATCGCATTATCTTTAGTAATAATTTCTTGCGATTCTACGTCGAACACTTGTTCCATCATATTGATTTTGGCACCAATACTATCAAATACTGGGATGATCCAATTCAGTCCTGGTCGCAATGTTCGGGTATACCGTCCCCAGCGTTCAACCGTATACTCAAGCCCCTGTTGCACGGATTGCACACTCATATAGCCAATAATAATGGCCAGTACTAATAAAAAGATTACAAACGCAGAAAAAGCTTCCATTATATTTCTCCAATATTATTTAATAAATTTCGCCCCAATAATAACAGTAAAAACACCAAATCAAGATAAAATTTGGACATTTTGTTAGTGACGTTAGACAATACAATAAAATTTTAAAAAGTTTATCTATGAAATCATACTTATTAAGTCACTTTATCACCGCAATTACTCTACTGTTGCTGAGTTTTCAATCTCAGGCGGATCAGTGGTATCACGTCGAACTTATTATATTTGAACAACTCGATACCATCACCGATGAGCAGTGGCCACAAATGCCTGATAAGCCTTCTTCCGCATCTTTATCGCCCGCCATGGCAACAAAGTTGATCCAGTCTGCAAAAAATAAAACATTGCTCAACATGGCATCTCGTTTAAAACGAACACCAAGTTACCAAGTACATTATCACCGCTCTTGGCAACAACCTATTATAAAAAAACGCAAGTCAAAATCGGTTGCTATTCGATCCTATAATAAACTGATTGAAGGTGATATCCGGCTTTATAAAGGAAATTACCTGCATGCAGCATTAAACGTATGGCTTAAAGAAGATGCCACGCAAGCTGAACCTGACAGGTGGTCTGATTATTCACCTGACGGCGAGGAGATTGTTGAGGAAGTACGTAACCCACATTTAGTACAGTCACGTCGCATTCGTCCTAAGAAACTATATTTCTTTGATCATCCAAAAATGGGCGCTACTCTAAAAAAAATTAGGACTAATGAGAGAGAAGCACACTCAAACCAACCACTTTACAAATAATTTCTTTAATACTACTCAGTTACTGTGGAATAGATTCGTATCAACTTTAAATAATACCCTGCTCTTTAGCAAAGTAATTAGTAGCAACTACAAAACCTTCAACATTGCCACAGTCAAAACGCTTGCCTTTAAATTTATAGGCAATTACTTTGCCTTGTTTTGCAAGTGTCATTAGTGCGTCGGTAATTTGTATCTCGCCATTTTTATCTGGCTCTGTACTTTCAAGTACATCAAAAATATCTGGTGTAAGAATGTATCTGCCAATAATGGCAAGGTTAGTTGGTGCATCTTTTAGGCTGGGTTTTTCAACCATACTGTTAACTCGATAAGCATCGTTAGAACCCTCTAATAACTCGCCATCGATCACACCGTATTTATCTACCTCAATCATTGGCACTTCTTCAATAGCAACAATACAACAATCTGGATGCTGTTGATAAAGCTTAGTCATCTGCTTAAGCACCGAATCGCCATCGCTCTTTTCAGTACCTCCTTGAGGGGTGCTTGTGCATAAGTCATCCGGTAAGATTACCGCAAACGGCTCATTACCGATCAGGGGCTTGCCGGTATAAATAGCATGCCCAAGACCTAGCATTTGATCTTGCTCAATATAAGTAAAGTTGCATACACTTGATGTATGGTTAACTTCATCTAGCAATGATTCTTTAGTAGTGTCTTTGATGCTAGCTTCAATATCACTGTGCGGCTCAAAATGATTTTTAATGGCTTGTTTGTATTTGCTAGTTACCATCGCCATGGTTGTCATTCCAGCGCTCATTGCCTCTTCTACGCCGTATTGAATCAGCGGCTTGGTAAGTATTGGTAGCATTTCCTTAGGAATAGCTTTTGTGGCTGGCAAAAATCGCGTACCGTAGCCTGCCACTGGAAATAGACATTTGTTAATTTTTATAAACGTTTCAAGACCAAACATAGGTTTCATTAATTTCTCCTAATTAATGTGGGTTTTTATATAGATCGTCATGACTTAAGATTCTCAATAGAAATATTCCAGTTTTGTCATAACGACATTATGTTTTATAAAAAGCTTTCTTTTAGATTAACTTTACTATGTTCAACACCAGGCTGGTTGTAAGTATCAATTTGCAAAAATGCACCAATACAAGAAGTGAGCAATTGATAAGTGAACATTAGTGAGCCGATGTTAAATTCATCCACCGTACGGATGGAAATCACATCACATGGGATATTATCTTGCTCTTGAATAGACTGAATAGTGGCGTCAGCTTGCTTGTTTAATAACTCATTAAAACTGATGTTTTCAGCATATTGTAAGCCCAACACATCGAACTTATTTTCAGAATCAGATGGAATCATACTGTTATCTTTAAGATCATCAATCTTGATAAAGGTAACTGTTTTATCCCTAACACCTTCCATGATCAGCTGCAAGAAACTGTGCTGATCAACCGGCCCCACTAAGCCAATGGGTGTTAAACCTTGTCGAGTACCATTAATATTAACTTTACCCAGGCTCTCAGCCCAAAGTTGAGCATACCATTTGTTAAAACTTTCTAGAGTCGATGAATAAGAAAAGATAACATTAGTGTGAAATCTAGTTTTGTTTTCAACCAAGAATCTGGCTTTTTCTAAAATTGGATCACAATAACCGGCTTTATCAAAAAAGCTATTTGATGCACGCTTGCAGCCATTTAAAAGATTATCAATATCCACGCCTACCATCGCTAGCGGCAACAGCCCCACCACACTAAAGACTGAAAAACGCCCGCCGATATTCTCAGCTAAATCAAAGGCTTTAATATTATTGTCTTTAGCAAATTGAGTAAGTTTACTTTTAGCTTCTGAAATGATGGTGCAGTTAGAATTGTCGATCGTTACCAGAGAATTCAAATATTTAAAAATACTAATGGTTTCAATGGTATTGCCTGATTTGGAAATAACAACAAATTGAGTATCTGTCAAATCAATTTTCTTTAAAGAGTGATTAATTTTAAGTGGATCAATGGTTTCTAAAAACAGCAAATCTTTACTGTAATTAGCAGATGGCAATAAAAACTCATAAATCGCTCTAGCACCTAAACTAGAACCACCAATGCCTAAAACAACAATATTTTTTTTAGTAATACTTTTGGCGTATTTTTTTATCGTGTCAGTATTTTGATAAGGCAAATCGTAATAGCCAACACTCTCTCGCTCGGCCTTTATTCGATCAAAAATCTCAGTATTAGATTTGATTTGGTAGAAGTTTTTATGATATTGCATATTTGCATTAAATCTGTCAATTTGAGTTGATTATACTGAGGACAATACTCGTTAATGTATGATTTTCCATATGATTTCGTTTAACATGTAGGCATACCTATTTAAAAAAATAATGACTATGATTTATAACGATATTGACTTTAATAGCAAAACCATTTTAATAACCGGTGGTGCTGGCTTTATTGGTAGTAATTTAGCTTTTTATTTTCAAGATAATTACCCCGATTCACAAGTGGTGGTTTTTGATTGTTTTAGAAGTGAGGCGATCTTCGCCAATGGCAACTTGCAAAGCTTTGGACATTACAAAAATTTGATTGGATTTACCGGTGATGTAGTATGTGGAAATATCAATAGCAAATCTGATTTAGCACTACTTAATGATTATAAATTTGACTACATGTTTCATCAAGCAGCGATTTCAGACACGCGTGTGTACGATCAAGAAATTGTGATGCAAACCAATGTTAACTCTTTTTATGATTTGCTTAATAAAGCTAAAGAGGATGATGCAGTAATGGTGTATGCAAGTTCGGCTGCAACTTACGGTAGCCTGCCTTCACCTCAAACTGTGGGCACTGAAAATCCTGAAAATCCGTATGGATTTAGTAAATACATGATGGATCAGATTGCTTATCGCTATAGTCGTGAAAACCCAAATATGACCATTGTGGGGCTTAAGTTCTTTAATGTATACGGCCCACGCGAATACTACAAGGCCAAAACTTCTTCTATGGTGATTCAACTAGGACATCAAATTTTGGATGGCAAGACGCCAACCTTATTTGAAGGGTCTGATCAAATTTTAAGAGATTTTATTAATATTGAAGATGTTGTTCAGGCTAATATTAAAGCTTGCAACCCTAAAGAGAATGGCACTTATAATGTAGGTACAAGTACACCAAGAAGCTTTCAAGATATTTCTGATATTTTGCAAACTGAGCTTGGCACAGACTTGGGTACTAATTACATCCCAAACCCGTATGATGGTTATCAAATGCATACACAGGCTGACATTAGCACCTCACAAGCTAACTTAGGCTTTAAGCCAGTCGTTAGTCTGGAAGAGGGCATTAAAGCCTATGTTGCTGATATTAAACGACTTCACGGCACTGATATTTCATGATAGCTTTACAGGGGAAATCGCCAAAAATTTTAGTCGTTGGCGACCTAATGATAGATCACTACTTATGGGGTTCGTGCGAACGCATCTCTCCCGAAGCACCGGTACAAGTGGTGAATGTGAAAAGCGAAAGTTCAGTGCTTGGTGGTGCCGGCAATGTTATTCATAACCTCAGAGCATTAGGTGCGCAGGTTGATGTGATTAGTGTGATTGGCGGCTGTGAAATATCGGATGAACTTAAAAACCTACTTGACACTATCAATGTTGATACACAACACCTTATTACCCAGCAAGATCGAATTACCAGCAAAAAGAGCAGGATTATCGCCGCCCATCAGCAGGTAGTTAGATATGATAGAGAAAGTACTGATACAATCAACAGCGAATCACAAAAATCCATCCTCGCTTCTTTTGAAAAAATCATTGCTAATTACGACACAGTATTATTGTCTGATTATGGCAAGGGTGTATTAACGGGCAAACTCACCCAATTATTAATCACCATTGCCAATAAAAATAACAAAAAAGTGCTGGTCGACCCTAAGGGCTTGGATTATGCCAAATACAAGGGTGCTTTTTTATTAACACCCAATAAAAAAGAAGCCAGTGAAGCGACCCAAGTCAATATTAAAGATGATGTCAGCCTAAAACAAGCCATCACTCAGCTTAAAACGCGGTGCAATTTAAGCGTTTCACTCATCACCCTAAGTGAACAAGGTGTGGCAATTTATGATGACAACCTACGCACCCACCCTACTGTCGCCAGAGAAGTGTTTGATGTAACTGGTGCGGGTGATACAGTACTTGCCTCTTTAGGCTTTGCTTTGGCCTGTGATTACGATATCGATAATGCAGTAGAGTTTGCCAATCTTGCAGCTGGCGTTGTTGTGGGGAAAATTGGTAGTGCAACAGCCACACTAAATGAAATTATTGAATATGAATCAAGCCTTAATAAATCCAGCAGTGATACGCACATAAAAACACTGGGTGAAATCACCACATTAAGTGATGAGCTAAAAGCCAGAGACAAAAAAATCGTTTTTACCAACGGTTGTTTTGATATATTACACGCAGGACATGTTCGTTATTTAGAAACTGCTAAAAGCTATGGTGACGTGCTAATCTTAGGGCTTAATTCTGATAGATCAGTTACAGCACTTAAAGGTGAAAATCGTCCTATTAACCTAGAACTAGATAGGGCTTATATTTTAGCAGCGCTTGAAGCGGTTGATTATGTCGTGGTATTTAACGAAGACACACCGTATGAGTTAATCAAAGCAATACAACCTCATATCTTAGTCAAAGGTGGTGATTATGAAGACAAAGAAGTGGCGGGCCAAGATATTGCTGACGAACTAAAACTGGTACAATTTGTTGATGGAAAAAGCACCACCAAAACCATTGAGAAAATTCAAAAAAGTCATTAAAAGGAAAATCAGCCATGCAATCAATTATTGAATTTGAATTTAACGAACATCTAAAAACATCTCAAGCCACACTTGAATACATTGCTAAGCCGTTAGAAACGGCTACTAATTTATGCATTGATTGTTTAAAAAATGGTGGAAAAATTTTAATCTTTGGTAATGGCGGTAGTGCAGCTGATGCGCAACACATTGCTGCTGAGTTAGTTGGTCGCTATAAAGTTGAGCGCAAAGGATTAGCTGCTATCGCCCTAACCACTGATACCTCAGCACTAACTTCAATTGGCAATGATTATGGCTATGATCGAGTATTTGACCGCCAGGTAGAGGCGCTAGCCAACGAAGGTGATGTGGTGATTGGTATCAGCACAGGTGGCAGTAGTGGCAATGTAATCAACGGACTTCAAACCGCCAAAGAATTTGGTTGCAAGCTTATTGGCTTTAGCGGTAGAGATGGTGGCGAAATGAATACTTTGTGTGATATTAATTTAGTGGTCCCTGCTGAAGACACGCCTCGTATTCAAGAGATGCACATTGTCATTGGACACACCATTTGCCATCTAATTGATTTAGCTTTCAAAGACTAATTAAGTCTCTTAATAGCATCTAATATATCGTCAGCTTCAATAGACTTCATACAGTTATGATGCTTTAAAGGGCAAGTGCGCTTCATGCAGGGCTGACACTCTAAACCTTGCTTAACAATTTCACTTTTCTCATTCATCCATTGCGAAGTTTCATTATCTTTAGTGGGTCCAAAAATAGCTACCGTAGGCACTTGAAAAGCGGCAGCCACATGCATTGGGCCACTATCACCCGTAATAAATAAATCCAAATCTGAAATTTTATTAATTAACTCTGAGATTGTAGTTTTGCCAGCAAAGTTTTGATAATTTTCAACACCGTTATCAATCAAGCCCTTCTCGATATCAGTTGCAATATCAATCTCAATAGAGCCACCAAAAATAACAATATCATATTGACTTGACAATTCGCTAGCAACTTTAACAAATTTTTCAGGATACCAACGCTTAGCACTGCCGTATGATGCACCCGGGTTTATACCTAAAATTGACTTCCGAGCCATCTTTGAAAATCGACTTTCCTTATAAAGCGTTAACCTTTCAGGATTTGAATTAATATTCAGGCAATCATTAACAAAATCGTTATATTTTTTAACTTGGTGGCAATTAATGTATTTATTTTTGTCAAATTGATACTTATTTTTAGCTGATATTGAAAATTTCAGAAATTTTGATCGAACTGAACTTCGAAATGAGAAAAATACATCAAACCCCCCTAACTCTCTTGCCGTTTTATATAAAGATCTATATTTCTTATCTAAAATGACTATTTTTACCACTTTTGGATGGTTTTTCATTGCCTCAATTGATACAAAAGAGCCGATAAAGGTAATTTCAGACTCATTATAGAAATTTACGATATTTTCAATAGCTGGCGTTGCCATTATTGCATCACCAAGCCAAGTAGGAAGCTCAATTAATACTTTCATTACTTAATTAATTTATAATGTTTTTTACTTAGCTCTAATCCGAATAATTTTTCAAGTTTGAGCATTAATCTGTGTTTTTTTTGCTTCTTGGTTGGAATGTAATTAGGGTCAACTTGATAAACACCTTTTTCTTTAGGTAGCCAATCTTGAGCTATTTTTGGATGGGCACCTGTAAACTCTTTAATAATAAATTGATCCATTTGAGAGTAATCAATCTTAGCAGGCTCCCCGCCCCAATATTGTTGCACTTTTTCACTTTTAAGATTCATTTGTTCTTCGCTACGCACCCAGCCATAATGATAGCAATGCACACCTGTGTGTTTTGCTTTTGGATATTTGCCTTTTTTATTACTACCTAGTACTAACCAAAAAAGCCCATCTGGCGCATATGATCTAATTGAATTTTTAATAATCCTCGCTTCAGATCGATACCACCCAGGAGAATCAAGATAACTATTAGCATTACCGTAAAAATGATAAAAATCAAACACTAAAGCTTCTACTTCTGGATTATCCACATACTCCTGCATTGATACTTGAATTTTATCTAAATCTTCTTCATGATAAACCTCATCACCTTCAATGTAAAAAGCCCAGTCGCCTGTGCAATTAAATTGAGCAATCATCTTTTGCTGACCATAAACATAACCACGATCATGCATATTGTCATTCCACATTGACTGAATAATGCGAATTTTAGGATCTTTGATTGACTGTATTAATGCTAGCGTATCATCTTCACTCTCTCCAACGTTAATAATAAATTCATCAACAATTGGCAATATAGATTGGATAGATTGGATGAATGGATAGCCCAGTATTTGTCCGTTCTTAATGAAGGTAAAGGCACTAACTTTCATTATCTTAACAAATGTTTTCTTTCTAAAGAACTGAGTTTGTTCAAAGTTTCATTACCAACAAAATTAAACATAAATAACTTATCCTCTGCATTTTTTTTCATTGCAATATTAAAGCCTATATTCTCAATATAGGCCAATAATTCAAAATCTTGATTACCATGAAGCTCTCCAGTAATCCATTTTGTATTGGAAATCACATCATAAGGAAAGTTCATAAGGATATCGAATTCAGCCCCTTCAGTATCAATTTTGATTAAATCGATAGAAGAGATATTTAAACTCTTTAAAGTTGTCTCAACGCGCCTTACTTCGCAGCTTTGTATACTTTTACCTTCTGTGGTATTTAAATTATGCATAGTGGCGCCGCCAAAATTTTCTTCATCATCTGTTAGGTAAATATCAAAAAAACCATCACTCTTGCCCAATCCATAATTAAAGATACTAACATTTTTAAGATTCTTTGTATTTTTTTCTAGAATTTTATAATTTTCGAGCAATGGCTCAAATGAAAATATTTTGGCATCAGGGAAGCGATTTGCGTAGTAAATAGTTGTTGCACCAATGTTTGCACCAATATCAAGTATTACCTTTGGATCTACAATTTTAGGAATATAATATTCAGATTGAAACTTTTTTTTAAGAATAATCTCGTAAATAACAGTCATATCACTAGTACTTGAGCGATAGTATATCTCTCTCCCTTGGTATTTAAATGACTGAACTGCGTGTGATTTATTTTTTCTATCTTTCATAAACTTGAAAGATTTTGATTTAAATAAATACTGCAGGCTTACACTACCCATAACTTCTCTCCACTTATAATATCTTCAGCATAACTTAACAGCAAATTCCAAGAAGTGCCTTTTTTAAACTCTTAGAAGATTTTGAAAAAACTGCTTTATGTATTGTACTTACTGGAGAAAATAATTGGCAACTATCCTAATTATTTTCATGAATAGTGGTGATTAACTTATCAAAAGCCGAGGTAATGTGCACAATAGAGGCATTAGGAGTAATAATTAACTCAAATTGGCTGATAAGTTCTGAAACACCTAGAGTTGCGCTGGTTTTATAACTCAAAAATTTGACCATTTTTTATAAAAGTAAATGCACTAACTTTTATTTAATTAATTTTTTAGCATCCTTTTTATACAGTACCTCTCATGTTTGATTATCAATAGTATGAAACATAAATAATCTAGGGTCATGACAACTTAAGCATATTTAAAATCATGTTAAAGTACTGTTATGAAAGTAAAAAACAAGTATGTAAATCGTTCCCGTATTCCAGAGAAGAAATTTAGAGAAATAATTAAGTATTTTTCTCTTGATTTGAACGCAGTTCAAATCAAGGAATTAACAGGATTGAGCAGACAAACAATCAACAAATATTTAACCGCTATTAGGCTTAGAGTTGTAGAACTATCCATACTTCAATCTGCCCCACTAGTGGGGCAGATTGAAGTCGATGAAAGCTATTTTGGCGCACGGCGCGTCCGCGGAAAACGCGGCCGTGGCGCCTTAGGGGAAACCATTGTTTTTGGCTTGCTAAAAAGAGGTGGTAAGGTTTATACTGAGATTGTTCCAAACTGCAAAAGTACTACCCTACAAAGGATTATCAAGGGTAAAACTAGTATTGAAAAGCGTCATTCATTCTGATGGTTGGCGAGGGTATAATGGTTTAGTAGATTTTGGCTATAAGAAGCATTTTAGAGTACATCAT
>NZ_FQTP01000026.1 GCF_900128515.1 Bathymodiolus heckerae thiotrophic gill symbiont
AATGAATAAAAATATGTTTAATTTACACTTGAAAGAATGTGAATTTAGATTCAATAATCGCAAGCAAAATCTTTATAAGATTTTGCTTGAAATGTTCAGAAAAGAGTCGCTTAAGTTGTCATGACCCATATTTTTAACAAAAAGCAACAATACTTAGGGCTAAAAAATTAGTGGAAAGATAGGGTATTTTTTTTGTATGTAGTGAAAATGTAGTGAAACTTTTAATATTTCTTCTAATTATTGTTGCTACATAAGGGGTAATTTGGTGGAGGGACAGGGATTTGAACCCTGGAAGGAGATTAATCCTTGCTGGTTTTCAAGACCAGTGCATTCAGCCGCTCTGCCATCCCTCCGAAGTGGTGTATGATACAGCTAGTTCATGCAATAGTAAACACGATTTTTATAAAATTTAGCTAAGAAAGTTAAATAATTTTAAGTATAATTCATTTCTTTTAGATTTTCGAAAGGTAGAGTCATGGCAAAGGTATGTCAAGTAACTGGTAAGCGACCAATTAGTGGTAACAATGTATCACACGCAAACAATAGAACGCGCCGTCGTTTTTATCCAAATCTTCACACACACCGTTTTTGGGTGGAAAGTGAGAATCGTTTTGTAAAACTTAAGCTAACAGCTAAAGGTTTACGTATCGTTGATAAGAAAGGTATTGACGTTGTACTTAAAGAAATCCGCGCACGTGGCGAAAAGGTTTAGGAGTAAATTATGAGAGAAAAAATTAAATTAGTATCATCAGCTAAAACTGGTCATTTCTACACAACAACTAAAAACAAACGTCTTCATCCTGAGAAAGTTGAAGTTAAAAAGTTTGATCCAGTTGTAAGACAACACGTTATCTATAAGGAAGCTAAGATTAAGTGAATTTTAAATATCAGAAAATTAAGCAAGATGACTTAATTTTACAAGATTGGAAACGATATTTAGAGCCAACAGAAAAAGCAATATTTGAAAGTGAATTAAGTGATTTTGAATGGCATGCAGTATTACAAAACAATAAGGTAATTTCTGTTTTTCAAATTATCAATGTTTTGGATAAATACGCCAAAAATTTAAAAATTCATTTTCACCCATTTTTTGAGCAAAATGATAATAATGTCATTGAAATTATCATTTTTATATATGAGTCAATGCTGAAAATTTGCGATGAAGAAAACGTTAAGAAATTAAAACTATTTATTGATAATGAACTGATGCATGACATATTTATGATAATTGCAACACATCAAGCAGAAAATGATATAATAAATTTCAAAAATTATGGAAAATGGATAGAAATCCAAATGAAATAGGGAAGAAATATATGAAAACCACTAATAAAAAATTAACAAATGAATTAGTTGCAATGCTTAAAAGCGACTGGAATGGTAAAAAAGGCTATTTAACTGATAATGAAATGTTTAAATATTGTCAATTTTACACAGGTAATTTTTGGGAAAATTTAAAAAAATCTAAGCAAAAATCTGCTTAGATTTGAATCATTGAAATATATAAAAAGCCGCTAATTAGCGGCTTTTTATTGTCTATGTATTTAGATCTATTCTTTAAGAATAGTGTCCAATGCAATATGACCAACAGCTTCTTGATATTCAGAGATCTGATCAAAATTCAAATACTGATAAATATCTTTTGATGCTGGCTCCATGTCACGCATAGCCGTAAGGTATTCTTCAGTCGTAGGAATGTGCCCTAGCTTTGCTGAGATCGCTGCAACTTCTGCAGAAGATAGATAAACATCAGCATTGTCACCTAGGCGATTTGGAAAGTTCCTGGTTGAGGTTGAGACCACAGTGGTATTGTCATTAACACGAGCTTGATTGCCCATACATAATGAGCAGCCTGGAATTTCCGTATGCTGAGTAATCGCTTCAAATGTTTTGTACACACCTTCTTTTTTAAGTTGCGCTTCATCCATGCGCGTTGGCGGCGCAATCCAAAGCTCTGTTGCTAATTCTGATTGACCTTTAAGTAGTTGTGCAGCTGCTCTAAAGTGCCCAATATTGGTCATACAAGAGCCAATAAACACTTCGTCAATTTTGGTGTTGGCCACATCTGACAATGTTTTAACGTCATCAGGATCATTTGGACAGGCAAGAATTGGTTCTTTAATGTCATCAAGGTTAACTTCGATGATAGCGGCGTATCCACAATTGCTATCTGCCTCTAATAATTCAGGTGAATCTAGCCATTTTTGCATGGCTAAAATACGTCTAGCGATAGTCTTTTTATCCTCATAGCCCATTTCTATCATTGATGATAGCAGGGCAATGTTAGATTGCAAGTATTCTGCAACCGGCTCTTTATTAAGTTTAATCGTGCAACCATTAGCTGAACGCTCTGCTGAAGCGTCAGTTAGCTCGAATGCTTGTTCAATTTTAAGATCGCCCAAACCTTCAATTTCTAAAATTCTACCTGAGAAGATATTTTTCTTGTTTGATTTTTCAACGGTTAGCAATCCTTGCTGAATGGCAACATAAGGAATGGCATTAACCAAATCACGTAAAGTAATGCCTTCTTGCATGGTGCCACTAAAACGCACCAAGACAGATTCAGGCATATCTAATGGTAACACACCGATAGATGCACCAAATGCAACTAAGCCAGAGCCTGCAGGAAAGCTAATGCCAATTGGGAATCGAGTATGTGAATCGCCACCTGTGCCTACAGTATCTGGCAAAAGCATGCGATTAAGCCATGAATGGATAATACCATCTCCAGGTTTTAGTGCTACGCCGCCACGAGATTGCATAAAGTCAGGTAGTGAATGCTGAAGCTCCAAATCAATCGGTTTTGGATAAGCTGCTGTGTGACAAAAACTTTGCATAACTAAGTCTGCCGAAAAACCCAGGCAAGCTAATTCTTTAAGCTCATCACGAGTCATGGCACCTGTTGTATCTTGAGAGCCTACCGTTGACATGCGTGGCTCACAATATGTGCCAGGGCGAATGCCTTTAACGCCACAAGCCTTGCCAACAATTTTTTGCGCCAATGTATAGCCTGCATCACTATTGCTAGCATCTTGTGGGCGTAAGAAAAGATCGCTTACAGGCAGGTCTAAATTTTGACGAGTTTTATCTGTTAATCCGCGTCCAATAATCAGTGGAATTCTGCCACCCGCACGCACTTCATCAGGCATTGTGGTTGGCGATAGTTTAAAAGTTGAAATAGTATCACCATTGCTATTGGTGATTTTTCCTTCATAAGGGTGAATAGTGATTTCATCACCCATATTGAGTTTTGATACGTCACACTCAATCGGTAGTGCGCCAGAATCTTCGGCAGTATTAAAAAAGATTGGCGCAATGTTGCCGCCCAGTACTACGCCGCCACTGCGTTTATTAGGTACGTAGTTAATGTCATTGCCCATGTGCCATAGTACAGAATTGATTGCTGATTTACGAGATGAGCCAGTGCCTACAACATCGCCAACAAAGGCAAGTGGAAGTCCTTTTTCTTTAAGCTTGACAATAGTTTCTAATGGGTTATCCATTTTCTTAACCAGCATTGATTGTGCATGAAGTGGAATGTCTGGACGTGACCAAGCTTCTGTAGCAGGGGATAAATCATCGGTATTAATCTCGCCTTCAACACGAAAAACGGTTACTTTAATTTCAGCGGACAATGCTTTTTTAGAGGTAAACCAATCTGCATTTGCCCAGGCATCGACCACTTGTTTGGCAAATGTATTAGTAGCTGATTTTTCTACAATAGATTGATACGCTTCATAAATAAGTAGTGTTTTTGATAAGGCATCGGTTGCAGTTTGCGCTGTTTCATCTAGATCTAACAAATCAATTAATGGCTCGATGTTATAGCCACCTAGCATTGTGCCTAGTAGAAAAGTTGCCTGTTGTTGGTTGATGGCCTTGCAAGCTTGCTCGCCTTTAGCGATGCTGGCTAGAAAGCTGGCCTTAACATAAGCCGCTTCATCCACGCCTGGCGGAATGCGGTGTGTTAATAAATCAAGATAAAAATCATCATCATCTGTACTTATCAGGCATTCCACTACTGATTTGGCTTGTTCAGCATTAAGTGCTAATGGGGGTAGGTTGTTTAGCTTGCGCTCTTCAATATGTTTTAGATAGTCCGATTTCACGATGAGTATTTTTATAAGAATGAATAAAGCGTATAATTTTATCATTTTTACAGCCTTTAATAAATATTATGGAACTCAATGCTTTAACTGCAATTTCTCCGGTTGACGGACGTTATTTTGATAAGACTAAAGACCTGAGTAATATTTTTAGTGAATTTGGCCTAATTAAATATCGAGTTTTGGTTGAGGTTGAATGGCTACAGGCTATGGCTGATAATCAAGGTATTGAAGAAGTGCCTGCGTTTAGTTCAGAAGCGAGCGAGTTTTTAGCTAATATTGCTTCTAATTTTTCATTAGAAGATGCGCAAGCGGTTAAAGATATTGAAAAAACCACCAACCATGATGTGAAAGCGGTTGAGTACTTCTTAAAAGATAAAATTAAAAATAATATCGAGCTTAATGCGGTTAGTGAATTTTTTCACTTTGCTTGTACTTCTGAAGATATTAACAATTTGTCACACGCATTGATGCTAGTCGATGGCCGTAAAATCATACTTAAGCAAATGAACAATGTACTAACGCTCATTGCAAAAATGGCTAAAGACAATGCAGCTATTCCGATGTTGTCACGTACACATGGCCAAACAGCCTCGCCGACTACTGTTGGTAAGGAAATGGCAAATTTTGCATTTCGTCTTAAGCGCCAAATTGGACACTTAGAAGGTGTCAAAATTATGGGTAAATTTAATGGCGCTGTGGGTAATTTTAACGCGCACATATCGGCTTATCCAGACTTAGATTGGCAAGCGATTTCTCAGCAGTTTATTGAAGGCTTAGGCATTAACTACGCGATGTACACTGCACAAATTGAAACACACGATTACATGGCTGAGTATTTTCATTCAATGAATCGTTTCAATACCATTTTGATTGATTATTGTCGTGATATTTGGGGCTACGTGTCATTAGGTTATTTCAAGCAAAGAACCATTGAAGGTGAGGTTGGCTCGTCAACCATGCCGCACAAAGTTAACCCAATCGACTTTGAAAATGGTGAAGGAAATTTAGGCATTGCCAATGCGCTTAATACACATTTGGCGGACAAGTTGGCCATTTCTCGTTGGCAGCGTGACTTGTCTGATTCGACCGTTCTTAGAAACTTAGGTGTAAGTTGCGCACATTGTTTAGTGGCCTATGCATCAATTGCCAAGGGTATTAGCAAGCTAGAAACTAATGAGGCGCGCTTACATCAAGATTTAGATTCATCATGGGAAGTACTAGCCGAGCCTATTCAAACAGTAATGCGTCGTTATGGTATTGAAAATCCGTATGAGAAGCTTAAGGCGTTAACTCGTGGCAACACTATTGATGCCCAAGTATTGGCTGAGTTTGTAAAAGATTTGGATATGCCAGATGAGGCAAAACAAGCATTGGCCGAATTAACCCCGATGACTTATACGGGTGATGCGCAAAAACTAGCGCAAGACTTAGAAAAACTGATATAATTTCGCGTCTTATACCTTTTCGGTGTAAGCTATTATAAATAAAGGAGCAAAAAACCCATGGTTAAAATTAGACTAGCCCGAGGTGGAGCCAAGAAAAAACCTTTTTATTCAATCGTAGCAACAGACTCACGCAAGCGTAGAGACAGTGGTTACATTGAGCGTATCGGATATTTTAATCCGGTTGCTCGTGGACAAGAAGTTAGGCTTACTATCGAAGAAGAAAGATTAGAGTACTGGACGTCAAAAGGTGCGCAGTTATCTGATCGTGTTCAACAACTTATTAAAGAATTTAAAGATCCTTCAATTCGTGAGAAGCGTGTTGCGGCTCAAGATGCTAGAGCGGCAGTAGTTGTAGCTAAGGCAGCGGCAGAAGCGGAAAGCGCTACTGAAGCGTCATCAGAGGAAGCTGCTGCTGAGTAAGTAGTGAGTAATAACTCTATCAATAAAAGGCTATTGGTCGGACAGATTAATGGCCTTTTTGGCGTTCAGGGCTGGGTGAAATTATTTTCACACACCAATCCCAGAAAAAATATTCTGACTTATCAGCCTTGGCATATTGAAGTCGATGGCAAATGGACGACGCTTGAAATTGTTAAAGGCCGAGTGCAAGGAAAAACCATTGTTGCTCAACTAAAAGGCGTGGATGATCGTGAGGTTGCCAGGGTCTATATTGGCATAGATATCTATATCGAAAGATCGCAACTAGCAAAACTGCCTAAAGGCGAGTATTACTGGGACGAGCTAACAGGATTAGAGGTTGTTAATACTGCAGGTGTTGAACTTGGAAAAATCTCTTACATGGTTGATACCGGATCAAACAATGTAATGGTTATCAATGGCAAGAAAGAACATTGGGTGCCTTATATTGAGCCATTTTTGATCAACATAGATATGAATACACGCAAGGTGTTAGTTGACTGGGATGAAGATTTTTAGCGCCTAGATAATTAAACAATAAAAAAGCCTGCAACAATGCAGGCTTTTTTATGGGTAAAGATAAAGGCTTAATTAGTGACTAATAAGCTCTTTATCAATACCGATATTTTCAAGGGCGTGCCTTACCTTGATATTAGCGCCAACGATTGTAATTTCTGCAGATTTCTCCTGGCAGATGTTGCAAATTTCTGAGATTGATCTAGAGGTTGTGTAATCAATTACAGGCACGTTAGACAAGTCTAAGATGGCTCTATTGTAATTTGACTTAGTTGAGAAGTCTCTTACGACGCCTTTTGCAGAGCCAAAGCTCATTGGGCCGTTTAATTGGTAAAACAAAGTATTGCCTGCACGAATTAATTCTTGATGGGTTTCATCTAAGTGAGAGGCTTCCTCAATAGTTTGAACCGATATAATGCTGGCAAGTTGCACGTCTGTCATTCTTTGTAAGAAGATTAAGCTGGCCATTACAAGCCCAACGCCAACGGCGGCCATTAGGTTGTAAAACACAGTAATTCCTAGTACCACAATCATGATTAACGCACCAGATTTAGGGGTAGAGACTAAGTTTTTTAAGTACTCCCAGTCAATAATATCAGTACCTACTTTAACCAAGATAGCGCCTAGTACCGCTAGTGGAATCTCTTTTGCATATTGTGCGCCACCCAATACAATGGCAAGCAATAACACGGCATGCAGTGCACCAGAGATAGGTGTCAAGCCACCGGCTTTAACGTTGGTCATAGTGCGCATAGTGGCGCCTGCTCCTGGCAAGCCACCAAATAAGCCTGATAATGTGTTACCAATACCTTGGCCAATTAATTCGCGATCAGATTTGTGATGTGTGCGTGTAATTTCGTCAGAAACTAGCGAAGTTAGTAATGAGTCAATAGAGCCTAGAATGGCCAGCATCATGCCAGCAGCAATCATGTCAACAACAATGCTTGCTTCCCAAGCAGGCGTTTGAAAGCTTGGAAGTCCTGTTGGAATCTCACCAAGAATCATTGCGTTTAATGGCTCTGCAGACGATGAAAATAGCTCTGGGAAGAATAACAAAACTAACGTGCCTGTTACTAAGGCGAATAATGGTGCTGGAATAAACTTGCCAATCTTTTTAGGCAATAAGTACACGGTAGCCAGAGTGATGGCTGCAATTGAAATTGCACCGATATTAACAAAATATTCTTTAACCTCTCCTAATTGGGAGAAGATGCCCGTTGTAGAGCCTTTAATATCATAAAATCCTAAAACTTGAGGAATTTGTAAGATAATAATAATAACGCCAATGCCCGTCATAAAGCCAGAAGTTACTGGATGTGGCATCAAGTTAATAAAGCGTCCTAACTTCAATAGGCCAAAAATAATTTGAAAAATACCACCTAACACAACCGTGGTAAAGGCAATTGCCAGGCCAGCACCAAGCGCTGCATCTTGAGTGTAAATAAGTCCAGTTATCGGATCAATTTCACCTGAGAAATAGGTAACAAATTGAGTTACCACAAGCGCCATTACCACGGTCATAGGGCCTGTTGGTCCAGATACTTGTGCACCGGTGCCACCAAATAGAGCAGCAAAGAAGCCAGTAATAATAGCACCGTATAGGCCAGCAATTGCACCAGCGCCCGAAGCTAAGCCCATTGCAATTGCAAACGGAAGGGCTACAACGCCAGCTGTGATACCACCAGTAATATCACCACGAATATTATTAAAATGTAAATTCTCAATTAATCTCATGAATTAATCCTTTGTATAGTAAGTAAGAAATAAAGACTGCCTAGAAAAGGCAAGTTCAACATTATACAAAATAACCCGTATTAAATGGAGGTATTATTATATAATATAGGGCTAATATTCACTTAGTAACTCTCTCTAGGTGGCACTTCAATAGCATGAAGCTATTTTTTATATAATTGGAACGCACAATGAACAAATTTGCAAGGTTTTTGCCGTTTTTGGCATGGATTGGTGAGATTAAAGACTCAAACATATTAAAAGCAGACCTGGTTGCTGGCTTAACAGTGGCATTAGTATTAGTGCCACAATCAATGGCTTATGCACAACTTGCAGGTTTACCTCCACAGCACGGCTTGTACGCTTCATTTTTACCAGTTATGATTGCAGCTTTAATGGGTTCATCGCGTCAGTTGGGTACGGGTCCAGTAGCAGTTGTATCGTTGTTAACAGCAGCAGCGGTACCCACTATTTTGCCTGAAGGTGCTAGCATGGAAGAGTATGTTATTTATGCATCTCTACTAGCCTTTATGGTGGGTATTTTTCAGTTTTTATTAGGCGCATTAAAGCTTGGCTTTATTATTAACTTCTTATCTCATCCAGTTGTGGTTGGCTTTACTAATGCTGCAGCAATCATTATTGGCACATCACAATTAAATAAAATATTTGGCGTTGTTAAAGGTGATGGTGAACATACTTATGAACAAGTATGGGGTACGATTGTTAATGCCACTACGGGCACCCATTCAATTACACTAATGATTGCAATCATGGCTTTTGTAATCATGATTGCAGTTAAAAAATACGCACCACAATTGCCAGGCGTTTTATTGGCGGTAGCTGTTACAACTATTATCGCTTGGTTGATTGATTTTGGTGGTTCAGTTGAGGCAGGCGGCTACGGCGGTGCAATTGTTGGTCTTATTCCAGAAGGTTTGCCACCAATAGTTATTCCTGGCTTTGATTTTTCAGTTATGAATCAAATGATTGTGACTGCAATTACTATTGGTTTGATTGGTTTTATGGAGGCTATTTCTATTGCAAAAGCCATGGCCGCACAAACCAAACAGCGCCTTGATGCTGATCAAGAATTAATGGGCCAAGGACTGGCAAACGTTGTTTCTAGTTTCTTCCAAGGTTATGCGGTATCAGGCTCATTTTCGCGTTCTGCAGTTAACATATCTGCAGGTGCAATTACTGGATTTTCGTCAGTAGTGACAGCGGTAATTGTGGGTATTACCTTATTATTTTTAACGCCACTTTTATACCATTTGCCACAGGCAACATTGGCGGCGGTTATCATTATGGCAGTTATCAACCTGATTAAATTTGCACCAATTATGCATGCTTGGAAGGTTGAAAAGCATGACGCAATTGTTGCTGTTTCTTCGTTTGTATTGACGCTATTGTTCGCACCACATCTAGAAAATGGCATTGTAATTGGCGTTATCTTGTCGTTAGCATTGTTTTTGTATCGTACCATGCAGCCAAGATTTACCGAGTTATCGGCACATAGTGGCTCAACCATACTGGTTAATGCACTAGATAATAAACTTGATCGTTGCGAAGTGGTTTCAATTGTTAAATATTCTGGCTCTTTATATTTTGGTAATGCAGGTTATTTTGAAGACCGTATGCTTAATCTGATTGCCGAGAAGCACCATTGTTTAAAGTACATCATTGTTGACATGGCAGGCATCAATCAAATTGATGCCTCAGGTGAAGAGATGCTTACAGGATTGCTAGACAGATGCTCTTCAAATGGCGTTGAGATTCTATTTGCACGTACTGAAGGTATTGAAAAGGTATTGAGAAAATCAGGTTTTATGGATAAGTTCGGTGAAGATCGTTTTCATGATCGCCGTACCGATGCACTGCGTTATGCTTGGGCTGAGCTTGGCGATGCTGAGGCGGCTTCTAAGAGTCCGTTAAAGCATTTAATCTCCTAAAAGGCAGGGGCGTACTAAAAAAATCATGGCAATTTCTAATGAGTTAAGAAATTTTTTTATTTTCACTATCAGTATCATAGTATTGTCAGTTGGGTATTACATTTATATTAGTTTTAACTATCCACCTATTGCTGAACATGAAACATTTTTATCTGAACTTGGAGAAAGCATAGGCGAGATAGGTTTGTGGTTTATCGCATTTATTTACACTAGAACAGTGCTGAAACTAATACTTGGGAAGGGTACGTTATCAAAACGCATTCTACCTAAGTATTCTCCTTCTATCGATGCAAGCCTGTTTCAAGGGGTGATTCATCTCTTGGATCGAACGCACATATATTTTGGCGCTGGACTGGTTGTCATAATCCTATTGCATGTTGCTCTTATGGGAATTCCCATGCACATTCTTTTTTTTCCGGCAGTCTTGTTGCTTGTTATTTGGCAAGGAGTGTTTGGCTTGTTTATAAGTTGGAGGCGTACATCAAAACAGATAAAGAAGTTTTCTTATTTTGTGCATGCGCAGCTATTTAGCGGAATAATGATAGGCGTATTTTCATACTTAGGGCATGTGTTTATTGATAATTAGTTAGGCGACTTCTTTGTTAAAATTTTACAACAAACCAGATTACTACAAGGGTATCTATTATATTCTATTATAAAAAGCCTTTACAAAATACAAACCCTGCGGTTGTGCGGTTGCACCAGCTTGTTTGCGATCCTTAGAATCAAGCACTTGTTTTACCCAGTTGCTATCGCGCTCGCCCCTGCCAACCTTTATGAGGGTTCCTACAATGTTACGCACCATATGATGTAAAAAAGCATTGGCTTTGATATCCAGCAAGATTTCATTTCCGTTTTGAGTAAACTTAATAAATTCAATGGTTTTGATAGGTGATTTTGCCTGACACAAGCTTGCCCGAAAAGCAGAAAAATCATGTTCACCGAGTAAATACTGGGCGGCCTTATTCATGTTATCGATATTCAAAGGCCTAGGTTCCCAAAGAGAGTGCTGGCCAATAATCGATGAGCGAACTTTGGTGTTGTGAATTTTGTAATGATAGCGCCTAGCAAAAGCATTAAAGCGTGCATGAAAATCATCATCCACTGTCTTTGCCCAAGTAAAATTAACATCATAGGGTAAGTTGACATTTCCACCAAATAACCAAGCTTTGTCTTCACGAATAGCACTAGTTTCAAAATGAATAACTTGCTCGATTGCATGAACACCTGCATCTGTTCTGCCAGAGCAAAATACTCGAACAGGATGATCAGCGATACTAGAAAGCGCACGTTCGACTACTTGTTGCACGGTTCGAATACCAGATTTTTGTAATTGCCATCCATGGAAATCAGTGCCCATGTATTCAACGCCTAATGCTATTTTCATAATTAAGGGTACCTCTATAAACCCTGATAAAATTTTTCAAGTGCTTTTTAGGTTTGTTAGCAAGGCATAATTTTCTTAGTAATAGTTATTTATATTGCTGGAAAATTTAACACCGCTAACAAGCCTAAAACTCTTGCCAGAATGGACTTAGACAAATTCCCATATGCTTTATAAAATTATTTGACATATGAATAACTACGGCTACATAATTTTATTTTACCTATGAGAATTTGTCGTTGTCAAAAATTACTAGGGTTTATAAAGGCGCCCTTGAACATGTGTGTAAAATTGATTTAACTATTTTAACCACTTAAAGAGTAGTCCGTGAAAAATGAAGCAACTGGATTAAAGAGAATTTTTACTGCTTATGAATTTTCAATGAAAGGCTTAAAAACTTGTTATCAGTCTGAAGCAGCTTTTAGACAAGAGGTGTGGCTAGCGATTATTTTTCTGCCACTTACGTTGATTTTTGGCAAGACGGGTGTTGAGCAGGCTATCTTAATAGCCAGTGTATTTTTAGTGCTAATTGTGGAGGTTTTAAATTCAGCTATTGAATCTGTAGTGGATAGAATTGGCGATGAATATCATGTACTTTCAGGTGCGGCCAAAGATATGGGTTCAGCAGCTGTTTGGCTTTCTCTGACGTTATTAATTATTACATGGCTGATTATTCTAATCTAGAGGGTCAAATTAGCTCACCAGTCGAGTGCTTTGTTTTTGATTCGATCCCCAGTACGAATGAGTATTTGTCTTCCTTAGAGTTTTCTGAATCAACACAAGTATGTATTGCCAGGGAGCAAACACAAGGAAAAGGTCAGTATGATCGAGTTTGGTTAAGTCAAAAAGATACTAACGTCTTGTTTTCAATTAGACATGTTTTTGATGCTAGCGTATCTTTGAACGGATTAAGTTTGGTGATAGGGTTGGCAGTTGTTAGCACTTTGGAAGAATTTGGCTTGACAAATGTTAAGCTCAAATGGCCAAACGATGTTTTTTTTGAGGGAAAAAAAATGGCAGGCATCCTTATTGAAAATTCGGTTCAAGGCAATGATCAGTCCGTGGTTATCGGGCTTGGATTGAATTATCAGCTTGGGAAAAATTTTGAATGTGGCACGCCTTGGGTTGATTTAGCAAGTGTGTTACAACAATTACCCAATATTGAAAATCTAAGTGCTTCACTCATCAACACCATGTTGAAATATTGCCAGTTATTTTCTGCCCAAGGGTTGTCTTATTTTTTAAAGTCTTGGCAGACTGCAGATTATTTGCTTGATAAGCAAGTCGAGATAGACATAAACAATCAAACATTATGTGGCGTTATTATTGGCGTTAGTCCACAAGGCGCCCTGATGATAAAGACTGGTAGTGAGGTTGTTGAGGCCTATAGCTCCAACCAAATTCGACTTATTTAGGGTAAGATATCTACTAGACATTTAAACTAATTATCATGACTTCAAACACACTTACTGTTAAAAATATTGTTAAAAAATATGCTCGACGTGAGGTGGTGTCAGACGTATCTTTTGAGGTTAAACTGGGTGAGATTGTTGGGCTTTTAGGGCCAAATGGCGCAGGAAAAACCACTTGTTTTTATATCGCTTGTGGGCTGGTTAGAGCTGATAAAGGTCAAGTTTTTATTGACGGCATCAAAGTGAGTAAAATGCCAATGCATAAGCGCTCTAAACTTGGGCTAGGGTATTTGCCACAAGAGCCTTCAATTTTCAGAAAGTTGTCTGTCGAAGATAACATCATGGCTGTGCTTGAACTAAACTCAGCATTAGACAAACCCCAAAGAAATCACCGATTAGAAGAATTGTTGGCTGAGTTTCATATTGAGCATATTCGCCATATTGATGGGTTAAGTTTGTCAGGTGGTGAAAGGCGTCGAGTAGAAATTGCTAGAGCGTTAGCCATGGATCCTAAATTTATTTTATTAGATGAACCTTTTGCTGGCGTTGACCCTATTTCTGTGGGCGACATTCAGCAAATCATTTTCCATTTAAAAGCTAAGGGTATTGGCGTGTTAATTACTGATCATAACTATCGTGAAATGCTAGATACTTGTGACCACTCTTACGTATTGCATGCTGGCAGCATTATTGCCAAAGGCGATAAGCAGACTATTTTGAACAATACTGAAGTCAAGAAGGTTTATTTGGGTGAATCAAATGTCGAGTACTAAGCCTTTTGTTACGCTTGGTATTGAGAGCTCTTGCGATGAAACTGGTATTGGTTTGTATCACAGTGAAAAAGGATTAATTGGTCATCAGTTATTTTCTCAAGTGGATATCCACGCTGAATATGGTGGTGTAGTGCCCGAGCTTGCCTCTCGAGATCATATTCAAAGAGCATTGCCTTTGATTAGGTCCGTACTTAAAGGTGCAAATTTGAGCTTGTCTGATATTAGTGGTATTGCTTACACGGCTGGCCCGGGTTTAGCTGGGGCGCTTCTTGTGGGTAGTGCTGTAGCAAAATCACTAGCTTGGAGTTTAAAAATTCCATCGTTGGGCGTGCATCATATGGAGGGGCATTTATTGGCGCCTTTGTTAGAAGATGAACAACCAAGCTTTCCATTTGTAGCGCTGCTGGTATCAGGAGGGCACACCATGCTGATTGATGTGAAAGCCATTGGTAAATATGAAATTTTAGGTGAATCTTTGGACGATGCTGTGGGCGAAGCGTTTGATAAAACAGCCAAAATTTTAGGTCTTGGATATCCAGGTGGGCCAGCATTGGCAAAGCTTGCATTAGAAGGTGGGCAAGATGCGTTTAAATTTCCACGACCAATGATTGATCGTCCAGGGTTGGATTTTAGCTTTAGTGGATTAAAAACCTTTGCACGTAATACCTTTGCTAAGTATCCTGATCAGAAGGCTGACATTGCTAAAGCTTTTGAAGTGGCAGCAACTTCAACACTAATGATTAAATGTAGGCGTGCTTTAGAGCAAACCCAGCGAGATACGCTGGTTGTAGCTGGCGGTGTTAGCGCTAATTTATCTTTAAGAGAAGAGTTGGATGCAATGGGCTTAAAACTGAAGGTTAAAGTATTCTATCCTCGGCAAGAATTCTGTACAGATAATGGCGCCATGATTGCCTTAGCTGGCCATTTACGCCTAAGCAAAGGTCAGGTGACATCTGGTGGTGAAATCACCATTCAGCCAAGATGGAACTTAGAAGATTTGGAGGCTGTGTGAGTCAACTAGCTAAGGTATTCACACGAGCATCAACTGGGCTTGATGCGCCCATTGTTACCATTGAAGTGCATATTTCAGGTGGACTACCAGGATTCTCAATTGTAGGATTGCCTGAAGGTGCAGTTAAAGAAAGTAAAGATCGAGTGCGTTCTGCACTAATGAATTCAAATTTTAAAATGCCCAAAGGGCGTATTACGGTAAGCTTAGCACCTGCTAATTTGCCAAAACGTGGTGGGCGCTATGATTTGCCTATTGCATTAGGTGTATTAATTGCCTCAGGGCAAATAAAACCAAGTATCGATATATTGCAATTTGAATGTTACGGCGAACTTGGGTTAGATGGATTATTGCACGCAACAGAAGGATTATTGCCAGCGGTGATTGAGGCAAATAAGGTTAGGCATAGTGTTATTGTTCCTTATGATGATTATCAACAGTGTGCATTGGTTGAGCATGTTGAAATAATACCGGCCAAGCATTTATTGCAAGTTTGTGAGTTTTTAACTGGATTGGAGGCGCCCAAAGCTCCTGCTATTCAAGAAAAAATAGCGCCTAAATACGAGTATGATTTTTCTCAGGTCAAGGGGCAGTATCATGCCAAGCGCGCATTAGAAATCGCAGCAAGTGGCGGGCATAATTTACTACTTCGCGGCGTTCCCGGTTCAGGAAAAACTATGCTAGCAGAAAGATTGTATTCAATTATGCCGCCATTAAGCGCAGAGAAAGCCTTGCAACATGCTGCAATTTGCTCGGTAGCCAACAAAGAAATTGATTTATCGCAAATGTATACGCGACCTTTTCGCTCTCCTCATCATTCTTCGTCAGCAGTGGCTTTGGTGGGCGGTGGCTCAAATCCCAAGCCGGGTGAAATTTCTTTAGCGCATGAAGGTGTGTTGTTTTTAGATGAATTGCCAGAGTTTCCACGACATGTTTTAGAAGCCTTAAGACAACCTTTGGAAAGTGGTGAAGTTCATGTTTCACGTGCTCAGCAACAAGTAATATTTCCAGCTAATTTTCAGTTGATTGCAGCGATGAATCCTTGCCCATGTGGCTATTATGGTGATGGTACGGCTAAATGCCACTGTACAGCAGACCAAATAGAAAAATACAAAAACAAAATATCAGGACCACTCCTGGATAGGATTGATATGGTGTTAACCGTACCACCACTACCTAAAAAAGACCTGCTCAGCCAAGAAAATGCCAATGCAGAATCAAGTGAAGTCATACGAAAAAGAGTATTAAAAGCCTATGAAAAACAAATAAATCGCCAAGGCAAAACCAATGACAAACTCAGCCCTGATGAAATTAATAAACTCATCAAATTAGATAAAACCAACAAACAACTCCTATCCAGCGTGATTGACAAACTTCATCTCTCCGCCAGAGGCTATCACCGCATTCTAAAAGTCGCCCGCACCATTGCAGACTTGGACGGAAGCGAAAGTGTTGATAAGCCTCATTTGATTGAGGCGGCTGGATATCGGCGGTTTGATGATTAACTTGCTAAAAGCGGTTTAGTGCCTGTAAGTCACTTGTAAGAGAAGTTTGGCGTTTCGGTGTTTTTGTAAAAAAATCAACAGATTGTTTGACCTTAGCATTAGGTAGTATTGCTAATATTTTTCCCTTTAATAGTTTATCGTCTCTGGTATCCCACATATCTAAAAATTGCTCTTTACTATAAGTACGATTGCCGAGTGATGGGTCGGACAGCCAAACGGTGCTGTTGCTAATGCCGCGTAGTACTGAAAAATGATCATCTTTTCGATATTTTAAATACACAATTGTTGGAATTTTAAGCTTGGATAGTTGTTCGAATGACAAGGCATAACCTACGGCGCGAAAACCAAATTGTGGCAAAGCTTTCGCCATGTCATCAAATGAAGCACTGCCATCACCCTTGTCCATGGCTTTTAATAGCTCTATTTCAGTGAATGACTGATTGTAAAACTCATTTAAGAGTGTTGCCATTGATGCAGCGCCACAAGAATAATCTTTATCTTGTTTGACGATTTTTTCATCTCTTAAATCTTTCCAAGTCTTGGTACCGACTTCGATATTTAAATTTGCTATTGGCACGATAACACCTGCATTCACGGTAAATGTCAAACAAAATAGCAATATCAATCTAATCATACTGGCGGCAGAGTTGGTTCTGGGATTAAACCAAGAGTGATAAAAATAATGCTAATTGTCATTATTAAAATAATTAACACAATAACTCCGAGCAACACTGCTAACAAACTAAAACCTAAACCAACTCCATTTGCTTTGGCAAAAGCGAAGAAAAATATTAACATAGAATATGAAAACATTGCCAATTGTAAATAATTAAAAAACTCGTAAAATTGAGCTAAAAACGCTAATGGTATTAGCATTAAATCTATGATACTAGCCAAAATACTTAAGGCAAACAGAGCTTGAAACGAGGTGTTTTTATGCTTGAGTTTTAATAGTTTGCTTAAAAACCAAGTGATTATCAGCATCACTGGCACCACCATCAGCATCATTAAAAAATTTGCAATAAAGCTTATTTCAATAGGACGTGGAAGTAAAAACCCGTAAAGTACACTCATAAAAATAGCAATATTAATACTGGTTTTTAACGAATATTTTTGATAATACTCAATTGGCTCAGGTTTGAGTATTAGTAAGTTTAAAATATCCTTTATCATTCTAAGTCCTTTTATAAATTAACGAATAAACCGCACTAGCAAAATTAGTAAAATAATAATTACAAAAAATAAATTCAGGCATGCTTGCCCAAAAATATGTTCTGCCTCCAGCATCGTCTTGTGGAAAATTGTTTGATTTTTTAGTAAAAAATATCTTTTTCACTAAAAAGTTTGTTGATTTTAAAATTTTCTTGACAGCTGTTAGGAGTATTCTTAGGAATTTTAAAATCATTTTCTTGATTGCTTAATTTTCTCTCTGTTTTTTTTGTATCTAATACCCTTATAAATAAGATAAACGATTAATTCAAGCCCACCAAGAAAAATTATTATAGAATCAATGTTCATAATTTAGTATAGAGAAAGAAATGATGAGCCTTTAAGCAAAAAAGGGGACGCTACCCTTTTTTTAGGTCTTCCAATATCTCTAAAACTCAAATCTCTGCCAATTATAGCACTAAGTTTTTTAATAAAATCATCATTGCCACAAGGCAAACCTTTCCTGGTATTTGTTTTGATTATAGTTTTCAAATTCTTTTGTTTAGCCATTGATTGTAAATAATCCAAATATCCATTCTTTTGAACGCCAATATCATAATCATATACAAGTGCATTTAACTCAATACCAGTATGATGCCTACTACTTGAATATTTATAATCAGTGACTACCTCTACTATACCTGCTTCAACTGGATTATTTTCAACATAAGCAAAACAAAAGAAAGTATATCTCTCATCTAGTGGTGATGAAAAAAATCTACCTTGCCATAAAATTCCAGTGGTTTTTTGTTGTTTGTTGATATATTGGCTATACCTCATATGCAATGGTTTTAAGACTTTTTGCAAACCATCTTCTGTTGTGGGTAGCAAGATTAAATGAATATGATTACTCATTAGACAATAAGCCAAAATATGCACTTTGTGTTTTATGGTGTATTCTTGCAATAATTCTAAATAATAATCTTTATTTTCATCGCAGAAAAATACATCACTACGGCGGTTACCTCTTTGAGTTATGTGGTGTGGAATATTTGCAAATACGCTTCTGGCTTGTCTTGGCATAAATGTATTTTAACATAACTCTAATTAAAAGGGTAGCGTCCCCTTTATCCCCTTTATCCCTCATTGAAAGCCTGTGGTCAGGGTAATCGTATCATTTACCGCAAATCCGACAGAGGGCGAGATAAAGAAAAAATTACCAGGTTTGTAATCAGTGCTATTGTCTTTTCGTATTTGATTAAAACGATAGCCACTTGTGAGTGACAGTACAATTGGATCAATCGCTCGATAGGTGGTTATGCCAATTTGATGTGATTTAAATTTAGCATTTTCGGTCGTATGCTTTTCATATAAAGCAGTTTCAATTGAGCCGAGTAATGCGGGTGTGCTTGTATCTTTTGAAAATTGATAATTAACCCCAGCCCAAACGTCTGCCAATTTTGAATCACTTGTGCTTGATGTGCCAGATAAATCAGTAATACGACTACTACTATTTAAGTAATTTGCCCTTAAATACGATTCAAGATTATCATTTAAGCCGTAACGAGCACCAATACTAGCAATTAAAACATCACTATTAATTTGCGTTTGCCCCACTTTGCTAGGCACACTAACAAAGGATGTAGGGCCTATTTGAATTAAAATGCCATCACTTGCTTGTACACCTTGAAGCTCTAAATTATTATAAGACAGTGACAAATCCAGCTTGAATTTTTCTTTATCGGTAATTACATTTTCAATGGTAAGCGGCAGTTCTGCTAAAGAATTTTGAAAGGCAATGCAAAGAAAAACGAAAAAAACTTTAAACACAAACAACTCCTAAATAAAATTAGAAGTTAATACCCCCCCCTGCACGCCTTTGTCAAGAACAAATTTATGTTTTTAGTTGTTTAAAGGGCAATACCTCAAAAACTTAATGATTTTTTCTTGATATTTTTTAGCAATATGTTTGGTTTTGTCACTTTCCCAATTATTAATCGTTCTGACATTAACATCAAGTTGTGAGGCAACGAACCGTTGTGACGTGTTGCTTCTTTTAAATGTGATTGCCTATGGTATCAAGGTTTTTGGGCATACCTGCAATAGGCTTTGGAACAACAAATACGAGGGAGGGCAACAAGGCACAGAAACCCTGTCTTTTGACAGAAATTAATGGTTGTGTTTTTGAATGTCTATGCTATTACCATATGACGAACTTATCGCTTGAGGTTTAAAAACTTTTTAATTTCATTATTTGCTATTTTTTTTTGTTCTTGAAAGGCTTTTATGGCATAACTTTCTTCTTCTAATAAATCTTCATAAAGAGGATTTTCTGCCCATTCTTTAGAAATAATGAAATTATCATCCATGTGTCTAGATTTAGTATAAAAGCACCAATTACTTGGCATTGTTGATTCTACCACTTCGAAAAGACCAGAATGCCAAGGTGTTGGATAGCCATCAGTATCATCTTCTTCAATAAAGTACCATGGCACGCCTTCACGAAAACTAATGCCGAAAACGAAAAAATATTGACCTATTTCCATATATATTTCTTGAGCATTGACATTATTGTCGTAGCTTTTTAACAGTTCTGGTGATAAATCCTCTCTTTTATTTCTTATACATTTAACAATCATTTGGGTATTGCTTTAATGTTATGTTTCCAAACAACCTTTAAATTTTTTTTATGCATAATTGGAACAGGGTCAACTGTTTTAGGAATTGATGAATTTTCCTGTAAGAATTCAACCATGCAGTAATTATCATCGAAATCCTCTACAACTGTCCCCTTATCACCTATATAAAGATTCTCTTTTGGAATATCTATTAATGACTCTACTACATCGTATTGATTAATCATTTTGCTGAATATCCCGTCACTAACCTCATAACACCATCTTTATTTTTAATCCAAATAAATTTAGCATCAACTATTCTTCCATTACTCCCATTAATTTTTATAATTTGCTCATATTTAGTCCCATATTGAGTGGTAGATTTTTGTGTAGCAGTTTTTGGATTAAATTTAATTTGTTTTGCAAGTTTATCAATATTAGACCTATCAAACCCTAACGCTTTTTTGAAAAAATCAGCCTTTCCTTTGTTGGCTTTATGTGTTTTATCAAGTAAATAAGTATCTAATTTTTTATAAACACTAACATTAGTTTTTTTCAACTGTGTAAACTTACCAACAACTTTCTTCAGTCCATCAACCCCAAAGCGTTTAATAATCTCTTTGCCACCTTGTAGGATTAAATTAACACCTTGCCCAACAGGCATTAATGATAAATAGGCAACTAATGCCTCAGCACCTGCTTTATCAGCAGCATCAATTTCTTTTAAAACTTCATCATAAGTTGATTGAGGTAATCTGCCATCAACAACTAATTGATACATATCTGCTTCTATGAATTTTCTTCTTAATTCGCTATTAAGATTGTTTTCAACTGCATTAGTTCCAGCATCAAAAGCTGAATTAATATCTTTTCCTGCCAACTCCGCACTAGCAACTGCAACTAATTGAGCTACTAATTTTGTCTGTGTTAATAACTGCTCTCTTTGCTTATCAGACATTGAGGCGATATCTTTGTTTTTAGCATACATCTCACCTGCAATTTCAGCGGCAACCGCTCCCACCGCACCCGAACTACAATCCCCACCCTTAGCAGAAGCCAAGCCACAACCAAGCCCTGCATGAGCAAGTTTGTGAGTGAGCTCATTTAAATCAGCAGCACCGATATTTTTAGCTAAGTTCTGACCAACCGTATTAACCGCA
>NZ_FQTP01000027.1 GCF_900128515.1 Bathymodiolus heckerae thiotrophic gill symbiont
GATTGTTTGTCTGCTCAATCCTGTTAATTCCTTGATTTGAACTGCGTTCAAATCAAGAGAAAAATACTTAATTATTTCTCTAAATCTCTTCTCTGAAATACGGGAACGATTTACATACTTGTTTTTTACTTTCATAACGGTACTTTAACATGATTTTAAATATGCTTGGGTTGTCATGACCCATTAAATAATATGAATAATTTTGCAACTAAGTACGCCGCATTCGTTGTGCGTAATCGCCAGATGATGTTGGTGATTATGGCAATGTTTACTTTGTTTATGGGTTATTTCATTCAGGATCTTGATATCCGTAATGATCCAGATACTTTGTTACCAGAAACTAACCGCTACGTAGCAACCAATGCTTACGGTGAGCAGAAGTTTGGTTTTGGTAATATTATGGTGGTAGGTTTTGTGCTTAAGGATTGTGTTGGGGGTGATAATCCTTACGCAGATGCAGATGAAATTATTCGTTATGATGATGAAACGGGCTTAAGAATTCATGAATCAGCGCCTGCGAAAATGACACAGGCGATTTGCGAAAGTGCGAATGGTAAGTGGGAAGATTCTCAAGATGTGTATCAGCCATGGTTTATTAACATGGTGCAAAAAGCGCATAATGATATGGTGGCACTTGAGCACTCTCGTGGCAATAACTTTATGGATATTGCAGCGCAAAAGATTAAGTATATGGGTACGAGTGAAGATGGCGGATTGAAATTTGAACGCTTGATTCCAGTTGCTGGTATTAGCACCACAAGCAAGCAAGTATCAGACGTGCAATTAGCACACCTAAAGAAAGGTATTGAAACCAACCCAGTGTTGGCACCAATGCTAATGCTAAAGCAAGACAAAAATGGCAATCGTTGTGAATTTGCACAAGAAGGCTGGTTTGATGATGACGTGTGTAGTGCTAAAGGTTTCTTTATTGTAGGTGACTACGCCGATACGGTTAAGACTGATTATTTGCCATGGGTATCTTCCACGATCGCACTAGTTGATGCAATTAAGGCCGAGCATGGTGATCGAGTGGAAGTACGTATTGCGGGTGAACCGTACTTCTTGGCGTTTATGTTGTATGACTTAGTGCAAAAATGGTGGCTATTTGCAATTTCATTTTTGATTGTTGTGGCGATGCTTTGGTATTTAAACAAAGGTTGGAGAGGCTCTGTATTCCCGCTGATTGTTGTTGTGGCAACTATTGTTATTACATTAGGCTTAATGGGTCTTACTGCTTATAAATTAACTACAATGATGGCACTTACGCCAATGCTCTTATTGGCGCTTGGTACGGGGCACGCCGTGCAAGTGGTAAGACGTTATCAGTCTGAGCTACATAGTGGTAGCGGTATGGCGCCAATGAGTGCTGCTGAAAAAGCTATTGCCACAACCATTGTTCCAGCAACGCTAGCAATTGTAACCGACATGGTAGGTTTTTTTACCTTATCGTTTGTGGATATTTCATTCTACAAAGCTTATGCATATTTTGGTATGTTTGGTATGCTGACGATTTTGATCACTACCACAACAATTTCACCTATTTTGATGGCGATGTTCCCGGGTAAAAATGTTAAGCAAGATACGTCAATGACAGAGGCCTCAGCTTTTGAAAAGAGCATGGCTAAGACACTAACTAGCGTCATTACTGGCAAGATGAAAATCATCCCAATTGGCATGATTGTAGCGCTTGTAGCTTGGAGTGCAGTACAAACAAAAGTATTGTCTCCTACGGCTGAATCAACTATTCTCGTGCAGCGTTTAAATATGATTCAGATGCAAATATTGATTTGCGTCGTTTGGGCGAGGTAATGCCAGGTGTGATTTCAGTAAACATTCCAATTAAGGGTAAGGTTGAGCATTTCCCAATGTTGCCGGCGTGTGAGTATGATGGCTCGCAAGCGCCAGGCACGCCTTGTTGGGATGAGGATGAGGATGCGCCACAAGGTGCGTTTAACCATGCTGAAGTAATGGCAGCGATTGAAAAAACTGAAGATTGGATGCGCTCACATCCAAACATCGGCTTTACTGGATCGTATATTCAGTTCTTAAAAATTGTAAATATGCTAATGATGACACCTGAAGGTCAGGAGCCAGATCTTAAGTATTTCCACGTACCTAACACTGAGTTTATCGCTAATAACATGGATGTGTATGGTGATCCAGAAGATCCTGAATGGGTGCCAAATGCGAATGAAATCGTAACGGGCTTTAACGGCTTGCTTGAGGCGAATACAAATGCAGGTGATCTTGATTCATTCGTTGCTAAAGGCTGGAACGAAGGTGTAATTATGGGTTTCGTAAATACTATGGATCCAGTTAAAACTCATCAAACGGCGAAAGATATCCAGCAGTGGTTTGTTAACAATAAAGATGAGCCAGGGTTTGATTTGGTTACTTGGGGCTTTAAGTCTGGCGATGTAGTGCATATGCCTGAAAGTGGTAAGACGATTCAGATTGAAGACAGTGGCACAACAACCATGTCTGTGGGTGGTTTCTTAGGTGCAACAGAAGCAACACATGATGTTGCAGAGGTTGAATATATCAAATCGCCATTGGTAACGGCACTTGCAATTTTCATCATTGCAGCGCTTATCTTTGGCTCACCGTTAATTGCAGCGATTCTTACTTCAACTTTGTTAGTAACGCTATTTGGCCAGTACGGTTTAGGCGCTTACTTTACCAGTGTTGAGAATTGGTCGGGTAACCTGCATTTTGCAACGTTAGTGTCGTTGTCAATTGCCATGGGTTTAGGTGTGGATTATGGTATTTATATGATCTCACGCCTAAAAGAAGAGATGGCTGTCACTGGTGGAAAATGGAAAGAGTCATTGCAAAATACTTTAGAGACAACAGGTGCTGCAGTGTTTGCATCAATTGTAGTATTATTGGCGAGTTTTATTCCATTATTAATGACACAACTAGCTAACACTTGGGCACTCGGTATCTTTATTTCTGAAGCGTTGATTATCGATGTGGTAATTGCACTAACCATCATTCCATTATTGGTTTATATCTTTAAACCTAAATATGTGTTTGGCGATAAGAAATAGACTTTGATACGGGCCTTGCCCGTATTATTAAAATAGAAGGCAGAAAAAGTGGATAAAGGTATAATCTTGAGAATATTGATTTATAGGTAGTTTAATGGCGTTAATTGTACAAAAATACGGCGGAACATCAGTCGGCTCAGTTGAGAGGATTCAGGCTGTTGCTGCGAAAATTAAAGCCTTTGCAAATGGCGGTGATCAACTGGTTGTGAGCGTGTCCGCTATGAGTGGTGAAACTAATCGTATGACTGCTTTGGCACAAGAAATTCAAGACGAGCCATCGTTACGTGAAATGGATATGTTGCTTACAACGGGTGAGCAAGTAACCATTTCACTGCTTGCTATGGCATTGCAACAAATTGGTTGTGATGCGATTTCGTACTTAGGCTCTCAGGTGCGCATTGTGACGGATTCTGAGCACGGCAAGGCGCGTATTAAATCTATTGATGATCATCGAATTCATCAAAGTTTAGATGCTGGTAAGGTGGTCATTGTTGCTGGTTTTCAGGGTATAGATGAGCAGGGGCATATTACAACATTAGGCCGTGGTGGGTCAGACACTACGGCTGTTGCCTTGGCTGCTGCACTTAAGGCTGATGAATGTCAAATTTATACAGATGTAGATGGTGTTTATACTACTGATCCACGCATCGAGCCGAATGCTCGAAAAATGAAATCAGTGAGCTATGAAGAGATGCTAGAAATGGCATCGCTCGGCTCAAAAGTATTGCAAATTCGTTCAGTTGAATTTGCATCAAAATACAAAGTGCCTTTAAGGGTGTTGTCATCATTAATTGACAATCCGGTTGGCACATTAATTACTAGTGAGGAAAACATTGTGGAACAAGCAGTTATATCAGGTATTGCGCATAATCAAGATGAGGCTAAGCTGAGCTTGATTGGTGTGCCAGATGAGCCAGGCATCGCCTTTAAAATACTAAAAGCAATTAGCGGTGCCAATATTGAAGTTGATATGATTGTACAAAGTGTTTCGGCTCGCGAAGGTTTAACTAATTTCGCCTTTACTGTACATCGCAATGACTTTATTAAAGCTGAGAGTATCCTTCAAGTTGTTTGCAGTGAATTAGGTGCTAAAGGCGTACAAAGCGACGACAAAGTAGTTAAAGTATCTTTAGTGGGTATTGGCATGCGTTCACACGCAGGTATTGCCGCGCAGATGTTTGAGGTGCTTCATAATGAAGGGATTAACATTCAGATGATTTCAACTAGCGAAATTAAAATCTCAGTTGTGATCGATGAAAAATATTTAGAATTAGCGGTGCGCTCATTGCACAGTGCGTTTGAATTAGATAAGGAATAGCTATGCCAGGATTTGACGACAGAGATGGTTTAATTTGGTTTGATGGGGAGTGGGTTGATTGGCGTGAGGCCAAAGTTCACGTATTAACCCATACACTACATTATGGTATGGGTGTGTTTGAAGGGGTTCGTGCTTACGAAACTTCTAATGGACCTGCAATTTTTAGAATTGAAGAGCATACGGATCGCTTGTTTAATTCAGCCAAAATTATGAATATGGATATTGGCTTTTCTAAAGATGAGATCAACCAAGTGCAAAAAGATGCTGTTACTAAAAACAATTTGGATAGTGCCTATATTCGCCCAATGTGTTTTTACGGCTCAGAAGGCATGGGGTTGCGTGCAGATGGCCTAAAGGTGCATACCATTATTGCTGCTTGGGAGTGGGGCTCGTACTTAGGTGAAGATAATATGCAAAAAGGTATTCGCATTAAAACTTCGAGCTATACGCGTCACCATGTAAATATCTCTATGACCAAGGCCAAGGCTAATGGTAACTACATTAACTCAATGCTAGCCCTACAAGAGGCGCTAACAGACGGCTATGATGAAGCTCTACTTTTAGATGTGGACGGTTTTGTAGCCGAAGGTAGTGGTGAAAACTTTTTCATTGTGCGTGATGGGGTGATTTACACACCAGATTTAACTTCTGCATTAGCAGGCATTACTCGTGACACGATTTTCCAATTGGCTAACGATTTAGGCTACAAAGTAGTTGAAAAACGCATTACCCGTGATGAAGTATATTGTGCAGATGAGGCATTTTTTACCGGTACAGCGGCAGAAGTCACACCAATTCGTGAGCTAGATAATCGCAGTATTGGTAACGGCACTCGTGGCCCAATAACAAAAATTTTACAAAAATTGTACTTTGATTGTGTTTATGGTCGCAATGAAAAATACCTACCATGGATTGCCAAAGGATTGTGTAAATGATCGAGCCAGTGGATGAATTTCAGCAAAAATATGTTAGTTATTCAACGGTAACAACTAAAGATTTACCATTTCATTGCCCACCAAAGAATGCGCAAAAATGGAATATGCATCCAAAGGTATATATTCAATTTGACAAAGATGGGAAGGGTGCCTGTCCTTACTGTGGCGCAAGTTACGAACTGAGTTAATAGATGGGTAATAAGGCGATTAATGTTGTTTTAGTTGGGCCGATGGGCTCGGGTAAAACTTCGGTTGGTCGTCGTCTTGCTTGTGTTCTGAAGCGTGATTTCTTTGATTCAGATTTTGAAATTGTAGCTCGTACAGGTGTTGCAATTGATCATATTTTTGACGTTGAAGGGGAAGAAGGCTTCCGACAGCGTGAAGTTAGTATGCTTGGCGAGCTGTGCAAAATTCCTAATATCGTTATTGCTACGGGCGGCGGTATCGTTATCAAACAAGAAAATAGAAGATTGTTAAAACAAAATAGTTTTGTCGTATATTTGTCTTCTAGTATCGAGCAATTGGTGATGCGTACAGCCAGATCAAGATCTCGTCCTTTGTTAGAAAAATCAAGTAATCGTGAAAAAACTATTCGAGATTTGGTTGAGAAGCGTGAACCTCTATATCAAGAAGTGGCCAATGTTGTTGTTGACACAACAGGCAAAAAACTATACGCTATCATTAACGAAATTAAAAAATCACTGCCAAAATGAAAATAGCATCAACCCTTAGTATTGCATTATTGTTCAGTATAAATTCTGCAGCAATGACTCAGACTGAGTTTGTTGAACGTTTAAAAAACAACCATCCTTTTTTCGCTCAACAGAAGCTTGATCAGCAAACTACTAAGCTTGATTATATTGCTAGTAGCGCAAATCAAGATTGGATATTAAGTAGCTCGATTGATTCGGCCAATAAATTAAATATTCAAACCTCTAGTGCTACAATTGGTGCCACTCGTAATTTGGCTAGCACAGGTGCTGATTTAGTTGTTAGCAATGTCTGGAGCGATGGAACGGCTACTGATAAATTAGTAGTAAGCTATACACAACCTTTATTGAAAAATGCTTTTGGTGTTAACGATTTGTTAGCGACTGATTTATCAAAGATAAAAATTGATATCGATATGCTTATAAGAGAGCAAAGTGCTGAGGTATTTATATTGGCCCAATTGTATAAACTGGTTGATTTAAGCTATGCTCAGCAACAACTAATGCTAGCCAATCATCGACTAACTTTAGCCAAGCAAGAGTTGAGTCTAATGAAAGATAAATTTGAGCAATCTATCGTTGATCGGGTTGATGTTCTATTGCAAGAAGATAGTTATCAGCGCGTTTTACAAAAGCAATTACAAGCAGAGCAAGATCTTGATTTGTTAAAGCAAGAATTATCAATTGTATTGAGCGTGTCTATAGGGTCGGTTTATAGTGATTACGATCTTTATCAGTTGTATCAATCCATGCCAAATAATTTACAAGTTCAGTTAGAGGAAAATACCGCTGAAATGAAGCTAGCAAAATTAGAACAGGCTGTTTTAAAAAGACAATTACTCAGCGATAAAAACAGTACCCAGGCTCAACTTGACTTAACCCTTGGTGCTACCAATGAAAATAATAATAACTGGAATATTGGACTTGGCTTGAGTTACCCTTTGGGTAATACTGAGGCAAAATCAACCCTTGAAAAAACACAAATTGGTCTAGCTAAAATTAAGCAAAGTACTGCTGAACAACTATTAAATTTAACGGTTAAAGCTGGCGTCCTTACTAAGAAATTACAGCATTTAACCAAACTACTCAATACTTACCAAGCGCGTATTAAGATTGCTGAGGCTCGTGCATTGGCTGAAAAAAAACGATATGAATTGGGTAATTCACAAGTGAGCTTTGTTATTTCTGCACAGAATAATGTACATGATGTGAACTTGGCTTATGCACAAGCTGCGGTTAAATATCAAAAATCCGTGCTTGAGTTTAAAGCGGTTATTGATCAATTATTGTAATGGCGATTAAATATAGCGTTACCCCGAAAAAATTACACGCTCATTTATTTCAAGTTAAGCTAAAACTTCAAAATCCAAACCCATTAGGGCAGATTTTTTCATTACCTAGTTGGATTCCGGGTAGTTACTTAATTCGTGATTTTTCCAAAAATATTGTTAGCATTCAAGCGCAAAGTTGTGGCGAATCAATAGAAATTAAAAAGCTAGATAAGAATCATTGGATTGCTCATCCGTGTGGCACTGAAATAACCTTAACTTATGAAGTTTACGCGTTTGATTTGTCTGTCAGAAGTGCATATTTAACCAATGAGCGAGCATTTTTTAATGGCACTAGTTTATTTCTACTGCCACTTGGTTTTGAGTCGGAATCATGCGAGTTAAATATTATTCCAGCTGATAGCAAGCAAACACTGGGTGATTGGTCTTGTGCTACTGGACTTAAGAAAATTTCTGATTTAACCTTTAAAGCGCAAAATTATCAAGATTTGATTGATCACCCTGTAGAGATGTCAGACTTTACTTTGTTTGAATTTGAAGTGAGCGATGTCAAGCATCAAATGGCTATTAGCGGACTACACAATGCAGATATTGCTCGCTTAAAGCAAGATCTAAAAACCATTTGTAATCATCATGTTGGGTTTTTTAATGACAATATTCCCTTTGACGATTACACATTTTTAACTCTAGTCAAAACTAATGGCTATGGTGGCTTGGAGCATAAAAATTCAACCAGTTTGATTTGCTCTAGAAAAGAACTTCCTACTGTAGGAATGGTTCATCTTAGTGAAGACTACACTCGATTTTTAGCCTTGTGCTCTCATGAGTATTTTCATGCTTGGTGGATTAAAACTGTTAAACCTGCAAGCTTTCACCAGCTAGATTTAAGCCGTGAAAACTACACGGAGCAGTTGTGGATTTTTGAAGGATTCACCTCATATTATGATGAGTTGTCATTGCTTAGAGCCAGGCTGCTAACGCCAGAAAAATACCTAACTTTATTTGCACAAACCGTTACTCGCGTGCAAAAATCAACTGGCCGACTAACTCAATCGTTAGCTGAATCTAGCTATGAAACTTGGACCAAATTTTATCAACAAGATGAAAATGCACCTAATGCAATAGTTAGCTATTACACCAAGGGCGCCCTATTGGCTTTTGTATTAGATATTGAAATAAGAAAGCGCACTAACAATGCCAAGTGTTTGGATAATGTAATGCGCTATGCTTGGGCTAATTATCAAGAATCTGGCCTAGAAGATGACACTATTCAAGCCATTGTTAATGAGTTGATTGATGGTGATATGAGTGAGTTTTTTAACGATTATTTGTACGGTGTCAAAGAGTTGCCTTTAAAACAGAGCTTTGATTATGTTGGTGTTAATTGTGAGTTTGCTGCACATACAAAAGATTTGGCTGATTTTGGTCTTAATATAAGCACTCAATCTGAATTTAGCCAAATCACCCATGTATTTTCTTATACAGCCGCTCAAAATGCGGGTTTATATGTCGGTGATAAAATTGTTAGTGTTAATTATCAACAACTAAAAGGCAAAGCGCTAATTGCTGATATTAATAAATACCCTGCTGGAGAGGTAATTAAAGTTGGTATTCTACGTGATGAGTTGTTATTAGAGATTTCAGTATTGATTACCGACATCACACCAACGCATTGTCAATTAAGTTTGAAAACTGAAATAGATGAATCCATAACTAACAGTCAAAGACAATGGTTTTACCAAGAATAAAGCTACCTAAATTATTAGTCAAGCCTGTTGGTCGTGCAATCAGTGACTTTGGTATGATTAAAGAGGGTGATAAAATTTTGCTCGGCGTATCTGGCGGCAAGGATTCATTAAGTTTGTTTCATTTGCTTAGGCATTTTCAAAAGCACGCACCAATTAATTTTGATTTAGGTATTGTTACGATTGATCCGCAAGTTGAAGGTTTCGAGCCACAAGCTTTAGATGTGTTTTTTAAGCAATTTGATACACCATATTTTTTTGAAGAGTTTCCAATTTTAGAGCAGGCCAAAGAAAGTATGAAGGGTGATTCTTACTGTTCCTTTTGCGCACGTATTAAACGTGGACTAATGTACAAAGTGGCTAGAGATAAAGGTTATAACGTTTTAGCCTTAGGTCAACACCTTGATGATTTGGCAGAAAGTTTAATGATGAGTATGTGTCATAATGGTAAGATTCAAACCATGAAAGCGCACTACATTAACGACGCCAAAGATCTACGCATTATTCGTCCAATGGTTTATGTGCGTGAGCGTCAGTTGGCTGATTTTGCCAAGGTAGCCTATCTACCAGTGATTGCTGATTCGTGCCCGGCTTGCTTTACCATGCCTACTGAGCGTGATCATTTTAAGCAATGGTTACTAACTGAAGAAAAGCGCACGCCAAACTTATATAAAAATTTACTCAGTGCTATGAAACCCATGTTGGACGAAGTTAATGATTAAGTTTATTCTAAGATTTTTTTCAATCATGCCACTTAGATTTAATCATCTAGTTGGCTCTATGATTGGTCGTTATTTATATGCGAGTAATAGTGAATCAAAAAAAGTAGTGAGCAAAAATATTGAATTATGCTTTGCAGATTTAAACCCTAAAGAGCGACAGATACTTATTAAAAAATCTTTAATTGAAACTGGAAAAGGTTTGTCAGAAACTGGCTTTATTTGGCTAAAAAGCTTTAAAGAAAATGCTAGAAATGTTCTTAAAATTAAAGGTTTAGAATATCTTGACTCAAAAAATCCAGTTATTTTATTAGTACCACATTTTGGCTGCTGGGAAATTACTGGTAGAGTGCTATCATTACAAAAACCGGTGGCTTTTTTATACAAGCCACTGAAGAAGCAGTATCAACAAAATATACTAATGGAAAATCGTCAGAAAGAAGGCCTATCTATGGCACCTGCGGATAAAAAAGGTGTGATTCAACTACAACGTGCAATAAAAAATAAAGAGCTAATTGGCATCTTGCCAGATCAAGATCCGGGTGAAGAGGGCGGGCTATTGGCGCCTTTTTTTGGCCACGATGTAAGAACTATGACCTTGTTGGCTAAATTAGCCAGAAAGAACAAAGCCACCGTACTATTAACTTGGGCACAGAGATTACCAAAGGGTAGGGGCTATGCACTTAATCTAAGGCCAGTAGAAATTTTATCTGATAGCGGTCTTTTGAAAGATGATGTCGTGCTCATGAACCAAGTGATTGAAGACCTAGTTCGCACTCAGCCAGAGCAATACCTATGGAACTACAAGCGCTTTAGATCGGTTGTTGATTATTCGCTATAGGTTTTTTTAGTACCTCTTTGAGAGGTTCAAAATCTATAACAATAGTTGACTAATTAAGTTTATTAGTAATTTATGATATAATTTTCCCATGAGACTTATAGAAGACATCCAAAGCGTTTTTGATCGCGATCCTGCTGCTAGAAATACATTTGAAATAATCACTTGTTATTCTGGCGTGCAAGCAATGTTGTTTTATCGTCTAACGCATCGCCTCTGGCTACTTAAATTAAAATGGTTGGCACGCTTTATCTCTATGTTGTCACGCTGGCTTACTGGTATTGAAATTCATCCTGGTGCTACTATTGGTCGTCGTTTTTTTATTGATCACGGCATGGGCGTAGTGATTGGTGAAACGGCCGAAATTGGT
The DNA here is from genome assembly GCF_900128515.1 of Bathymodiolus heckerae thiotrophic gill symbiont. GTDB lineage: Bacteria > Pseudomonadota > Gammaproteobacteria > PS1 > Pseudothioglobaceae > Thioglobus_A. The sequence goes on from NZ_FQTP01000027.1 coordinate 10,975, forward strand.
GATGATGTAACCTTATACCATGGTGTAACCTTGGGTGGTACTACTTGGCAAAAAGGCAAACGCCATCCTACCTTGGGTAACAATGTAGTTATTGGCGCAGGTGCAAAAATTCTAGGTCCAATTACTTTAGGCGAAAATGTAAGGGTTGGTTCAAATTCTGTTGTGGTTAAATCCATTGAAGCTGATAAAACGGTAGTTGGCGTACCCGGTCGTGTACTTAAAGACAAGAATGTTAAATCTGATCATTTTGATTCTTATGCGGTTGGTAGCGATGCAGATGATCCTACTGTTAAAGCTATTAACTCCATTTTGCAGCACCTTCATGATGTTGATTCTCAATTACATAAAGTCTCTAAAGAGTTAAATTTAAAAGAGAGTAAAAACAGCTCTGTCAACGATTTAGAGATTGAAAGTAAATAGCCATAAATAATTAGGGTTTTTTACTTGACTAAAAGACTAGGTTAAGCGTATAATGAGTATTTGCTAATTTAATAAAGGACTAATATGCAATTAACCACAAAAGGTCGTTACGCAGTAACTGCGATGCTTGATCTAGCGTCAAACGATACTGGTAAGCCAATTACCCTGGATATTATTTCACAAAGACAAAACATTTCTCTTTCTTACTTAGAACAGCTATTTGCTAAATTGCGTCGTGCAGAGTTGGTCAAAAGTGTTCGCGGACCAGGCGGTGGTTATTTGCTTGATGCCGCTGCAAAAGACATTAATCTGACTCAAATTATTGAAGCTGTTGATGAAAATATTGACTTGCGCCGTTGTAAAGGATTGGCCAGTTGCCATAATGGACGTCAGTGTATTTCTCATCAGCTATGGTGCGAAGTCAGCGAACAAATTAGAACCTTTCTAAATGGCAAAACTTTGCAAATGGTTATTGATGACCACAACTTAAACAAGGGACTATAAAAATTATGTCAACTCCTACTTACATGGATTACTCGGCGACAACGCCAGTAGATAAGCGTGTCGCAGAAAAAATGATGAAGTATTTAACCATGGATGGCAATTTTGGCAATCCGGCTTCAAATTCTCATTACTACGGTTGGCAAGCAGATGATGCGGTTAAAAAAGCACGCAAACAAGTGGCTGATTTAATTGGTGCAGATTCAAAAGAAATCGTTTGGACATCAGGTGCTACTGAGTCAAACAACCTGGCTATTAAAGGCATTGCACATTTCTATCATAAGAAAGGCAAGCATATTATTACCCTTAAAACTGAACATAAAGCAGTGTTAGATACCTGCCGACAACTAGAGCGTGAAGGCTATGAAGTAGATTATCTTGACCCTATGCCGAATGGCTTGTTAGATTTAAACGTTTTAAAAGCAGCTATTCGTGAAGATACAATTCTGGTTTCAATTATGCATGTTAATAATGAAATTGGCGTTATTCAAGATATTGAAGCGATTGGTAATTTGTGTCGCCAGAGTAAGGTTTTCTTCCATGTTGATGCAGCACAATCAGCAGGAAAAGTAGATATCAACTTAAGCGAATTACCCGTTGATTTAATGAGTTTTTCTGCACACAAAATTTACGGCCCTAAAGGCATGGGTGCACTTTATGTTCAGCGCAAACCACGCATCCGCCTTGAGGCGCAAATGCATGGTGGTGGTCATGAACGCGGTATGCGTTCGGGTACGTTAGCAACACATCAAATCGTTGGCATGGGCGAGGCATTTGCCATTGCTCAAGCTGAAATGAAAGAGGAGAATATTAAAATTAGAGCTCTGCGTGATCGCTTACTTGCTGGTTTTGACGGCATGGAAGAAGTAGTAATTAATGGTGATATGGATGCGCGTATTCCGGGTAATCTAAACATTAGCTTTAACTATGTTGAAGGTGAATCATTAATGATGGCGATCAATAAAATTGCAGTATCGTCAGGTTCAGCTTGCACTTCATCAAGTTTAGAGCCATCTTACGTACTGCGCGCACTTGGTTTAACAGATGAATTGGCTCACTCTTCAATTAGATTTACCATTGGTCGTTATACAACTGAACAAGATGTAGATATGGCGATTGATTTGGTTCGTGAGAAAGTGCAAAAATTGCGCGACTTATCACCTCTTTGGGATATGTTCAAAGAAGGTATTGATATTAGCAAAATTGAGTGGGCAGCGCACTAAATTACTTAAGGGCACATCTATTGACCCTGATATTTTTTTGACAACGACAAACCCTCTTGGATAAAATAAAATTAAGCAGGCATAGTTATTCATATGTCAAATTATTTTGCTTTACCCAAGAGGGTTTGCCTAAGTCCTAAAAGGCTTGCAAAATTTCATCAGGGTCAATAGATGTGCCCTTGAAATATACAAGGGTTAGTTATTCCAAAAAGGATTAGAATAACCCAATAAACACACAGGAGAAATAACATGGCATATGGCGAAAAGGTAATGGATCACTATGAAAATCCACGTAATGTTGGTGTATTAGATAAAGATGCAAAAAATGTAGGCACGGGTATGGTTGGGGCGCCAGCTTGTGGCGATGTAATGCGTTTACAAATTCAAGTGAATGACGACGGCATTATCGAAGAGGCAAAGTTTAAAACGTATGGCTGTGGCTCTGCGATTGCATCAAGCTCGTTGTTAACAGAATGGGTAAAAGGTAAAACTTTAGATGAAGCGGCATTAATCAAAAACACTGATATTGCTGAAGAATTGGCATTGCCGCCGGTTAAAGTCCATTGCTCAGTATTAGCTGAAGATGCGATTAAGGCAGCAATTCAAGATATTAAAGACAAAGCATAAGTAGATAATGGCCATCACTTTAACTGACAGTGCGGCAAAACGCGTTGTTGATTTTTTAGCCAATCGTGGATCTGGTATTGGCGTACGCTTAAGTGTGCAAACTACTGGATGTTCTGGCTTAGGGTACAACATGGAGTTTGTCGATACGGCAAATGATGATGACACCACTTTTGATGATAATGGCGTTAAGGTGATTATCGATGCCAAAAGTTTGATCTATCTCGATGGTACGCAAGTTGATTATGTTAAAGAAGGTCTGAATGAAGGCTTCGAATTTAACAATCCAAATGCTAAGGCTGAGTGTGGCTGTGGCGAATCTTTTACTGTTTAAATACTTTTTATATTAAGCAAGACTTATGCAAAACTTTTTCGAATTATTTTCATTAACACCGAATTTTAATATCGACTTAACCGAGTTGGAATCTGCATATCAACAACAAGTGGCAAAGTTTCATCCAGATAAATTTGCCATCGGTACTGATAAAGAAAAGAGCTTTGCCTTGCAAAATACCTCATTAATAAATACTGCTTACGACACACTTAAATCATCTTTATTGCGTGCAACATATCTTCTAGAATTGGAAGGGGTTAATGCCTTCGATGAAAAAGATACGCAAATGGATGTCGATTTTTTAATGTCGCAAATAGAGCTAAGAGAAGCACTAGAGGCAATTGAATCAAGTAAAGATGAGGTGGAATTGGATGATTTTATTGAAAAAATATCCATTAAAATCAAGAAAAATATTACCGATATTTCTATCGCCTTTAATTCAAATTTTGATCAAATTAAAAACCTTGTTAGAGAGTTAAAATTTTATGAACAACTTAACCTTCATGCAAAGCAATTAATGGACGAGTGGATGTAAAGGGTTATGGCTTTATTGCAAATATCCGAGCCTGGTCAATCTAGTGCTCCTCATCAGCATAAATTAGCCATTGGCATTGATTTAGGCACAACTAATTCATTAGTAGCCTCTGTTCAAAGTGGTGAAAGTGTTATTCTAAAAGACGAGAACAATAAGGCAATCTTACCTTCTGTCGTACATTGCGGTAAAGATAATAAGTTAACAGTGGGTTGTGATGCTTGCCCCTACGCAAAGACTGATCCAACCAATACCATTATTTCTGTTAAGCGTTATATGGGCTTAGGATATAAAGAGGCCAGCCAATTTAAAAACTGCCCTTATCAGTTGGTTGAAAATTGCAATAATGTTTTATTTCATACTGCTATGGGTGATTTATCTGCAGTGGAAATCTCTAGTAGCATCTTAAACTCCTTAAAAGAACGCGCTGAAAAAACCTTAGGCGGTGATTTGGTTGGCGCAGTCATTACTGTTCCAGCTTATTTTAATGATGCGCAGCGTCAAGCCACTAAAGATGCGGCAACCTTAACTGGACTTAAAACGCTACGCCTATTGAACGAGCCAACAGCGGCAGCGATTGCTTATGGCTTAGAGTCAGGTGAAGAGGGTATTCATGCAATCTATGATTTAGGCGGCGGCACCTTTGATATTTCTATTTTAAATTTTACCAAGGGTGTGTTTAAAGTATTGGCAACAGGTGGTGATTCAACCTTGGGTGGCGATGATTTTGATCAGCTAATTATTGATGATTGTATTGAAAAAATGGGTGTCAGTGAACTGACCTCGACTCAAATTCAAAAAATTAAACAATTTGCACGCACTGCAAAAGAGACATTAAGTACTCAAGATTTTGCAGAATTTGATTGTGTTGAAACGCCTTACAGCATTACCAGAAAGAAGTTTGACGAATTATCCACAAAGCTTATCAAGCGCACTTTGCTTTTAACCAAACGTGCTTTGCGTGATGCTCAGATTGAAATAACTGATGTTAAAGATATTATTATGGTTGGCGGTTCAACACGCATGCCATTGGTTAGATCAATGGTCGGTGATTTATTTAATAAGCCTGTATTGTGCTCTATCAATCCTGATGAAGTGGTTGCCAAGGGTGCGGCTATTCAGGCGAATATTTTAGCTGGCAATAAGTCGGCTGATGATATGCTTCTATTGGACGTTTTACCATTATCTTTAGGCTTGGAAACTATGGGTGGTTTGGTTGAAAAAGTAGTGCATCGAAATACGACTATTCCAATTACCCGCGCACAAGAATTTACCACTTTTAAAGATGGTCAAACAGCCATGAGTATTCACGTATTACAAGGTGAGCGCGAACTGGTTAAAGATTGTCGATCATTAGGCCGTTTTGATTTAACCGGCATTCTACCAATGGTTGCTGGCAATGCACGCATTCGAGTTGAGTTTCAAGTAGATGCTGATGGCTTATTATCTGTCAATGCTATAGAGCAAACTTCAGGCGTTAAAGCTCAAGTGGTTATCAAGCCGTCATATGGTTTAACAGATGGGCAGATGGAGAAAATGTTAAAAGATTCGGTCTTATTTGCTAAATCAGATATAGAAACTCGCCAATTGCATGAAATGCAAGTTGATGCTAGTAGAGCACTTGAAGCTATTGATTCGGCACTCGCCAAAGATAAAAGCATGATTGATGCTAAAATGCTTGAACAAATTCTGACCGCTAGAGCTGAGCTAGAATCAGTTGAAAAGCACAGTGAAGAAAGCATTATTAAAGATAAAATTGACAATCTTGAAGATGTTTGCGCTGCCTTTGTTGAGATGCGCATGAATGCGACAGTCATGCAAGCTATGAAAGGTCATAGCGTTGACGAATTTTAATCCCTTAAAAAAAATAGGACTACAACATGCCACAAATCATTATCTTGCCTCACCATGAGCTATGCCCAGAAGGTATTATTATTGAAGCCAAAACAGGTGAAACAATTTGTAATGCAATGCTAGAAAATGATGTTGAAATTGAGCATGCTTGTGAAATGTCTAACGCCTGTACAACGTGCCATATTTATGTACGTGAAGGCTTTAATTCAATCGCAGAATCAGATGAAATAGAGGATGATATGCTTGATAAAGCTTGGGGTCTAGATCCAGATTCTCGCTTGTCTTGTCAGTCAGTTATTGGTGAAATAGATTTAGTTGTTGAAATTCCAAAGTACACCATCAATCAAGTTTCTGAAAATCATTAGACTGTATATTTTCGGCTTGTACTGTGCTATATTAAATATAAACTCACTCATATTTATTTTAAATCTGCCTTGTGCAATTCCAAAAAAATATTTTGTCTAAAATCCCAATCAAGAAATAATAATTTAAAATTTTAAATATTTTGAAATAAAGCCTTCTTTCTTAGGTTCGCCAAATTCAGCCATAATATCCATGGGCTTTTCTTTTGAAATTAACCATTGTGGCATCAGCGGATGTTCACCTCCCCCACAAACCTTTCCTAAGTTTTTTGGATGAAAAATCTTAATAAAACTTGGGTTTTTTAAGTCATCAGTATAAACAATGCCACAATATCGTTCATCATGCTCAGTATTGATAATGATTTTTATTTGCTCTATTTTTTGACTAAAATCAGTTGAACTCATCACTTCATTAGGCATGGTTTTAAGTGTATCGTACAGATACCAATCATTTGGATTACTGTGCAATGTTTCTAATAGTGCGAGACAATCATCCCATTGCATAACACCCATGAAACGACCCTTAAATTGTTTGAAATAATCCATGCGAAAAAAAAGCCTTGTAAAAAGGCTTTTAGTTTACTATTTTTTTTAAATGGCTTTTAACAATTAAAAGCCATTTAAAGAGTTTTACTCAATGATAATGCTTGGGAACGAACTCATAGCGCGATTTTGAAGTGTTAATTTAGCACTTACTTTTCTAGAAATTTCTTTATAGATTTCAGCAACACGACCTTCAGGGTTTTTAGCAACAGTAGGTGTGCCTTCATCAACATCAGTTCTAATATCCATTTCTAATGGCAATGCACCAAGGAAGTTTACTGCTGACTCTTTGGCCATCATCTCACCGCCACCTGTACCAAAGATAGCCTCTTCATGGCCACACTTTGAGCAAATATGTAAAGACATATTTTCAATAATACCAAGAATAGGGATGTTAACTTTTTCAAACATCTTTAAACCTTTTCTAGCATCTAGTAGGGCAATGTCTTGTGGCGTGGTTACAATCACCGAGCCACTAACTGGAATCTTCTGAGATAGCGTTAATTGAGTATCACCCGTTCCTGGCGGAAGGTCAATAATCATATAATCAATGCCACGCCAAAGCGTGTCGCGCAACATCTGTTCTAACGCTTGCGTCACCATAGGGCCACGCCAAATCATCGGATTATCTTCATCTACTAAATAACCAATAGACATACTTTGCATGCCATGACCCAGGATTGGTAATAACTTACCTTCTGCAGAAGTGTCAGGCTTAAGCTTGCTTACACCTAGCATTCTCGGCTGTGATGGGCCGTAAATATCTGCATCTAAAATAGCAACTTTTGCACCTTCAGCTTGAAGTGCAAGTGCTAAGTTAACTGCTGTGGTTGATTTTCCAACACCACCTTTACCTGAAGCAACGGCAATAATGTTTTTAACTTCAGAAAGAATTTCAACACCTTTCTGAGTTGAGTACTTAACGATTTTTGTCTCAATAGTAACATCAACGCTGTTAATATCTTTAGCGGCTAATGCATCTGTAATTTGCTTTGTTAGCTCGTCATGGTAGCCTTTTGCAGGGTAGTTAAGTTCAACAGTAATATTTACTTTGTCACCATCAAACTCAATAGAGTTGATTGCATTTGAAGAAACAATATCTTGCTCGGTGTATTTATCAACAACACTTGTTAAAATGCTGTTAATGCTATCAACAGTTAAATCTGCCATAATCTTGCGCCTGTATTCAGTAAAATGAGACTATTTTATCGTATAACGATACCAGTCAACCTTAATATTAACAAGCCTATCCTATGAGTCCAAGAAAAATTTTAGTTACTTCTGCACTGCCTTATGCTAATGGTGAGATCCACCTAGGTCATTTGCTAGAATACATTCAAACTGACATCTGGGTGCGCTTCCAAACAATGATGGGCAATGAATGTCACTATGTTTGTGCAGATGATGCACATGGTACACCTATCATGCTTAAAGCTAATGAGCTTGGCATTACACCTGAAGAGCTAATCAAAGGTGTGAGTGAACGTCATCAAGCTGATTTTAAAGAATTCTCAATTGATTTTAGTCAGTATCATTCTACTCACAGCCCTGAAAACAAAGAAATTTCTGCAGGAATCTACAATAAATTGAATGACGCTGGCTTTATCAAAACTCGTATTATTTCGCAAGCATTTGATCCCGAAAAGAAAATGTTTTTGCCAGATCGTTTTATTCGTGGCGAGTGTCCTAAATGTGGCGCTAAAGATCAATACGGCGACAACTGCGAAGTGTGTGGTGCAACTTATTCACCGACTGAACTAATTAACGCCAAATCGGCAGTATCAGGTGCAACACCAATCACTAAAGATTCAGAGCATTATTTCTTTGATTTGCCACAGTTTGAGGTACAACTTAAAGAGTGGACTGAAGCAGGGCATCTGCAAGTTGAAATTAGCAATAAACTTGCTGAGTGGTTTGAACAAGGTTTGCAACAGTGGGATATTTCTCGCGATGCGCCATATTTTGGCTTTCAAATTCCAGGTGTTGAAAATAAATACTTTTATGTATGGCTCGATGCACCAATTGGCTATATGGCTAGCTTTAAAAAATTATGTGACGAGCAAGGCTTGGATTTTGATGAATATTTCAATCAAGATTCTAAAACTGAACTGTATCATTTTATTGGTAAAGATATTGTTTATTTCCATGCGTTATTCTGGCCAGCAATGCTCATGGGTTCAAATTACCGCACACCCACTGCTATTTATGCGCACGGATTTTTAACCGTTAACGGCCAAAAGATGAGTAAATCTCGTGGTACATTTATTCAAGCAAGAACTTATTTAGAAAGCCTAAATCCAGAATGTTTGCGTTATTACTACGCTTACAAGCTTTCATCAAAAATTGATGATATCGATCTCAATCTGCAAGATTTCAAACAACGTGTTAATTCTGATTTGGTTGGAAAAGTAGTTAATATCGCTTCTCGCTGTGCCGGATTTGTGGTGAAAAAATTCGACAAAACACTCTCTGCTTACGCCATTGAGTCTGAGCTTTACAATGAATTTGTCGCCAAAAGTGATGATATTGCCAAGCTGTATGAGGCGCGAAATTACAATCAAGCCATGCGTGAGATCATGAAACTTGCAGACAAGGCCAATCAATATGTTGATGAACACAAGCCTTGGCAGTTAATCAAAAAAGAAGGTAAGGAGGCACAAGTGCACGACGTTACCTCTTTAGCACTTAATTTGTTCCGCGTGCTAATGACTTACCTAAAGCCGGTATTGCCAGATATGGCGAAAGAAGTGGAGTTATTCTTAAATATTGATGAATTAAACTGGACTGATCTTAAACATCCGCTTACCAAGCATAAAATCAATAAATTTAAGCCGTTAATGTCCCGCATCGAAGATGATCAAATTAACGCAGTAATTGAAGCTTCAAAGCAAACAACCATGCAACAAGAACCAGAAGAGGAAGATGATATGATTAGTATTGATGATTTCACAAAAATTGATTTACGGATTGCTAAAATTGTTAAAGCACAACATGTTGAGGGTGCAGACAAGTTATTGCAACTAACCTTGGATATTGGTGAAGAGAATACACGTAATGTATTTGCCGGCATTAAAGCGCATTATATACCTGAAGATCTTGAAGGTCGTTTAACGATAATGGTGGCAAACCTAGCACCAAGAAAAATGAAATTTGGAATGTCTGAAGGTATGGTGCTAGCAGCGGGTGATGGTAAATCACTACACATCTTATCGCCAGATTCGGGCGCTAAAGCTGGAATGAAAATTAGCTAAAAATTTAGCAAATAATCAAAATAACCTAGACTGGTGTAGAAATACATATTAAATAGGCGCTAAAACGCCTGCTTAAGCCTTAAAATAGCCTTTTTAAGGCGTTATTTTGATTAAAAAGTATTCTATAGCAAATTCTTTAAATGGATAGTTTTGCAGCGATATTAACGTAAAATATCCAAATCTTTACGGAGAAATGTCAGAGCGGTTTAATTTGCTCGCTTGGAAAGCGGGTGTACGGTAACGTACCGAGGGTTCGAATCCCTCTTTCTCCACCATATCTGGTGATAATTATTGATAGTTATCAAAGTCTTATATTGATAATTATGGGTCATGACAACTTAAGCGACTCTTTTCTGAACATTTCAAGCAAAATCTTATAAAGATTTTGCTTGCGATTATTGAATCTAAATTCACATTCTTTCAAGTGTAGATTAAACATATTTTTATTCATT
>NZ_FQTP01000028.1 GCF_900128515.1 Bathymodiolus heckerae thiotrophic gill symbiont
ACACCAAAAAATCGAGATTGAGGATGGGCAAAATACCAGCCACTAACGCTTGCTGTTGGCAGCATTGCATACGAGCTAGTGAGCGTCATACCGATATTTTTTTCAACATCGAGTAATTCCCAAATCTTGTCTTTTTCACTGTGCTCGGGGCAAGCAGGGTAGCCAGGGGCAGGGCGAATACCACGGTATTTTTCTTCAATAAATTCATCATTATTAAAGTCTTCATCGCTATATCCCCAAATTTCAGTACGGAATTTATAATGCATCATTTCAGCAAAAGCTTCGGCTAAACGGTCAGCCACTGCTTTAATCATAATTGAGTTGTAATCATCATGATCAGCTTCATAAGCTTCAACCAAAGGGTCGATGTTAATACCTGCGGTAACCGCAAATGCACCCATATAGTCTTGAATATTAGTATCTTTAGGGGCGATAAAATCACTTAAACAGAAATTAGGTGTGTTGCCTTTTTTATCAAGTTGTTGACGCAAATGATTTAGTGTCATTAATACATCACCATTATCATCATACAGTTCAATATCTTCATTGACACTATTGGCAGGAAAAACGCCTACAACTGCATTGGCTTGTAAGAGTTTTTCATCAATGACTTTTTCAAACATGTCTTGAGCATCTTTGTACAGCTCTGAAGCTGATTCACCCACAACTTCATCAGTTAAGATATCAGGGAATTTACCTGCAAGCTCCCAAGTGCGGAAAAACGGCACCCAGTCAATGTATTCAAAAATTTCAGCTAAATTATAATTCTTAAAGACTAGTACGCCGATTTGATTTGGCGTGGTAATGGTATCAAATTTTAGCTTTGGCTTGTTGGCTCGAGCATTCTCCATAGAGACTAATTTACTCTTACCTTTGTTGGCGCGACGTCGCCTTACTTCTTCATAGGCTTCTGTAACTTCGGCTAACAGTTTTGGCTTGGCTTTAGCAGAGAGTAATTTAGAAGCGACACCAACTGCTTTAGAGGCATCTTGTACGTAGAATACACCTTTGTCATACTCTGGTTCAATCTTAACCGCTGTGTGTGCTTTGGAGGTGGTTGCGCCACCAATCATCAGTGGCAAAGCAAAGCCTTGACGCGTCATCTCTTTGGCAACAAATACCATTTCATCAAGCGACGGGGTAATTAGGCCAGATAAACCGATAATGTCTACATTTTCTCTTTTGGCAGTTTCTAAAATAGTTTCGGTTGGCACCATTACACCCAAATCAATAATTTCGTAATTATTACAAGACAGCACCACGCCAACGATATTTTTACCAATATCATGTACGTCGCCTTTAACGGTTGCCATTAAAATTTTGCCTTGTGAGGTTGAGGCGCAATCTTCTTTTTCTGCTTCTAGGTACGGATCCAAATAAGCTACTGATTTTTTCATCACTCGCGCGGATTTAACCACTTGAGGTAAAAACATCTTGCCAGCACCAAATAAATCACCGACTATATTCATACCATCCATTAACGGGCCTTCAATGACTAAAATAGGACGACCAAGTTTGTCATAAGCTTCTTGGGTATCTTCGTCAATAAATTTGGTAATACCCTTAACCAAAGCATGCTGTAAGCGTTTTTCAACAGACCACGTTCGCCATTCTAAATCTCTAGGGTTTTCTTTTTGTTCGCCCGTACCAGAGAATTTTCCAGCGATATCTACTAGGTGTTCACCTGCTTGTGCATCACTATTAAGTACTACATCCTCCACAGCTTTTTTAAGCTCAGGATCAATGTCATCATAAATCACCAATTGACCAGCATTAACAATCCCCATGGTCATGCCAGCTTTCACTGCATGATATAAAAACACCGAGTGAATGGCTTCACGTACTGGATTATTGCCTCTAAATGAGAATGATACGTTAGACACACCACCGGATATTTTTGCATAAGGTAGGTTTTTGGTGATCTCACGTGTGGCTTCGATAAAGTCTACACCGTAGTTATTGTGCTCTTCAATACCAGTTGCAATTGCAAAGATATTTGGGTCAAAAATAATGTCTTCTGGTGGAAAGTCGACTTCATTAACTAGAATGTTATAAGCATCCGTACAGATTTCAACTTTTCGTTCTTGCGTATCAGCTTGACCAACTTCATCAAAAGCCATTACAATAATTGCCGCACCATAGCGCTTACAAAGTTTGGCATACTTAACAAAGTTTTCCTTACCTTCTTTCAGTGAGATTGAGTTAACAACCGCCTTACCTTGTGTGCATTTAAGGCCAGCTTCAATAATCTCCCACTTGGATGAATCTACCATTAGTGGTACTTTGCAAATATCTGGCTCAGAGGCAATGAGGTTCATAAAGCGAACCATGGCTGCTTTGCCATCCAGCATACCTTCGTCCATATTGATATCAACAATTTGGGCGCCATCCTCTACTTGCGCACGACAAATATCTAGCGCCTCCTCAAACTCTTCATTAAGAATTAGGCGTTTAAATTTGGCAGATCCGGTTACGTTAGCGCGCTCACCAACATTTACAAATAAAGAGTCATTGTCAATATTAAAGGCTTCTAGGCCTGATAGGCGACACTCTGGTTTGATGTCAGGAATTTTTCGAGGACTAACACCCTTAACCGCATCAGCAATGCATTTAATATGTTCAGGTGTGGAGCCACAGCAACCACCTAAAATATTTACTAAGCCAGAAGTTCCCCATTCGCCAACTTGCTCACTCATGGTGATGGCACCTAGATCATATTCACCAAACTCATTAGGTAAGCCAGCATTTGGATGGGCTGACACATAAGTATTAGCTACACGTGAAAGTTCAGCCACATATTGACGTAATAAATCAGGGCCTAGTGCACAGTTAAGACCAATAGAAATAGGATCGGCATGACGTAAAGAGTTGTAGAATGCTTCGGTCATTTGTCCTGAAAGTGTACGGCCAGAAGCATCAGTAATAGTGCCTGAGATCATAATTGGCAATTCAACGTTGTCATCTTCAAACACTTGCTGTACGGCAAAAATAGCCGCTTTAGCGTTAAGTGTGTCAAAGATAGTTTCAATTAGAATAATATCTGAACCGCCCTCGATTAAGCCGCGAGTTGACTCCATGTAAACGTCAACCAATTCATCAAAGGTGACATTCCTAAAACCAGGATCATTTACATCGGGTGATAACGAACAAGTACGAGATGTGGGGCCAATAACGCCCGCAACAAAGCGAGGCTTATCTTTAGTTGAAAATTCATCACAAGCCGCTTTAGCTAAGCGCGCACTTTCAACATTAATTTCATAAGCGAATTCTTCCATCTTGTAATCAGACATGGAAGTTTGAGTGGCATTAAAAGTATTGGTCTCAACAATATCTGCACCCACTTCTAAATAAGAGCGATGAATGTCTTGAATAATTTTTGGCTGAGTTAATGATAAAAGATCGTTGTTGCCTTGAACCAAAATATGCCAATCTTTAAAGCGTTCGCCACGATACTTTTCTTCACTAAACTTATGCCTTTGAATCATGGTACCCATAGCGCCATCTAGCACTAAAATTCGTTGCTTTAAAAGGCTTTGTAATGTCTGTTTTGTACTCATACGCCATATTATACCCAAAGGGTATAAGTGTCCATGTGTCATAAATTCAGCTTTATAATAGGCCTTAATTACAAACAAGGATACTCATGAAAAAGATATTATTAACTGGATTGCTGATTAGCAGTATTAACGCACAGGCATTTTTAGATTTTAATAGTTATGGCTCTGATTATAAAAATAACGATTGGCCAGCTTGGACACCGATGTTTTGGATGAAAAAGGCAACAGATAGCGATATGTTTGGTGATAAACATAATTCTAATTACGGCTATCCTTATAACAATCACCCTTATAACGTTGGTGCTTCAAAGTTTAATATGTCGAAAATGCCAACTCCTGATCAAGCATTTCAGGCCGAATCTCAAAATATGCCAAAGCCTAGTTATATGACACCTGCAGCAATGTCCTTTTCTAATCCGAATAGCATATCTTCATCGCAGTTAAATGAGTTGCCAAGCCCATATCCAGCTAATTATAATTTTATTGAGCCAAGAAGACCCCAGGGCCGCAGGTTTTAATTAAAGCTTGTCATTTTATATTATCATGTTATAATATAGTTTCTTAACAATAATTTAGATATGGAGATAAGACAAATGAAAAAACTTTTAACAATGATATTGGTAGTAGCCTCTCTTAGTGCAAACGCATTTTTTAACAGCAACGATATGCCATGGAATAACACCAATGGTTATAACAACAACGGCTACCAAGATGATAACGGTATGTTTGGTTACAATCCATACGATTACTGGGATCCACGTTGGTACATGGAAGAAATGTCAAACATGGTAGATGAATTTGATGATGAATTCAATAACAGCAATAACGGTTGGAATAACAATAACTATGGTGGTTATAATAACCCATACAATAACTTTAACAGCCCTTGGAACCGCACACAGACACCTGTTGCACCAACTAAGTAAGTTTTAGCTAGTTTAAAAAAACCAGTACAAGTTGCTGGTTTTTTTTCGTCTATTAAAAACTAGAAGTGGTTTATAATTAAAAGCTATTATTAAAATAATAAGGGGAGAGGAAATGAAAAAAATGGTATCAGTATCATTAATGATAGTAGCACTTAATGCATCTGCAAACTTTGGCAGTGGTCCGTGGAGTAATAACGGCTGGAACAATGGCGGTAATAGTAACAATGGTTTTATTGCTCACAACCCACACTCAATGTTTACACCAGATTGGTTTAGCGAAGAGATGGACGACATGATGGATGAGTTTGATTCAAACAACACGCCTTGGAGTAATAACAACAACTTCAATAATCAAAGACCATGGAGTAATAATTACAGCCCAACGCAAAATCGTAACTGGAATCAAGGTCCGTGGGGCAATTCACAGCCTTTTAACTTCCGAAATAATTCTTTTGGACCTATGAATAACGGCCCATGGAACAACACCAATAGATCGGTTCAACCAACAACAAAATAAAACTAACCAAATAAGGAAATATAATGAAAAAAATTATCGCATTAACATTAATGACAGTAACACTTAGCGCTTCTGCTTTTAGTAATAACTGGAACAGTAACGATCCAATGAACTTTGGTAGTAATACACCATGGAGTAATGGTGGCAATTTTGGCAACATGAATAATGGCTCTTGGAACAATAATGGCTGGAGTCAGAATATACCAATGAACAACGGTAACTTCAACAACGTACCTTGGAACAATGGTAATAGCTTCGGTCCAATGAAAATGGATTCAAATATGAGCCCATTTAACAATGGCGGCAATGGTCAGCCGTTCAACATGGATACAGGTTCAAATTCTTTTGGCCCTATGAACATGAACAGCGCACCTTGGAACTATGGTTACAACCAAATAATCCCAACAACAGCTGAAACAAACGTAGCACCAGAAACAACTAAGTAGTTTTTAGTTGTTTATTGAAGAGTCGGCCTATGGCCGACTTTTTTTCGCTCAAAAAGCAGGATTTTAAAAACAAGCATGCAAACATCAGATGTTTGATTGAGGTAAAATTATTGTCCAAATTATCTATTTTTAATCTAGGCTAACAACATGAGTGCAGAATGTTTATTTTGTAAATTAAAAAATCAAGAAAGAATTATCGGTAAATGTGATTTAACGCTGACATTTATTGATAATTTTCCCGCATCTCCAGGCCATACACTGGTTATCCCAAAACGCCATTTTGCTACTTATTTTGAAGCCACAGAAGCTGAGCTTTTGGCTATTGGTATTGCTGTGCAAAAAGCCAAGCTGATTTTAGACAAGGAGTTTGAGCCAGACGCTTACAATATCGGTGTTAATAATGGTGAAGCGGCAGGGCAAAGTGTTAAGCATTTACACGTGCATTTAATTCCAAGATACAAAGGTGACGTTGAAAATCCTAAAGGCGGTGTTCGTTGGATTTTGAAAGACAAAGCTAACTATTGGGATGCTAGAGATAAGGTCAAGAAAGAAAAATAACTTAACCGATTTGTTATTATAAAATTAAAAAAAATACTATTTTTTTAGCTTGTGAATGGTTTAATCTCAGTGTATAGTTCAATTTCATACTTTTTATTAACGCTTGAGGAGAGAGACATGAAACAAATAAAGACTGGTTTTTTGAAAACTTGTATTGGGTTGACGCTAGTTGTTGGCACAATGGCTAATGCTAATTTTGGTGATCCAACATCGATGATGTCATCATTTGGCGGGCAGAATTTTGCTCAACCACAAACACAAATGCAGCAGTTTAATGGTAATTCTATGCCATGGGGTATTCAAGCTTATAACCAGCCTAGATATTCTAATTCTCGATACGCAGCACCAAGACAGCGCTACGCTTATAATCCTATACCATGGCCTATGGATGGTGCATCCAGTCGTCAAGCTCAACCAGTACAATCTTTTGGTGGCATGAATATGATGCCATTTAATCCGGGCATACCTCAACAACAAGTTCGCCAACCTCAGTCATCATCATTTATGATGCCTGGGATGGATCAGGGTATTCGTAGAATGATGGAGCCAGGTAAGATTATGGCTGAAGAAGCAACACCTGGCATGTACATGAAGCCAACTTGGCGCTAGTCTTTAGTTCTGATTGAACCATCGATCTAAGTGGTTAGCAAAGTTTTGTCGGTCAGCTTGGCTTAAAGGTGACGGACCGCCAGTTTGCACACCGCTTGATCGAATCACATCCATAAAATCACGCATACTAAGCTTTGACTTAATATTATTGGCGTTAAACAATTCACCTCTTGGGCTTAATGCTGTTGCACCTTTGGTAATCACCTCATCTGCCAGGGGGATGTCGCTGGTAACTACTAAATCCCCTGAGTTTAGTCGTTTAACGATTTCATTATCAGCAACATCAAATCCTGCTGGCACTTGAATAAAACTTAAATAACGAGAGGGCGGTAGGTGCAAAGCATGATTAGCTACTAGCGTGATTTGGGTTTGTGTGCGATCAGCAGCCTTAAATAAGATTTCTTTAATAGCAACAGGGCAGGAGTCTGCATCGATCCAGATTTGTGCTGATTCTATATCATTCATAAATAATCAATCAAAAAAATAATTAGCTAAGATGATTATCCCATCTGATGTTCATCGTGTGACTTCAATGTATTTCGATACTTGTTGAATCTATTGTTGATGAGGTGTATAGTAAAAGACAAGTACATTGTAAAAGGAGTTGGTATGAAACTTAAAAGTATATTAACGGCCGTCACAGAAACATTGTCAGCCTCCGGCACTTCAATAGCAGTGCAAACATTGGCTAAAGATTATACGCAATCTATACATACACAAGCCAAAATTGGCACTGAAGCATTTCAACCTTGGCATAAGGGTTATCAACAAGTTGTTCAGTCTTGGTCTAAGCTAAATGGCAATGGACTTAAAGGCATGCTAAGAATGTATAACCATGGCCTTAAGAGGGTTTAGATTTTAAAGGTCGAAAAAAAACCCACGTTAGCAGGTTTTTATTGGGTCTTTCTAAGTTCTAGAATGGAATATCATCATCAAAGCCGTTGTCAACTGGTGTAATTGGATCTTGAGTTGGGGCTTGCACGCGAGGTGCATTTGGCGCTTGTTGTCCACCAGCTTGTTGCGGCGTACCAGCACTAGGGCCATCACGACGATCTAGCATTTGCAATGTACCGTTAAAACCTGAAACGACTATTTCAGTGGTGTAACGATCAGCACCAGATTTATCTTGCCATTTACGAGTTTGCAATTTACCTTCGACGTAAACCTTAGAGCCTTTGTCTAAATATTGGCCGGCAATTTCTGCTAATTTTCCAAATAAACTAACGCGGTGCCATTCAGTTTTTTCTTGTTTTTGACCAGTATTTTTATCCATCCAAGACTCACTTGTTGCCACCGAAAGATTTGCAATTGCATTGCCGTTAGATGCGTATTTAACCTCTGGTTTTTGACCTAAGTTACCTACTAAAATTACTTTATTAATGCCTGCCATTGAATTTTCTCCCGTTAATAATTAATGTTTTTCAGTGCGCATACTTAGGGCGATTAGCCACCAGATAATTGCAGTAAATGTGGTGAATAAGAATACACTATTCAAACCAAAATTGTTGTAAATCCATCCGCCGATTACACCACCAACAAATGCACCAAAGAATTGCGAACTAGAATAAAAACCCATTGCCAGTCCGCGCTTGCTGCTGCTTGCAGTTTTGGCAATTAGTGATGGTAGCAGGGCTTCTAGTGCGTTAAAAGCAATAAAAAATAAGGTCAAGATCACAAAAAATGTCGTATAATTTAACTCACTTTTATAAAATAGGATTTGACTGAATGCTAGTATAAAAATTGAAAGTAAAAAAACTGTTTTTGTTTTTTGATACTTGGTGGCAACAATAATCATTGGGATCATGCCTAGGAATGACAGCATGATAATAGGCAAGTATATTTGCCAGTTATCTTGAATACTAAGGATGTTGTTATCGACCAGGAAAATTGGTATTGCAATAAAAGAACTGGTTAAGATTAAATGTAGTGCAAAAATACTAAAATCTAATCTTAGTAAATCAGTTGTTAGAATTTTTTTTAAATTAGCAACGGAGAGTTTGTATTGTTTTATGGGTTTGGCATTTGGCAATGTTGTAACAATAATTAGTGCCACAATTGATAGTGCTGCAATGATCCAGAACATGCCTGATATACCAAACTGATGACCAATAATTGGGCCTAATAGTAAGGCTAGCATAAATGCCATGCCAATTTGCACACCAACAAAAGCATTCGCTTTAGGGCGCTCTTCTTCACTGACATAGTCAGCTAAAAATGCCATTAGAACGGCAGAAATTGCACCAGCGCCTTGTAGAGCTCTACCGGCAACCACTTGGTAGATATCAGTAGCATTAGCGGCAACAATACTACCGATAAAGAAAATAACAAGGCCCAATACAAGTAAAGGCTTGCGACCGTATTTGTCTGATAGGTAGCCAAATGGTATTTGAAAAAAAGCCTGGGTTAGTCCGTAAGCACCAATAGCAAGACCAATATAAAGTGGCGTCACACTTTCATAATGATCAGCATAGACTGAAAAAATCGGAAAAATCATGAACAGACCGAGCATACGGGTTGTCATGATTAAAGATATTTTTAGTGCAAAGCCTCGCTCTATTTTAGTCATTGACGAGGGGCTGAGTTAGTCTTCTAGTGTGTAATGTGGTGTGTATAGCGGGTAGCTATTTTTAAGTACGCGACGCGTATCTTTGGCCAATATTGGTGTATTGATGATATCGTAGTTGTGTGCCATTAAATGCAGTGCTGCAGGTACAGAGGGCGTGTTCGGGTATTTTTCAATGATGTATTTGCTACGATTAATTGCAGCAATATTAGCACCTTTTTTTGTATAGTAAATAGCAACAAATAATTCATGACGAGATAGAATGTTTCTTAAAATTACTAAACGGGTTTTAGCTTCTTCAGTGTACTCAGTTTTAGGAAATTTATCGATTAATACCAAGTAGTAATTAAACGCATCACGTACTGAATTTACGTCACGCTGAGCGTTGTCAGTAATATAGTCATCTAGGATTGATCGGGATTTGTCTTCTGAAATAACACCACGTAAATAATAGGCATATGGAGTAGAGAGGTGATCAGGATATAGCTTGATATAGCTATTTAAGCGATCAATAGCTTGATCGTAATCTTCATTTTTATAAAGCGCATAAGCGATTTCAAGCTTGGATTGTAGTGCGTACTTAGAGCTTGGATAAGCTGCCTGTAATTGCTCAAATAACTCAATGGCTTTATCCATGGATCCGGCAGAAATCTGATCTTTTGCCTGGGTGAAGAAGGTTTTTGGTGACCAGCCTTTGGTGATTGATTCACGTTTTTTCTCTTCCTCCCAGAAGCAACCATTTAAAAATAAAGTTAGTAAAGGCAGAATAAGAATAAGTTTTTTCATGGATTGGCGTGTAAATTGATTATAAATATGCACATCATTATACTGATGCATAAGTATTATAATGGCAAAACTTAATCCAAAATTTAACCTCAATTAAATGTCAAAAGATAGTCCAAGAATTCTAATTAGCGAGCTATGTGATGTGCTTGAAAAGTACATGCCTAAATCCCAAGTGAAAGGCGTATATCAAGCGTATATTATTGCTGCAACAGCACATGATGGTCAATATCGAAAGTCAGGCGAAGCCTATGTATTTCATCCACTTTCAGTGGCGATGATTTTGGCTGAGTTGCAACTTGACTATTATTGTATTGTTGCTGCAATACTACATGATTGTATTGAAGATACTAGTGTTACTTATGAAGAGATTAAGTATGATTTTGGCTATGAAATTGCACACATTGTTGAAGGTGTTTCAAAACTAACGGGTTTAGAATTTCATACCAATATTGATAAGCAAGCACAAAATTTCCGTAAATTATTTTTAGCCATGAGTGACGACATGCGCGTTATGGTAATCAAACTTGCCGATCGCTTACATAATATGCGCACCCTAGGCTCGATGAGACGAGATAAACAACTTCGAATTGCCAAAGAAACCGCTGAGATACATGCGCCAATTGCTAGAAGGTTGGGTTTGAACAGTATTAGAGTTGAGTTAGACAACCTGTGTTTTAAGGCTATTCATCCTTTTCGTCATCGAGTATTAATTAGTCAGATTAAAAAACAATGTGGCAGTCGAACTAAGGTAATTGGCCATATTCAAGAGCAGCTTAATGTTCGCCTGCAGCAAGAAGGCTTACCAGATGTTAATATTAGTGGTCGACGCAAGCAACCCTGTAGTATCTATAAAAAGATGAAAAATAAGCATTTGAGGTTTGCTCAGGTGCTTGATATGTATGCTTTTAGGGTAATTGTAAGTGATGTTGCTCAGTGTTATCAAGCGTTAGGTATTATTCATAATTTGTACAAACCTTTGCCAGGTAAATTTAAAGACTATGTGGCTTTAGAAAAATCTAATGGTTATCAATCATTGCATACTATTTTATTCGGTCCAAATAAAATCTTTATTGAAATTCAGATTCGTTCAGAGGACATGCACTTTGTCTCCGAATACGGCATTGCAGCACACTGGCATTATAAGAGTGATTCAGATAGCGATTCTGAATTAGCGAGTAGTTGGCTTGGATCTTTGCTTGATATTCAGCAAAACTCTGGCACTTCGATAGAGTTTTTAGAAGAAACCAAGAATGATTTATTTCCTTCAGAAGTATTTGTATTTACCCCTGGAGGTGATATTATACAGTTGCCATATCGATCTACGGCGCTCGATTTTGCCTATATGGTGCATACCAATGTTGGTCATCGAGCAATGAAAGCTAGAATTGACCAAATTAGCGCTTCGATTTCAACGCAATTGCGCTCTGGTCAAACAGTAGAAATTATTACTAATGATAAAGCTAAGCCACATCCATCTTGGTTGCAAATGGTGGTTACTGCTAAGGCTAAATCCGCTATTAAGATATATCTTAAGTCACAATCCGCAACTGAGCTAATTCGTTTGGGTGAGTATTTATTGTCCAACGCATTTGATTATCAAAATATCGACATGAGTAGTATTGATAGTGATAAATGGAAAGCTTGTCTTAATGAGTTAGGTTGTGATTCGGTAGACGATTTGCATTTTCGTATCGGTTTGAGTGAAATTTTAGTCTCAGTTGTGCTGAATAAATTACAGTATGGTGATGATCAGCAGATGATGCAAAAGATTAAGATTAATACCACTCATGATAAAGCAATTAGCTTTGCACGTTGTTGTTATCCTATTCCTGGTGATAAAGTAGCCGGCATCTTAACCATATCAAAAGGCATGGTTATGCATCGAACTGATTGTGCGAATTTTATTCGTGTTAAAGAGAAACGTGCACAGTGGTTATCTGTCGATTGGGAATCTGATGGTAATGAAACTTTTGAAGTTAAGCTAACTGTTGATGTGGACAATCAGCGAGGTACACTAGCCTCCATTGCTAATGTTGTTGCTAAGTTGGAAAGCAATATTGAGCATATTGAAGTTCACGAAAAAGATAATTCAATTAAATCCTTAGATTTGGTTATTAGTGTGGCAGATGCATACCATTTACAAGCAGTAACAAAAGCCTTGAAAGCGCTAAAATTTGTTCAAAATGCGCATCGATTTTAAGTTGTTAAAATGACACATGGTTTAACGCTATTTGGTTAAAATTAGGTTAATTATTCTATAGGTATTTTTTATGAAATGGACAGACTCATTAGATATTGCCATGGCATTAGATGAAATGCATCCAGATACAAACCCTTTAACAGTTGGTTTTGTTGATTTAAGAGAAATGGTGATGGCGTTAGAAGAATTTGATGATGACGGCGAAAAATCAGGTGAAAAAATTCTTGAAGCTATTCAAATGAATTGGATCGAAGAGAGAGAATGAGAAAACTAGCTGCTATTTTTTTAGCACTTTATGCCACTATTGCATTTGCCGTACTAGAAGTAACCATCTTAAAACAAGATGAAAATGCATTCCCAATTGTTATTTCTCCATTTACTGTCAAAGGTGATGCCAGGCAAGGAGAAGCGATTGCTCAGATCATGCGTGATAACTTTAATCGCTCAGGTGAATTTAACGCCTCAAGTGCTGAACATATTATTAGCAGCGAGATTGATTTTGAAAAATGGCAGGCTAAAAAAATTGAAGCCATTGTTATTGGCAAGCTTGAGCAAGTCAGCAAGAAAATCTTTAATGTTGAAATCGAACTGATTGACACTTATACAAGAAAAACGTTATATGCTAAAAAGTTTGCTGTTCATAATAGTGGTATTAGGCGTATTACTCATTATTTATCTGATCAGATTTATTTTGCCTTATTGGGTGAGAAAGGCTCATTTGATACGCGCTTAGCTTATGTTACTGTTACTAACAAGGGTGATGGAAAACGTGAATATCGCTTGGAGATTTCAGATTCTGATACACAGAACCCACAAACTATTTTTAGAGCAGCAAGCCCGATTTTATCGCCAGTTTGGTCGCCAGATCAAAATAAAATTGCCTATGTGTCGTTTAAAAACGGCCGCTCTGAGGTATTTATTCAGTACCCATTTATGCGTCGTAAAACACAAAAATTGCCTTATTTTAATGGCATTGCATCAGCACCTGCCTGGCATCCAAATGGCGAAAGTATTATCATGACACTTTCAAAAGATGGCAATAAGGATATTTACTCGTATCATCTGAAAGATGAAAAATTAACCCGTTTAACCAAGGATGTAGGTATTGACACTGAAGCAAGCTATTCACCTGATGGTGAACGCATTGCCTTTACCTCTAATCGCTCAGGTCAAGTGCAAGTGTATATCAAACATCTAAAAACAAATACGATCAAGCGAGCAACCTTTGAAGGTAGTTACAACGCTAAAGCGGTATTTTCACCTGATGGAAAAAGTCTGGCTTTAGTGCATCGGGTTGATCGAGATTATCGCATTGCCTTGCTGGATATTGCCACTAAAGATTTAATCGTTATCACTGATAACAAGCTAGATGAGTCACCTTTCTTTTCGCCAAACGGCGGCATGATTATCTTTGCTACTAACAAAGGTGATATGGGCGTGTTGTCAGTTGTTTCAATCTTAGGTCGTCAAACCTTTGAGCTTACCAGTAAAACTGGTGAAGTTAGAGAGCCGAATTGGTCTCATTATTCTAAATAAAATCAGGAGTTACTATGTTAAAAATTGCCTCATTAATCACAGCTACTGTGCTTTTATCCTCTTGTTCAGCAGTAATTGAAGAGTTGTATCAAAAAGTAGCGCCAAAACCAAGTGTTATTAATACTGAAGAGAGTATTGTAGTAGCAGATACCTCTCGTTTTGAGTCGCAAGAATATGGTGGTAATTACACAGTTAAAAACAGCGTAGTTCATACAGTGACTTCTGAACTAAAAAGCACAGGTGTATCATTTGTTTTGTATTTTTCTTACGATGGCAGTGAGATAAATGAAGTGGCAACTAAGCAAATTATTTTGCATGCGAACTTTATGCGTGACAACCCAAGCCTTAATCTACGCCTAGAAGGGCATGCGGATGAGCGCGGCACTCGTGAATATAATCTTGCTTTGGGTGAAAATCGAGCTTTAGCGGTTAAAGAGGTGCTGGGCTTGTACGACCTTAGTTCGCGTGTAGAGGTGATTAGCTTTGGTGAAGAGATGCCAATTGTGCAAACACATAATGAAAGTGCCTGGGAAAAGAACAGGCGTGTTGAATTTATTTATCAATAGATAGTAATGCAACGTCTTTCACTCATAATTTTTCTGGCTGTATTTGCTTATCAGCCAGCTTCTGCTGGTATTAATACCGACAAAGTGATCATGGATCATAATAAAAAGATTAAGAAGTTGGTGCGTAAAAATAAAGCGTTAGTTGGCAAAATTGAGCAACTAGAGCAAAAGCAACAAGAAAGTAGTCAAAAAATTGCCGAATTATTCAATCTGATGGAGTATAAAAAATCCAGTGTTGTAGTTGAGAAAACCATGATGTGTGTACGCGAGCACAATCAAAAAGCTAAAAAAATTTATACCAATGCTCGCTCTTTATTGGTCGCTGATCAATACGATCAAGCCATTGTATTTTTTAAGCAATATTTAGATATTTATCCTGACAAAAATCATGCTTCAGATGCACATTATTGGCTGGCCAAGTCTTATTTAGCTATGGGTGACTATCAGCAAGCAAAGCATACTTTTTTGACTTTTCAGCAAGGTAGTCCGTTACATCATAAATATTCAAATTCGTTATTTGAGCTCGCCAGGGTGTATGTAGAGCTTAAGCAAACTAAAAAAGCTGAAAAACTATTGAACAGTATGTTGTTGAAGTTCCCGTCACATAATTCAATTAATCGAGCTAAGCAATTGTTAAGCAAGATTACACCTAAAAAGTTAGATAATAACGAGACTTATCAGTAAAAATTAAAATGAATGTTTTAGAGATTCCGGACGTTGTTTTGGATGGCTTGTGTCAACTTAATAAGCATCGCTATCCATTTCTACTAGAAAGTGTTAATCACAATGATAACAATCGTTATTCGATATTATTTGCACACCCTCAACAAGAGATAGCGCTTAACAAATTATCAGAATTTGACTTTCTAACAGAGCTTTCGGATAACGTCTTACCTAATAATAAAAGCCATCAACATTTACCATTTACAGGTGGTTGGTTTGTCTACTTAGCTTATGAACTGATTGGCCAAATTGAGCCAACACTTGCTAAGCACACCCATGATAGTAATCTACCAATTGCTATTGCAGTCAAAACACCTAGTGCGATAATTATTGATCATCAGCTGAATAAAACGTACCTAATTGATGAGGAAAATAATCAACTTAGAATTGATAAAATATTAGAAGACATTAAAAAAATAAAACCTACTGTATTGACTGATTTTTCGGGGAAATTGAGTTGCGAAGCGGATGATAAGTTTTTATCAGGTGTTGGAAAGATTAAAAACTACATTAAGGCTGGAGATGTATTTCAGGTGAATTTATCACGAGCTTGGAATTACACATTAAAACAAGATTGCTCAGCTACACAGCTTTATAGTAGTTTAAAAAAATCAAACCCCGCACCATTCTCAGCGCTGGCCCAATTTGAAAAGTTTAGTATCATTTCTTCTTCGCCTGAACGTTTATTTAGTGTTGATGGTAACATCATAGAAACTAGGCCCATTGCCGGTACACATCCACGTGGTCAGGGCGAGAACGATGAAGCTTTAAAACAACGCTTGATCAACCATCCTAAAGAGCAAGCTGAGCACATTATGTTGCTTGATCTTGAGCGCAATGACTTGGGCAGGGTGTGTGAGTACGGTAGTATTGAGATCAATGAAGTGATGACATTAGAGACTTATCCTTATGTGCATCATATTGTGTCAAACATCAAAGGTAAGTTGAAACATTCAACCAATATTGATCAATTGGTTCGCGCTTTATTTCCAGGAGGCACAATTACAGGCTGCCCTAAAATTCGCTGCATGGAGATTATTTCTGAATTGGAAGGTGAAGCTAGAGAGGCTTATACTGGCTCATTAGGCTATATCAGTAATAATGGAAAGGTAGATTTTAATATTTTAATCAGAACCATGGTCAAACAAGGTCAAAATTTAAGCTTTAGAGCTGGCGCTGGCATTGTATTTGACTCTGAACCAAGGCGTGAATTGGAAGAAACCCTACACAAGGCGCAGGGTATACTAAAAGTATTTTAAAAATGAGTAGAAAATGGCTTTACAGTTAATTATTGGTAACAAAAAATACTCCTCTTGGTCGCTTAGAGCTTGGGTTTTTATGCAGCAAAATCAAATTGAGTTTGATGAGGTGCATATTTCACTAAAAGCAGTGATTGAGCAACAAGATAAAACTTTATTGAGAGAATACTTGTCTGATGATAAAGTTCCTGTGCTGGTTGATAATGGTAATAAAATTTGGGACTCGCTGGCTATTTTGGAGTATTTATCTGAAAATTATTTAAATAATTCAGGCTATCCAGCTAACAAAGAAGCAAAAGCCTTGGCACGCTCAATCAGTTGTGAAATGCATTCTAGTTTTATGGCAATTAGAAGTGAGATACCCATGAATTGTGCTAAAAAGTTTAACAAAATTGTATTAAGTGCACAGGCGCAAGTTGAACTTGCAAGGGTTCAACAACTTTGGCAATTATGTAGAGATAAATACTCTCAAGATGGTCCATGGTTATTTGGAGCATATTCTATCGCTGATGCCATGTTTGCCCCAATTGCTTTAAGGTTTTATGGCTACAATATCAGTTTAAGTACTAACTCCGAAAACTATGTTAATCAGGTTATTAATCAACCTTGTATTGAAAAATGGATAAAACAAGGTCAATTAGAACAAGAAATTATCCAAGAGGATGAAATTGATGTAGTTGGCAATATTAAGGTTGAAATTTGGAAGTCATAGGGTAGCGACGCTCTTTACCAAAAGCATTTTTGCTAATTTTTGGTCCAGGTGCACTTTGTCTACGCTTGTATTCGTTATTAAGTACCAATCGACTAATGCGCGTTACCGTCTGTTTGTCAAAACCCATTTTGACAATATAATCAATAGAGCGTCGTTGCTCTACAAATAGTTCTAGAATGCCATCAAGCTCATCGTATGGTGGCAGTGAGTCTTGATCAACTTGATCAGGTGCGAGCTCTGCAGAAGGCTCGCGATCAATCACACGTCCGGGAATGATATAAGATAAAGTGTTGCGATATTTGGCCAATAGATAGACCATGGTTTTTGAGACGTCTTTAAGTGGCGCAAAGCCACCAGACATGTCACCATACAGCGTTGCATAGCCCACAGCCATTTCTGATTTATTACCCGTGGTTAAAACAATTTTTCCGAGCTTATTGGAAATGGCCATCAGTAAGGTGCCACGCACTCGTGCTTGTAGATTTTCTTCTGTCGTGTCAGCTTTCATGCCACTAAACAACCCACTAAGCTGCGTGTTGAAATTTTCAATCATAGAGTGAATAGCAATCTCATGGTAGTCAATATTCATAGTGCTGGCTTGTGCTTTGGCATCTTCAAGGCTTATGTTTGAGGTGTAAGTGTAAGGCATCATAATGGCCTTAATATGCTCACTACCAATGGCATCGGCAGCAATGGCAAGCGTTAGTGCAGAATCAATACCACCCGATAGACCGATGACCACACCATTAAAGACGCCATTTTTATTAATATAGTCTTTGGTTGCAAGTACCAAAGCATCATAAATAGTTTTTTCAATGCTATTATTGTCAGTAGTATCCAATGTTGCTGATGATGTGCTGGCCACTTCAAAGAAGGGTAGCTGATGGGTGATTTTTGCCTTTGCATCCATGATAAATGAACCGCCATCAAAAACAATTTCATCTTGCCCACCCACTAAATTAGCATATACAAATCCAACTCGATTCTCTAGTATGCGTTTTGTAACCTCATCAAGGCGCTGTTGGTGTTTGCCAGTATGAAAAGGCGAAGCATTAATGCTAACAATGGTTTGCACGCCGTACTTGACTGTTTCACTAACGGTATCAGCATTCCAGATATCAGCACAAACTAGTAGCCCTAATCTTTGACCTTTAATGGTAAAGATAAAAGGTTTGTTTCCAGCAGTGAAATAGCGCTTTTCATCAAAGACGCTGTAATTAGGGAGTTGTTGCTTATGGTAAGTGTGGATTTCATTATCTTGAATAAGATAGGCGGAGTTGTATAAAATTTTTCCTCGCTTGCAAGGTGCACCAAAAATAATTGTAATGCCGTCAGGAATGCTATTTTTAATTAAGTTTATTTTTCTCTCAACTTGCTGCATAAAACCGTGACGTAATAATAAATCTTCTGGCAGATAGCCAACCAATGCTAATTCTGGAAATACTAATAGATCAGACTCTTGTTTGGCAGCTTCAATGCTCAAATCGATAATTTTTTGAGTATTGTTGTCTAAATCACCAACAGTTGGGTTAATTTGCGCAATATCAATTTTGATAGACTCTGTGGTGGTTGAAAGATTATCTAGCTGCTCCTGCCAAAATATAGCCTTTGATTTATCGCCTTTAATTTTTGCACTTTCGAGTTTGGTATAAGCCACTACTTCAGCGGGGTTGAGTTTCAAAATATCGGCAAATAACCAGGCATGAGTTTCAGAAAGGGAGGATTTTCCTGATTTATATTTACTTAAATTAGATTGGTTAATGCCATATTCTTGAGAGATCTTGTAGTCTGAAAAGCCAGTCTTCTTACGCACTTTAGCCAGATAATCTTTGGTTTTATTTGCCATATTTTTATACAGTTATTACTTGAACTTTTTACCTATTATAGTTAATTATTACCACTAGTTTAATAGACTTTAATTAGTTAAAAAATAACTGTAAGTTAAAAATTACATAAAATATACATAAGTAATTGATTTTTAATTAATTTTAATATAGTTAATTTTTATTATAAATCAGTCTATATAGAGGGTTAAAAACAAGGTATATTTCAGTTAAATTAATAACAAATTAGGGAAACATCATGAATCAGATGCATGCATATTTATTGGCGGAATCTAAACTAAAAATTGATACTGTTAAGATCCAGCAACAAGCCTATTTAGGCGATGCTGAAGCGCAATACAAATTGGCTGATATCTTCCAAAAAGGTAAGGGCGTTGTCAAGAACCCAACTAATGCTTTTTATTGGTACCAAAAAGCCGCTAAACAAGGTAATTTACCAGCACAATTTAATGTTTGGTATGCCTACTTAACAGGCGAAGGCACACAAGCAAACGAGCAATTGGCAGACAAATGGTATGCTAAGGCAATGTTAAAAAATTCAAGCTCAACACAATCAATCATTAACCGATTAATTGGCACAACCATTCATTAAAATTAATCTATTTATTCTTTAAGGGAGAAAATGAACTTAGCATTACACACAATTATTCATTCATCAGCAATGGTTATCATGTCATTAAGTGCGGCATTGATTGGATAGATTGATGAAATTATCTATTTTTATTAAGCCAATATTGGCTTTATTAGCTACTTTGTTGGTAAGCACAACATTAGCCTTGGCTTACACAAGTTATGCGTCAATTGTTGATTCTAAGCATTTAAGCATCATTATGAGTGTCACTATACTTCTAGGTCTTGTTGCACTCTACCAAAAGCAACATTAATTTTGGGTCATGACAACTTAAGCGACTCTTTTCTGAACATTTCAAGCAAAATCTTATAAAGATTTTGCTTGCGATTATTGAATCTAAATTCACATTCTTTCAAGTGTAAATTAAACATATTTTTATTCATTCCTTTAAATTTTACCAGCCTTGTTTTGGCATAACCCCAAAATGATTCTATGCCGTTAATATGTGCATTACCACGAGCAAATTCATTCTTGCTATGATGTACTCTAAAATGCTTCTTATAGCCAAAATCTACTAAACCATTATACCCTCGCCAACCATCAGAATGAATGACGCTTTTCAATACTAGTTTTACCCTTGATAATCCTTTGTAGGGTAGTACTTTTGCAGTTTGGAACAATCTCAGTATAAACCTTATCACCTCTTTTTAGCAAGCCAAAAACAATGGTTTTCCCTAAGGCGCC
>NZ_FQTP01000029.1 GCF_900128515.1 Bathymodiolus heckerae thiotrophic gill symbiont
AAAGAGTCGCTTAAGTTGTCATGACCCTTAAAATATATTGGCAGATAGTATTCAGGACTATATTCTAACTTTAATAAAAATTTCATATATTAAAGTCATATCACTAGTTCCAGACCTATAATGAACTGATGTATCATTCCAAATATATGTTTTAAGCTTTTGAGAGTGAATTTGAGTATTCTATAACTTTTTGCATATCATAACCATCTAAAGTATCTTTTTTAGGTGAAAAAACAGTTTTATTGATATCTGATGTTGGCGAAAATAGTTGGTAACTATCCTGATTATTTTCATGAATGGTTACAATTGGCTTATTGAAAGCCGAGGCAATGTGCACAATAGAAGTATCAGGAGTAATAATTAAGTCCAATTGGCTGATGAGTGCTGCAATATCTAGAATTGTGTTGGTTTTGTAACTTACAGCAATATAATCAAGCGACTGATTTTTTACTTTCTCACTAACACTTTTCAAATTGTTTGGCGTTGTTAGAATAATAATTTGGACATTATTATTTACCTTATGCAAACCTTGACAGATTTTCCATAATTCACAGAATTTAATTTTTTTACCTTTAACAGCACCCTCAAGATTAATACCTATTAAATATTTAGATGAGTACTGATTGATAAAATTTTGTGCTTTGTTTTTCTGATTATTTGTAACAAATAAATCATAATGATTAGATTTTGGCTTTATGTCAAGCGGCTTTAAAGTTGCTAACCAAATATCTCGAAAATGCGTATTACTCAGTTTATCTGTATAAAAATCATATAGAGATAACTCGCTACCATCTACCCCATATCTCCCATCTTTTTTGACAGAAATCACTTTTTTTGGCTTAATAATTTTTAACCGAAGTATGGCGTGTGGCACGACTGAATGATCAAATTCAACACAAACATCGAACTTTTGTTTTCTAAGTTTTAATAGTAATGATAAGTCACCGAGTAAATTATTTTTATGGTTGACAACAATTTTATCTACATAAGGATTGTTTATTAAAATACCTTGATTAACCACACTAGCTAAAACAGTAATATTAATATCGGGATAAGCAAGCTTTAATTCTCTAAAAACAGGGGTAGTTATAACCATATCACCAATTCGATCATAACGCAAAAACAATATTTTTTTTGCTTTATAGATATCAAAATAATTAGCCTTCTTGCTAGCAAGCTTTCTAAGAATAAAAGCTTTAATCTGTCTACCAACCGACATAACTATAAATACCTGCTAATACCATTAGCACACCACTTTACATTATTATCAATTACATTTTTCAAGATAGTGTTATTTTGTTGTAGTGATTCGCGTGTATTTTCATTATGCCAAAGGTGGTACTGTATAGCATTAAAGCGAAGATTTTTTCGATTAATGCCGCTATTTAACAAGCGCACAATAAATTCACTATCTTCCCTGCCCCACCCCTCAAAGTCATTATTAAAACCATTTATATTGATACAGTCTTGTTTAAAAAAAGCCATATTACAAGTTTTTATTCCGCGCAAGTAATTTTTTTTCTTTGAGAATAATCTAGATAAAAAATTTGAACAGATAGTATTTTTTCGATTTTGAATGCCTTGAGAAAAGAATGAAAAATTAATATTCATCTTCTCAAGCGTATTTTTAGTTGCGCCTTTAGTTAGTAATGCTCTAGTGCCTTGGACAAAGTAACCTTTCTCAGCATTACTGATATGATCTTTAATAAATTCTGGATGTAGAATCATGTCCCCATCAATCAAGATAATATAATTACCGCTCGATTTGGCTATGGCTTTATTTCTAGATTTGGCCGCTCTAAAGCCATTGTCTTTTTGCCACGAATGGATGATATTTAAATCAGAGGTTTTTTGAAAAGAAAGGATCGTATCTTTAGTATCATCATCACTTCCATCGTCAGCAATAATTACTCCATGCGGCGTTAATGTTTGTAACTCTACACTACGCAATACCAGTAATAATGCATCTGGTTTATTGTAAGTAGTAATAATTAAACTAATGCGCATTTTAATGTGCTAAATCCCAAGTAATTAGGTAACATTTAACCACATATCCTTGAATTAAAATACTTAGCTATGAAGATTTCGGCCTATATTATTGCCTACAATGAAGCAGAAAAAATACGTGACTGTATTAATAGTGTTTTATGGGCAGATGAAATTATCGTTGCTGATTCACATAGTACCGATGGCACCAGTGAAATTGCTGAAGAGTTGGGCGCAAAAGTTGTACACATTAAATTTGATGGCTATGGAAAATTACGCAACCAAGCAATATCACATTGTACGGGTGATTGGATTTTTAGCTTGGATTCTGATGAACGTTGCACAATTAAAGTTCGAGATGAAATATTGGCACTGATTGAGAATGCGCCACTTGACATATACAAAGTACCTAGAAAAAATTATTTTATGGGAAAATGGATAAAGCATTCTGGCTGGTATCCGAACTTTAGGCAGCCTCAACTCTTTAGAAATGGAAAAATGACTTATGATTTGAAGCCTGTTCATGAGGGGTATGTTAGTCACAGTAATAAAGAAATTGGCGTGATTAAAAACATTATTTGGCAGTTTCCCTTTAAAAATACTGAGGAGGTTATTCATAAAGCCAACCGATACTCAACCTTGGGCGTGGCTAAATTACAGGATAGAGGCAAGACTGGTGGCGTATTTAAAGCCTTTGTACATGGATTCTGGTCATTTGTAAAACACTACATCTTTAAACTTGGCTTTTTAGATGGTGGTGCTGGCTTTGTAATTGCCTTTGGTAATTTTGAAGGTACATTTTATCGATACATAAAACTGGCCGAAGTCCAAGCTAACTGGAAAGCGCCTAGTGTAAATCCGATCCTTAGAGATGGCTAATGATTGCTCCCATTATTTTATCTGGTGGCAGCGGCACAAGGTTATGGCCACTTTCTAGAAAACTCCATCCCAAGCAGTTTATTGATTTAGTTAATGATACTACACTATTTCAAGATACGATTTTAAGGCTGCCTGATAATGTCGCCAATCCACTTATTATTTGTAATGAAGATCATCGTTTTTTAGCAGCTGAACAACTACGTCAAATTGATAAAGAATCAAACGGTATTATTCTAGAGCCAATTGGCAAGAATACTGCACCAGCTATTGCATTGGCAGCATTAAAATTTATTAATAAAAACGAAGATCCATTGCTACTCGTACTATCAGCAGATCATCTTATTCAGGATACTAACGCCTTTCACCAATCTATTAAGATTGCTGAAGAACTTGCGCAGAACAATAAATTGGTCACTTTTGGCATTGTGCCTGATAAGGCGGAAACTGGTTATGGCTATATTAAAGCTGATATTGATAACCCAGCTGATTATTACAAGATTCAATCGTTTACTGAAAAGCCCAATGAAAAAGACGCGCAACTATACCTAGACTCTGGAAATTACTTTTGGAATAGTGGTATGTTTATGTTTAAAGCATCTATTTACCTTCAGGAGTTGGAAAAATTTGAACCTGAAATTCTTGCTAGTTGTAAAAAATCCTGCCGAACAGAATACAAAGACAAAGATTTTATACGCTTGAATAACGATGAATTCTACCAATGTCCTGAGCAATCTGTAGATTATGCAGTCATGGAGCATACTGAAGATGGTGTGGTTGTACCGTTAGATGCTAACTGGAGTGATATTGGCTCTTGGAATGCACTATGGGACGCTAAAGATAAAGATAGTAACGGCAATGTAAGTGAAGGTGATGTAATCCTAGATAAGGTTAAAAATACTTATATCTATAGCTCTAATCGCTTGATTTCAGCGATTGGCATTTCAGACTTAGTAATTGTTGATACACAAGATGCGTTACTTGTTACAGATAAAAAATACTCGCAGAATATTAAACATATCGTTAATCGATTAAAAAAAGACGCTCGACCTGAAGCTGATGATCATCGGAAAGTATTCAGACCCTGGGGGTATTATGACTCCATAGATTCTAATAATGGTTTTCAAGTAAAACGTATTTTAGTTAACCCAGGTGCGAAATTATCTTTACAAAAACATCAGCATCGTGCAGAACATTGGGTTGTGGTTAAGGGTGTTGCCACAATTACTCGTGGAGATGATGTATTTGTTTTGAAAGAAAATCAGTCCACCTATATCCCTAAAGATAAAATACACAGACTTGAAAACCAAGAAAAAATAGATTTAGAAATTATAGAAATTCAAACGGGTGATTATTTAGGTGAGGATGATATTATTCGACTTGAGGATGATTATCAACGGAATTAGAAGCTTCATTATATTTTTTCCAGTATTGATTTCACTGAAATATTATTAACATCACTCTTATCAAACAATGGAGATGCACTAATTGCATTAGTGAGTTGCATTTGTGGTGTTAACTTTGCAAATAACGGAACAATGGGTGTATCTACTGCATTGGCAGCATGCATTAAACCACTATCACAACAAAGTAAGATTTGTGCTTGTTTGATGATTTGTACAGTTTGATTAAAACTGAATTGACCTACGCAATTCAATATATTACTTTCAGAAAATTGATTTAATAAATTTTTGGCAATATCTTTGGCATTACCTGACCCAATAAAAATAATATTCGTTTGCTTGTCTTTAGCTAGAATTTGCTCAATGATTTTATCCCACTTTCCATAGGTTCGATAATCCCACTCACCTCCTAAAACAATAGCAACATATTTTTCAGGTAGGTTTATTTGATCGATAACTTTTTGGTCAGGCCTACCAATTGACATTGAGGGCTTAGCTGTTGCATTGATTTTACTTTCAGATTTGGTGTAACCTAATAAATTATTCATTTGATGAAAACTAAATAACACACGATTAACTTCTGGACCATTGTAATAACCAAACATCCCAACAAAGAGTGTATTGGGTACGATCTTGGATTTAATATTAATGCTTCTTGAGCTATAAGAATCAATAATTACCAAATCATATTTAGGGTTTTTAATATCTTCTATTTTGGTGTAAATATTATTAAATATATGGTCATCAGTATAAATATGAGCATTTCTTTGATCGGTAAATAAATCAATATTTCTACTCTTAAGCATTACCCTAGAAGATAGATCCATCAAACTATCACCTAAACTAGGGGCTGATATATTGACCCAAAGAATGTTTTTATACTCTGGAGATATTGTAAAAACCTCTAGATTTTTTTGACCTTTTAGAATAATAAATAAATAGTGCCTAATAAACTTAAGCCAGCGCTTAAAAACTGATGTTTGATTAAGGAAATTCTGAGTGTAATTTGGAATACTAAACTTAAATGGCAGTATGTATGTTTTGCTAAATTTTGGCATTTTGATACCAATCTTTTATTTCATTAAAAACTAACAAAGGATCTATATGATCTAGACACTCACTTTTCCCGTATTGATCATCACAACCAGCCTTTCCACACGCCACACAAGGCATATCAGCTTGAAAAATTGTAATATTATCATAGGTTTGAATGGGATTGTCTTTGCTAGCACATTGTTGAGATCGATTAGACCAAGGCGACCACATACTCAAATTGCTGGGGCCAAATATAGCAAAAATTCGTTTATTCTGGCTAGCGGCAATATGCATATTGAGCGTATCCATGCCGATATAAGCCGATGATAATTCGCTCAATGCAAAATATTCTTCTAAAGTCGTTTCACCAATCCAATTAAAAATATTATCTAAATTGGGAATGGTGTCTTTGATTTCTGCATCAATCTGACTATCCCCCCCAGTAATTAATATTGACACGCCCAAAGTATTTAATTTTGTTAACAATTCATTGAGCAAATGTTTAGGATAAATTTTGTAATTATATTGAGCTGAGGGATGAAAAATCAAAAAGGCTTTTATGCCGCTCTTATTCAACTTATTGCCAACATTATCCGAGACTAAATCTGAAGTATTAGGTGATTGTTGAATATTGTTATGCTCAATTTTTAATATGTTTAATGACTCTAAATTATTTAACAAAATATGTCGAGTCGAGTCAAAATAATAATAATGGGCTAGTAGTGATTTTTTCCACCAAGATTTATTATTGTCTTTTTCAATGGCACTGATTGAATTTTTGCTTGCAAATAGCGCGTAAAGTACACTGCGATCACTTGCAGTAAGATTAATACTTAGATCATACTTTCTAAACACAGTAGTGACAATATCTTTTTCTTGCTTCCAGCGGTTTTCACGCTTCTTTTTATATGAAAACGTATGAATGGAATTAATATTTGGCAATAGTCTAGCAACCGATACCGTATCGTCATTAACAAGAAGATCAATCTGAGGTGATTTATAATGTTTATACAGAGCTTTAATAAGCGGCAAGCTGAATAACACATCTCCATTAGAACGCTGAATGATGATTAATATATTTTTAAGATTTTTCAAAATCTTTGTATAAGAAAGAACTGAAGAAAACAAATAAGAATGTCATATAGTGCCCCAATAAATAAGAATCACTCCACATAATAACCAAAAACAGCATTGGAAGCACTAACCCCACATCTCTTAAAAATTTACTTTTATTAGATAATGCAAGCCTAATCTGCGTATAAAACAAATAAAACATTGATACTAAACCCAGTAAGCCCAATTGCACTAATATCAATGTGTACATATTGTGTGGGTTATTAGTATTCGGCAGTTTGGGCGTTTTACTCATATTAATCTTTCTATATTCGTCAGGGAAATCTCCAGTACCAACACCAATAATTGGATTTTCTTTAATCACTTCCCATGAATTGAGTGCAAAAGTAATTCTTAAACCAGAGGATGATTCTTTGTCAGAATAATTAACAATATTTTTTATTGCCAGATCAACCCTTTCATGGAAAATATTACTCATCTGATAAGCGCTAAAAAATATTCCAGGAATTAATATCAAAACTGCAACTAAAGCTTTCTTTTTTTGCGCATCAAAATATTGAAAAATCAAAATACTTAGCATTGCAAAATACATGACTTGCCCCGCCCTTCCACCTGTAATAAACATATTAAAGGTCATTGTTATTACAAAAAAACCATAGGTATATGTCTTCACTTTACTAAGGGCTTTATTAAAAATAACTTCATGGCTGACTAAATATATAGAAAATGCCAATATAGGGTTATAAGAAATGTGGCTCATAAAAGGTGTTGGATTTATAACAGTGGCGCTCTTAAAAGCTGGGACAACCTCAAACCATACCAAGTAAGATAAAACCTCTGTTATGGTTATGGCTAACAAAAATGCAGAAATATAGTACTTAATATTTTCTTTTTTAGTAATTGTCAATAAAATAGGAAGAAAAATGAAAAAATCTTGCATTTTTCTAACAATATGCAATCCCCAAGTCATATCACTCGTCCACAACAAGCCAAGTACATGTACTGCAAAAAATACCAATGAAGCAACTGCTAATTTATTACCTTTTATCTGATTAAACTTTCTACTATAGTTGCCTGATAATAACCAAATAACCACAATCAGTCCCATAAGAATATTGCCACCAGCAACGGTTAATGGTAATATAAATGCTAATAAAATTAATAAATACTGATAAATTTTATCTATATTAGAATCATACAAAATATTAACTTTTAAAGCATTTTCTTGCATATACTTTACCGAATTTTCAATTAAACAAATTATACACTCAGGGGCATTTCATCAAAAAAATAAACAAACAAATAATATTTCTAGATCGTGATGGTGTAATCAACAAAGAGATTGGCTATTTATACAAAGTAGAGGATTTTGAATTTATCGATGGTGTATTTGATGCTTGCTTGGACTTTCAGTCGTCTGGTTATAAAATAATCGTTGTTACTAATCAGTCTGGCATTGAACGTGGCTACTATAGCGTGGAAGATTTTCAACTAGTTACTCAATGGATGTTGGAGCAATTCAAAGCCCAAGGCATTCAAATATTAGATGTATTTTTCTGCCCTCACGCTCCAGATTCTAACTGCAGCTGCAGAAAGCCAAAACCCGGTATGTTCAACCAAGCTAACGATAAACATAATATTGATATGGCCAATTCTTGGATGATAGGCGATAAAGAGGCTGACATTCAAGCTGCAAATGCAGCAGGAATCTCAAATACAGTTCTAGTCAAAAGCGGGCATAGTATTGATGAAAAGAACACTAAAGCACAATTTGTGTTTGATTCAATTAAACAAGTTTCAAAAGTTCTTTAGCTTTTAAAGCTATTTTATCTACTCCAATATCTTTAATTGATAAATCATTCTTATCAATCTTATAAGGGTTTACCTGTGAATTTGACTCAATAACCTGATTAACATCTGTCATATAAGTATTGCGATATCCAGGGGTTGATCCAAACAAAGTAATTGACGGGATATTGAGCGCCCAAGCCATGTGTGTTGGGCCGGTGTCTCCACCAATCACTAGATCCATTTTTGCAATCACTGGCTTCAGCTCATCCAGAGTTAATTGCTCAGATATACTGACATTGTTCGAGCCAAATTTTATTTGATCTGCCATCAGTTTTTCTTCTTCATTACCCCATAAAACAATAATATTTGCATCTAGTTCGTTGGCTAGTTGAATATATTTATCTACTGGGTAAATTTTAGATTTGAATGAAGCGCCTGGAATAAAAGCAATGTTTGGTTTATGGTTTTTAGCAAATACAGTTATATTTTTACAATTTGAATGTAGAAATGACTTTTTATCCAGAATTTCAGCATGTGAAATATTAAAACCCAAAGCACTTGAAATAACAAATGCATTGCGCTTAATTATATTTTCAGAATAATCAATATGACAAGTA
This sequence comes from Bathymodiolus heckerae thiotrophic gill symbiont, assembly GCF_900128515.1. Lineage (GTDB taxonomy): Bacteria > Pseudomonadota > Gammaproteobacteria > PS1 > Pseudothioglobaceae > Thioglobus_A. The sequence goes on from NZ_FQTP01000029.1 coordinate 8,783, forward strand.
TCTGTATAAAAATTAGCAGAAAAAGCCTCTCTTAATGAAGTCTTGTCAAAGCCAAACTGTTTATTTGCTGGAATTAAGTGTGCAACAATAGCTGATTTAATTAAGCCCTGTGTATCAATAACAACATCATATTTTGGTAGTTTTTTAAGTTTACGAAGCTCTTTAAAAAGCAACTTTAATGACTTGTTTTTTTTAGCTTCCTTGATATTGACTGTATGAATGCTATTAATATCTGGATTATTAATGAGAATATCTTTAAAGCCCTCTTCAACAATCCAATCAATGGTTGAATTTGGAAAATTTTTCTTAATGAACTGCAAGGCAACCATGGCATGAATAATATCACCAAGCGCTGAGAGTTTTACAATTGCAATTTTCATAAAGTGGATTTTACTACGTGTGCTGCTCAATATATTAGTATGAGTGTTTAATGATATAATTTGCGCATTATTTTTAACACCTAGATTATGAGCGACAATACGCCAACTGACAAGCCTATCAACTTCATTCGCCATCAAATTAATGATGACCTAGATTCTGGCTTGCATACATCTATCCAAACGCGTTTTCCGCCTGAGCCAAATGGCTATTTACACATTGGCCATGCTAAATCAATTTGCTTAAATTTTGGCCTGGCACAAGACTACAGCGGCAAGTGTAATTTGCGCTTTGATGATACCAATCCTGCCAAAGAAGATGTCGAATTTGTTGATTCTATTAAAGCTGATGTAAAGTGGCTGGGTTTTGGGTGGGATGGTGAAATTCAATACAGTTCCAACTATTTTCCAAAATTTTATGAATATGCACGCGAGTTAATCAACAAAGGCTTGGCTTATGTGTGTTTTTTAACGTCCGATGAAACTCGTGAATACCGTGGCACACTTAAAGAGCCTGGCAAGGTTAGCCCATATCGTGACACTTCTATTGAAGAAAATTTAGAGCTGCTTGCTAAAATGAAAGAAGGCAAATACTCCGAAGGTGAATGCGTACTACGTGCCAAGATTGATATGGCCAGTTCTTTCATGTGCATGCGTGACCCAGCACTCTATCGCATTCGTTTTGATAAGCACCACCAAACCGGCAACGAATGGCGAATCTATCCGATGTATGATTTTGCCCATTGCATTAGTGATGCGATTGAAGGCATTACTCATTCTTTGTGCACACTCGAATTCCAAAATAATCGCCACCTTTATGATTGGATGCTTGAACATTTAGATGACTTTAACAAGCTTGATCGCCCACACCAGTATGAGTTTTCACGCCTAAATCTTGAATATACGGTAATGTCTAAGCGCAAGCTACAACAACTGGTTGAAAATGGCTTAGTAGAGGGTTGGAATGATCCTCGCATGCCAACTATTTCAGGATTAAGGCGTCGTGGATATACTGCAGCTTCGATTCGTGATTTTTCTGATCGTATTGGTATTTCTAAAGTTGATAGTATGACAGATATGAAAATTCTGGAAGATGCTGTTCGTGATGATTTAAACGTTGTGGCTCCACGTACAATGGGTGTGATCGACCCAATTCGAGTCGTTATTGAAAACTACCCTGAAAACCAAGTTGAAACCTTACAAGCTCCTATTCATCCTCAAAATGAAAACATGGGCAAACGTGAAATATTTTTCTCACGAGAGCTGTTTATTGACAGGGCAGATTTTCAGGAAATTTCGCCAAACAAAAAATTTAAACGCTTAGCGATTGGCAAAGAAGTACGCCTGCGTAATGCTTACACAATTAATGCCACAACCTTTGATACTGACTTTGACGGCAACATAACCACCGTATATGCCACTTATGATGCAGACACCTTGGGTAAAAACCCAGCAGACGGTCGTAAGGTTAAAGGTGTGATTCACTTTGTTGAAGCTACTAAAGCACTAAGGGCCGAGTTTAGAATGTATGACCGTTTATTTACTTTAGAGAACCCTGGAAAAAATGATAATTTTGAGGCGTTAATTAATTCTAAATCGTTAATAGTGACTTACGGCATGGTAGAGCCAACGATGACTAATGCAAAGCCTGAATTGGCTTATCAGTTTGAAAGGGAAGGGTATTTCTGTAGAGATAACAAAGATGTTAACGAAATTATTTTTAACAAAACAGTAAGTCTACGAGATACCTGGAATGGCTAACCTAAGTCTTTTAACCAGTCTGAAACGGTGTCGATTTCATTGTATTTAGTTAAGTCAATTTGCAATGGAGTAACTGACACGTAATTGTTAGCGATGGCGTGGAAATCAGTACCTACGCCATTATCAGCCTCTTTGCCATTTTCTCCAATCCAATAACTAGAGGAGTCTTTTTCATCAGGAATGCTTGCTTCAGACATATGGCGCTTACCTAGGCGTGTTGTTTGGAAGCCTTGGATTTCATTATGCGCAATATCTGGCACATTAATGTTAAGCACAGTATCTTGTGAGAGTTGAGAGGTGTGGAGTTGATTAATTATTTGTTGTGCAACTTTTCCGGCTGTTTCAAAATTTTCACCCTCCCAGCTAGCTAGAGAAATAGCCACCGAAGGCAAACCTAAAAAGCGCCCCTCTATGGCGCCAGCTACTGTGCCAGAATAAATAACATCATCACCTAAATTCGGACCAAAATTAATACCAGTCACTACCAAATCAAACTCTTCTTTTAAAAAACCACATAGTGCTAAATGCACACAATCACTGGGTGTGGCATCAATACTATAGATGTTTTTATCAATTTTTACAGGCTTTAAAGCTTGATTAAGTGTCAATGAACTACTAGAAGCAGACTTATTTTCATTAGGTGCAACAACCACAACTTGATGATCTTTTGCCAAATACTTGGTTAATACTTGTATGCCTTCTGCTTGATATCCATCATCATTACTAATGAGAATTTTCATGATGAAATATTAAGAGTAATTTTGTCCTTTTTAACGCCAACTTTAACTGTACCACCATTAATCAGTTTTCCAAATAAAAGTTCATCTGCTAGCGGCTTTCGAATTTCTTTTGCAATCAATCGTGACATTGGACGCGCGCCCATTTGTGCGTCGTAGCCATTAATGGCAAACCATTTTCTGGCAGCATCAGACATGATTAATGAGACTTTTTTATCTTCTAGTGTAGACTCAAGCTCGAATAAAAACTTATTTACTACGTAAACTATCGTGTCTTTATTTAGTGAGTTGAAATAAATTACCTCTGATAGTCTATTTCTAAATTCAGGGGTAAAGGTCTTTTTAAGCTCACCTTCATAATCTAGCGAATGATCTTGATCATTAAAACCAATAGATGCGCGTTGAACATTTTGTGCGCCAACATTAGAAGTCATCACTAAAATTACATTTCTGAAATCGATTTCACGTCCGTTAGCATCCGTCATCTTACCGTTATCCATTACTTGCAATAAAATATTGAACAAATCTGGGTGGGCTTTTTCAACCTCATCCAACAGCAATACGGCATACGGATTACTATTTACTGCTTCCGTTAACAAGCCACCTTCATCATAACCCACATACCCTGGAGGCGATCCAATCAGCTTAGAAATTGAATGACGCTCCATGTATTCGCTCATATCAAAGCGTAATAGCTTTACGCCCATAATGCGTGCAAGTTGTTTGCAGATTTCAGTCTTGCCAACACCTGTTGGGCCAGCAAACAAAAATGCGCCCATAGTCTTATCATCTTGAGAGAGACCTGACCTTGCTAACTTAATAGCAGTGGATAAACTTTCCACTGCATTATCTTGACCAAATACACCCAGCTTTAATTCATCATCTAGATTTTTAAGTAACGATTTATCATCATTGGTCACTTGACGAGATGGAATGCGTGCAAGTTTGGCAACAATATTCTCAATATCACTAACGTTAATATTAATTTTACGTTTTGATTTTGGTTGAATTTGCTGCAAAGCACCAACCTCATCAATCACATCAATGGCTTTATCTGGCAGACGCCGATCATTCATATAACGGTGTGACAATTCAACAGCTGATTCTAATGCAGCAGCTGAATACTTCACCTTGTGATGATCTTGGTAATATTTCTTAAGCCCTTGTAGAATTTTGACGGTATCGGTTATTGAAGGCTCTTCAATATCAATTTTTTGGAATCGACGTGTTAATGCATGATCTTTTTCAAACACTTTTCTAAATTCTTCAACCGTAGTAGAGCCCATACAGCGCAATGAGCCATCGGCCAAAGCTGGCTTAAGCAGGTTAGAGGCATCGAGTGAGCCACCTGAAACACTGCCAGCGCCAATCATAGTGTGAATTTCATCAATAAATAAAATTCCGTGTGGGATTTTTGCCAAATCTGTAAGCACAGACTTTAGGCGTTTTTCAAAATCACCTCGATATTTAGTGCCCGCAATGAGAACGCCAATATCAAGTGAATAAATACTTGCCTCTTTCAAAACATCCGGTACTTTGCCATCAACTATTTTCTTAGCAATGCCTTCTGCAATAGCGGTTTTACCAACACCAGCTTGACCGACAAATAGTGGATTGTTTTTACGACGACGAGACAGAACTTGAACCGTACGCAGCACTTCCTCCTCTCTACCAAGTAAAGGATCAATCTTGCCAGCCTTGGCTTTATCACACAAATTTATTGTATATTTTTCTAGTGTTGTTTGCTTAGGTTTTTTAATATCAGCACTGGCTGTGCTGTTACCATCTTCGATTTCTTCAGGCTCTTGATTGGCAATACCCTCCATAACCTCTAGGCGTGAAATATTATTTAGCTTCAATAGATATACGGCATGCGATTCCTTCTCAGACAGAATACTAACCAAAACATTCATTGCGTAAACGATATTTTTCTGTGCTGATTGCGCCTGATAAACACTGCGCTGTAAAACCCTTTGAAAACCAACAGTTGGCACAATATCGAGCTCTGAGTCTTGTGCAATAAGTGGCGTATGAGAGCTGATATACTCTTCCAACTCTTCACGAATCTCGTCAAGATTAACGCGCTTGTTACGTAAAAAAGTAACTACTTCATCAATGTTAAGTAGTGCTAGTAGCAGATGTTCAACCGTGACAAACTCCAGGCGATTATTGCGTGCCTGAGTCATGATAAAGTTAATCTCTTGTTGTAATCCTGATTCAATCATAGTTTTTTTATTATAAGTTAATCGCTTAATTCTCGTAAAACACACATCAGTGGTTGTTCGTTATTTCTTGCAAAGTCAGTCACCTGGGTTACTTTTGTTTGGGCAATGTCGTGTGAAAAAGTACCACACACCCCCTCTCCATCTATATGAATTTTAATCATAATGGCATTGGCTGATTCTTCAGTTTTTGAGAAAAATCGCATCAAAACACTCACAACAAACTCCATGGTTGTATAGTCATCATTCAATAACAACACCTGAAATCTTTTAGGTTTTTTTATTTTCGATTTAACGGTTTGTATTTTTAACTCTTGCATATTATTGAATTGATTTTCTTTTAAGAAGTATTATTGCAAAAACCAAAACTACTAAGGTTGGTATTGATGCTATCAAAAAATGGTTGTAATCAAGTCTAAGAGATAATGCCCCGCCAATTCTTGAGAATAATTCAAAAAACAAACTAATCACAACGCCTAAAAATATCTTCTTACCTAGAGAGGCATCTCTCAAAGATTCGAAAACAAAAGGAATGGATAAAATAATCATGGCAATTAGTGTAATGGGCTTCATCAATCTAGAATAAAACTCCACTTCATATTTTCCCAAAGCCAATCCATTCACTGATAAATAATCCACTTGTTTAAACAGTTGCCAAGTAGACAACTCTTTAGGTTCTCTTTTTAACGATTGCAATAATTGTCGATCAAATGCCACCTTGGAAAATAACTGAGGTAATGTCCGTTTATCAATATTTGTAAATTTATCATCTTGATTAATTAAATATTGTTTTGATTGATGCATGCTTATTGTTTTACCGTCAAAATCAGCTTTTTGGCTATGGGATATAGAATGCAATTCTCTTGCAGATTTTAATTTAATCAAGGTTATATCCTTGAATTGACTACCGTCTACATTTCGCCCAACATGGATGATATTTTGTTTATCTTTAATCCAAAACCCTTCTTGATTAACTGAAACAACTTTTTGACCTAACGCTTCAGCTCGATATTTTTTGGCATAATCTAGAGCAACTGGCGCTGCAAATTCACCGATAATAATCATAATCAATGCAAATACTAGACTAATTTTTAAAGAAGACTTAGTGATATCAATAACTGATATACCCATACTGTGCATAATAACCAGCTCACTATTAGAAGCCAAATAACCCAAACTTAGGATTACACCCAATAAGATAATGAGAGAAAATAACAAATATGCAATAGATGGCAGCGTAAGCCCTATATAAACTAAGGCATCTATCAGAGTGTAACTAGCGCGACCAATATCATCAACCTCTTCTAAAAATTTAAAGAACGCAAAAATACCTACCAATATCACCATCACGGATAAAGAATACTTAAACAATGTTTTAGCAATGTAACGGTCTAAAATTTTCATTAAAATATAGTCTATAAAATCGATTTATTCAATACAGCACTATTATGACAAATATTCACAGCAATAAAATCCTTATTCTTGATTTTGGCTCTCAATACACCCAGCTTATCGCGCGTCGCGTACGCGAGATTGGCGTTTACTGTGAATTGCTTCCTTATGATGTAGATATATCCTTTATCAAAAAATTCAACCCTAAAGGTATTATTCTTTCAGGCGGTCCTGATACAGTAACAACAAATGATTCAGCCAGAGCACCGCAAATTGTATTTGATTTAGAGGTGCCTATATTGGGTATTTGCTATGGCATGCAAACCATGGCTACGCAACTTGGCGGCAAGGCTATCTCTGCTGAAAAACATGAATATGGCTTCGCTCAAATTCGCGCTCGCAACCATTCGCCACTACTAAGCGACATCACTGATGATGTAAATAGCGATGGTCATAGCCTACTTGATGTGTGGATGAGTCATGGCATTGAAGTAACTGAACTGCCTGAAGGTTTTGGGCGTATCGCTAATACCGATAATTGCGCCATTGCTGGCTTTGCCAATACAGAAAAAAACTACTACGGTCTACAATTTCACCCTGAAGTAACTCACACTACGCAAGGCTCAAGAATTTTAGAGCGCTTTGTACATACAATCTGTCATTGTGAAAAGCAGTGGACTACTGAAAATATTATTACTGATCTTATTCAAAGTTTAAAAGATCAAATTGGTGATAAAAATGTTTTATTAGGATTATCGGGTGGCGTCGACTCTTCAGTAGTAGCTGTTCTTTTGCATCAAGCCATCGGTGATCAGCTTACGTGCGTATTTGTTGATAACGGCCTATTGCGCCTAAATGAAGGCGACGAGGTAATGAAGACCTTTGCAGACAATATGGGCGTTAAGGTTATTCGTGCCAATGCTCAAAATAAATTTTACGATGGTCTTGCTAATGAAGTTGATCCTGAGAAAAAACGCAAAATTATTGGTGGCGCTTTTATTGAAGTATTTGAAGAGGAAGCCAAACATCTTGATAACATTAAATTCTTAGCCCAAGGAACCATTTATCCAGATGTCATTGAATCTGCAGGTGCTACTTCTGGCAAAGCCAAGGTGATTAAATCACATCATAATGTTGGTGGTCTTCCTGATGACCTACAGTTTGAATTAGTAGAGCCTCTCAGAGAGTTATTTAAAGATGAAGTACGCACTATCGGTATCAAACTCGGTATTCCAGCGCACATGTTGTATCGTCACCCATTCCCAGGCCCAGGACTAGGTGTGCGCATTCTTGGCCAAGTGAAAAAGGAATATGCCAATATTCTAAGAGAAGCAGACGCAATTTTCATGAATGAGCTTTATAAGCACGATTTATACGATAAAGTTAATCAAGCCTTTGCGGTATTTTTGCCGATTAAATCTGTTGGTGTAACTGGTGATGAGCGTCGATATGACTACGTCATTGCACTTCGGGCTGTTGAAACCATTGACTTTATGACCGCTCGTTGGGCGCACCTACCATATGATTTTTTAGACATTGTTTCTAATCGAATCATGAATGAGATAACTCGTGTCTCACGTGTAGTCTATGATATATCGGGAAAACCACCAGCAACCATTGAATGGGAATAGCCAAAGGTGCAGGCAAGGCCTGCACCACTTCAGATGAAAAATGGATGAATCTTGCAATTCAGCAAGCAAAGCTTGCTGAAAAAACAGGTGAAGTGCCAGTAGGTGCGATTTTGACACAAGATAATCGACTCATTGCTAGTGCACATAATAAATCCATTATCAATAATGACCCAACTGCTCATGCTGAAATTCAACTGCTGCGTAATGCTGGTCAGGTTTTGAACAACTACCGATTTCCAAACACTACTCTTTACGTAACACTAGAGCCTTGTACCATGTGCTTAGGTGCTATGGTTCATGCGCGTATTTCACGTGTAGTATTTGGAGCGTATGATCAAAAAACTGGTGCTTGTGGCTCTTGCCAAGATTTAACCACTAGCGAATGTTTTAATCATTCAATTGAAACAAAAGGTGGTATTTTAGCTGATGAATCAAAAAATTTATTGCAAAATTTCTTTAAAAAAAGAAGGAAAAATAAGAATAAATAATTTTCATATCAAAATAATTGTGCTACAAATATAGTAATCTCAAAAAATATAAAGTGGTTTTATTCTGGCTATACTAGAACTTTTTTCACGTGGAGAGTTGTTATGAAATTAGTCGCTTTAATGGTGCTTGTTACATTTGCCCCATTATTGACAGCGAACACCTCAGGATTGAACAACACTTTTATGGGTTAAACAAAATACCGCCATTGGTAGCTACGCACTCAGAAGTAACACCACCGGATCTAACAACACTGCGTTAGGTAATCAAAGTATGAAGGCTAATTACCGGTGGATTTAATACTGCTGTTGGTGACGATACAAAACTGGCTAATACTACCATTAAAAGGCTCGCTCACTATTCAAACTCCAACGAGCGATAATCATGCTGCCACAAAATCCTATGTTGACACCACAACCAATGCAAATACATTAAGTGTAAATACCAGTATCACTTCCAACACGAACTCTATTAATCTACACACAACTAATATTTTAGGAAATTTAAATAGAATTCAAAACAATGCCAACTCGATAAACACTAATACAACCAGCATAAGTCTTAATAAAAATGGCATTTCTCAAGCAATTACCATGAGCGAACTAACCACTACGCAAAATGGAAAATCACACATAAGTGTTGCTTCTGGAAATTTTAACGGGCAGTCAGCCATTACAATTAGAATCTCATATCACGATGATGAAAATGATATTATTTACCAATTTAAAGGTTCGTCATCTGGCAACACTTCTAGCTCTGTATTTTCAGCAGGATTTAGTTTTTAATTAAATTAGACGTAATCAATAAATTAGCTAAAATAGCTCAAACCTAATTACAAAATATTAAATATGCAGCAAAACACACCTGAACAAAATTACTACCAAGAAGATGAAATTGATTTAAAAGAATTATTTAAAACTTTATGGGATAAGAAAAATTTTATCATTAGCGTCACTGCTGTTATTACAATTTTAGCGGGCGTTCACGCCTTTAATAAAACACCAATTTATGAGGCCACTGCGCTGGTTGAAATTGGCAATTATAAATTATACAACCATAGCAACAACAGCAACAACAAAGTATTGCTAGATTCAGCTAATGAATTGGTTAAAAAGCTAAACATTTTATATATTGATATGTTGAAAAATATTAAAGATAGAGAAGGCTCTATCACTTCGATTACTACTGTTAAAAGAATTAATACTTTTATTGAGATTAAAGCCGAAGCCATTTCAAATGAAATTGCTTCACAAGAAATTTTTAAAGCGATCTCTTACATTAAAGAAAAGCATCAAAAAATTCTTAACGATGTCAAAAATAGACGCGAACTCGAAATAAAAAATATTAATACAGAAATTTACTTTATTAAAAATAAAGAAATCAAGCTGCTTTCAGAACAAATTAATACTCAACAAGAAAATTTAGATGATTACAAATTGCAACTAAATACAATTGCGAAAAATATTAAAGATATTGAAAATACAAATCCTGCATTAACCGCCTTAAAGCTTATGGAGAAAAGAGATTTTTCATCATTTATTCTTGAACTAAATCTTCAACTAATGGATATGCGTAGTGAAAAAGATGAATTAGAGACAACCGCTATCAATCAATTACTTGAAAATAAACAATTGATTGAATTGTTGATGTTGCCACACAATTACAAAAATTCTGAAGTAATTGGACGAATACTTACAAACGATTATCCAGTCAAACCCAAGAAAAGGTTAATTGTTACCATAGCATTTATTGCAGGATTTATCCTTTCAATTTTTTTGGTATTTATTATGAATGCATTTAGAAAAGAAGATGACAAGACAAATGCTTAAAATTTAGGAAATTCTTTAAATTACATTTTTCTAGTATTTTTAATGGGTCATGACAACTCAAGCATATTTAAAATCATGTTAAAGTACCGTTATGAAAGTAAAAAAACAAGTATGTAAATCGTTCCCGTATTTCAGAGAAGAAATTTAGAGAAATAATTAAGTATTTTTCTCTTGATTTGAACTCA
>NZ_FQTP01000030.1 GCF_900128515.1 Bathymodiolus heckerae thiotrophic gill symbiont
TTTCTTTTGCCAAAACCGAACAAATACGCGCATGTGCATATTGAATATAAAACACCGGGTTTTCATTGGTTTTTGACTTTGCTAAATCAAGATCAAAATCCATATGCTGCTCTGACTTGCGCAATATATAGAAAAAACGCGCCGCATCATCGCCCACTTCTTGGCGCAATTCTTCTAACTTAACAAACGAACCGCTTCTTGTCGACATGGCCACTTTTTTACCACTTCGATATAGATTTGCAAACTGAACTAGTAGAATTTCTAGCTTATCTGCATCATGACCTAGTGCACTAACAGAGGCTTTAACTCGGGCAATGTAGCCGTGATGATCCGAGCCCCAGATATTAATGATTTTGTCATACCCACGTTCAAATTTTTCAAGATGGTAGGCAATATCAGAGGCAAAATACGTGTGCATGCCATTTTCTCTCACCACAACACGGTCCAAATCATCGCCAAAATCTGTGGTTTTAAACCATAGTGCGCCGTCTTTTTCATAGATATGGCCCGAGGCTTGTAATGATTTAACGGTTTTTTCAGATCGTCCAGAATCCACTAATGATTGCTCTGAAAACCATTGCTGGTAATCAACGCCAAACTCTGATAAATCAGCCTTAATACCGCTAAGAATATTGTCGATAGCAAGCTTGTAGACTTTTTTATAATCAACGCCTAAAGCCTCTTTGCAATTAGCAATTAACCCATCAATGTGTTTTTCTTTATCGCCGCCATTTTTTTCGTCTTTGCATACGCCTTGAGCAATGTCATGTTTTTTTATGTTGGTAAGTTGCTTGGCAATATCGATAATATAATCACCCTTATAAGCATTATCAGGAAAAATACTTACCTCACAAAAACGCAAATAAACCGAGGTTGCCAAGATATCCATTTGGCGTCCAGCATCATTAACATAGTACTCGTTATCCACCTCAAAACCAACAGCACGCAATAAATTAGACACAGTGGCGCCGTATGCTGCACCTCTTCCATGGCCTACGTGTAGAGGCCCTGTTGGGTTGGCAGAAACAAACTCAAGTAACACTCTTTGACCTTTACCGAACTCAGACAAGCCAAATCCATCAGCTTCGCTGAGAATATCCTCAAGTACTTGATTATTTGACCCTTGCGACATGAAAAAATTAATAAATCCAGGGCCAGCAATTTCAATTTTTTCAATTTCACTTGCTTGGGTTAATTTTTCAATAATTTGTTCTGCTAATACCTTGGGCGCACACTTGGCCTGCTTGGACAAAACCATGGCAATATTAGAGGCAAAATCACCCTGGGATTTATCTTTTGAGTGGTCAATGCGAATAGTGTCAGGCAGGCTATCTAAAACACCCTCATCAATTAATGCTTGTATTGCTTGGGTTAATAATTCTTGTAATTGTTGCTTCATAATAAACCTGTCTATTTCTTAATTAGTGCGCCTGCTGCCAAGAATCACCCATGCCAACATCTACTTTTAATGGAATATCTAATGCGTAAGCGCCTTCCATTAAGCTCTTTATTTTATCGGCAAATTCGTCTGCCTTATCAGCTTTCACTTCAAACACTAATTCATCATGCACTTGCATAATCATTTTAATATCTGTGTTATTTGCACCTATCCATTGCGCAACATCTAGCATGGCCAATTTAATAATATCTGCACTTGAGCCTTGCATAGGTGCATTGATCGCGGTTCTAAGCGCGTGCTGTTGTAACATTTTATTCTTAGCATTAATTTGTGGCAAATATAATCTTCTGCCCATCACTGTTTCAACATATTCCTGAATTTTTGCAGACTCTCTAGTGTCTTCCATATAATCAGCAACGCCTGGGTAATTTTCAAAATATGCTTCGATATATTCTTTAGCCTCGGTGCGTGATACATTGATTTGCTTGGCCAGGCCAAATGCACTCATACCGTAAATCAAGCCGAAGTTAATGGCCTTTGCCCTACGTCTTTGCTCTGATGTCACATCACCAGCTAGCACCCTAAACATGGTTGCAGCAGTAGCACTATGAACATCTTGATCGTCTTTAAAGGCTTGTAGTAAATTCACATCTTGTGAAATATGTGCCATAATTCTAAGTTCAATTTGTGAGTAGTCTGCCGCAATAATAACATTGCCTTCGCTAGCAATAAAAGAACCGCGAATACGTGCACCTTGTTCGGAACGAATTGGGATATTTTGTAGGTTTGGATTTGATGAAGATAGGCGCCCCGTTGCCGTTACTGCCTGATGATACGATGTATGCAAGCGCTTAGTATGAGTATCAATTTGTTTTGGCAAAGCTTCTAAATAAGTAGAATTTAGCTTAGTTAGTGTACGATAGCTCAAAATTAAATCTACCAAAGGGTGGTCTAATAATTTTAAAGCTTCTTCATTGGTTGAGGGTGCGCCTTTAGGCGTTTTCTTCTTAGCTTCCAACCCTAGTCCTTCTTCAGAAAAAAGAATTTGTTGTATTTGTTTTGGTGATTCTAAATTAAACATCTCACCTGCTAGTTCGTAAGCTTGTGTTTGAATGCTCTGCATTTGTGATTTAATGTCAATTTGTTGAACGCCCAATGCTTGAGCGTCAAGCTTAACACCATTGCGCTCCATTTTCACCAACACCTTGACCATTGGCAGCTCTACTCGCTGATAAAGTTTTACCAACTTAGGATATTGTGCAATTTGATCATCTAAAGTTTTATTCAAAAGATCAGTTACAATCACATCTTCACAAGCATAAGGGCTGGCGATTTCCAGCGACACTTGATTAAAAGTAATTTGCTTTTTGCCTTTGCCAGCAACATCTGAAAATGAAATGGTTTGATGATTCAAGTAATACTCAGCCAAGTCATCCATATTATGGCGCGTTGCTACCGAATTTAATACATAGGATTTCACCATGGTGTCGTCTACTATGCCATTTAGATCAATTTTATAGTTAGCTAAAATATGCGCATCGTATTTAAGATTTTGACCAATTTTACCAATACTATCATCTTCCAAAATAGGCGCTAAAGCCTGCATCACTTGTTTGAAGTTTAATTGTTTTGGCGCATCTAGATAATCATGTGCCACTGGAATATAGAAACTATCTGTCTCAATTAAAAATACCCAGCCAACAATCTGCGCATTCATATAATCAAGAGAGTTAGTCTCGAGATCAAAGACAAAATGTTTAGCATTCTTTAGACGCGTTAGCATTTGTGAAAAAACAGATTCATCAACCACTGTTGTCCGAGAATAGTCTTTGGTTAAGTCTAATGCGGGGCTAACATCGGGCTCAGGATTTTCACTTTGCTCTGGTGAACTATTGTCAACTGATGCTCCGGCTACATCGCCCAGCTGCCTATGCCACATAGAAAATCCATACTGTTGATACAAACTAGCAAGCTTGACATTGTCTTGGCCGGGCTCATTATCTAAAATGTTACAAGGCAGCTCAACATCAAACTTAAGCTTAACCAGACGGTGTGATAAGTCTAATAACTCAAAATTATCACGCAGTTTTTCGCCAACTTTACCCTTGATCTCATGTGCGTTATTTTTAATACCTTCTAAGCCTTTGTACAATTCCAGCCATTTAACTGCCGTCTTTGGTCCAACACTAGGTACGCCTGGAATATTATCTGCACTATCTCCAGTTAACGCCAACAAATCTAGGATTTTCTCAGGCGCTACACCCATTTTCTCAATCACATTCTGACGATCGTATATGCCACCTTTCATATCAAGCTGAGAAATATTAGGACTAACCAACTGCATCAAATCTTTATCGCCACTGGCAATCATGGTTTTAATATTATTTTGATCTGCGCAACGACTTAGTGTGGCAATCACGTCATCAGCTTCAACCCCAGATACGCAAATAAAATGAAAGCCCATGGCTTGAATAATTTCATACAAAGGCTCAATTTGAATAATTAAATCATCCTCTGCAGGTTTTCTATGAGCTTTGTATTGTGGATATATATCATGGCGAAAATTCTTTCCCTTGGCATCAAATATAGCAATTAATTTTGCCTGTGGATATTGATTTTGCAAACGCTTAATGGCATTAATCACGCCAAAAATAGCGCCCGTTGGAAAACCTTCTTGATTGCTTAGATTTTGCTTTAAGGTAGAAAAATAAGCTCGGAATAAAAACGCCGAGCCGTCGAGTAGAATTAGTTTGTGTGGCATATTAAGGTGTCTTTAATCCAATTATAAATTTTATACAAATGCTTCTCGGTATTTTAACAAGTCAGCGTTTGCTTAAGTTGTAAAATAGCTTTACTTTCGTAATTTTTAACCCCATGTCAGAAGCACTCATACAAGTCAACCAAGTCAGTTTAAGCCATCACGGAAAAAGTATTCTTGATAATATTAGTTTTGAGCTTAAAGCGGGTGAATTTATTACTCTAATCGGCCCAAATGGTGCAGGCAAAAGCTCACTCATTAAAGTGCTATTAGGTCTTATTAAACCAGACACAGGTCGTGTTACCAAATCTAGCAAAATACGATTAGGCTATACACCGCAAAAATTCATTCCAAATGAATTAATTCCAATTTCGGTCTTAGCGTTCTTAAAGCTTAATCAAAAAATTGACGCTGATTTTCTACATGAAACAGCGCAATTAACCAGTATTGAGGCGATTTTAAGCAATGAATTAAACACACTATCTGGGGGTGAGATGCAGCGCGTTTTATTGGCAAGAGCGCTCTTGGCCAAACCTAATGTCTTAATTCTTGATGAACCTGCTCAAAATCTTGATGTCAATGGTCAGATGCATTTATACAAACTAATCCAAGATATTCATCAAAAGCAAGGCTGTGCGGTATTAATGGTCTCGCATGATTTACACCGAGTAATGAAAGAATCCACCCAAGTGTTATGCTTGTACCATCATATTTGTTGCATGGGTCAGCCAGAATCTATTTTAAAAGACTCTCAATTCAATGATTTATTTGCTGATCAAATGGATGAGTTGATGGCAACTTACGAACATCACCATAATCACTGCCACGAAGACTAATCCGCCTTTACTGTGCAAACATCCGAGCTGAACTTTGCTGCATGAAACTACCTTTAGACACCTCAATCAAAAGATCCCAACGACCTTTAAGTGGCAGCTCAACCTCTACCTGATAACCACCATCATCCAGTTTGGTCATTGGCACTGAGAAGTCATGCTTCATTTCTAACGGTCGATAAAAATAAGCAATGGCATTTGCCTTATTTAACCGCTTACCTTGTTTAGCGCTAATGGCTTGATAAGTTTGCTTAACTTTATGAATGATCACTTCAGGTAGTTTTAATTCAAGCTTCCAACCTTGTTGCTGTAATTTATCACGACTTTCCAGGGTTTTTCCATAACGCTCACCGGTCTCATAAGCATCAGCCACAACCATACCTGGATGCGTCTCAAGGGCTGTCATAATACGCCAAATTGTAGAGCTCACCAATATTAGAAATAACGCCAGCATTAACATCATAATTGGAGATTTTTGTATACTCATCGCATGCTACTCGGAGTGAAGAAAGTGGTTTTATATTCTAATGTAGATTTGTCACTCTTAACCACAAAAGTTACCTCATGATTGTCGCCCACATTTTGCTCATAAGCAGATAAATATACAAAGATAGATTTCACATTGCCAATTGGAATTGTCACCATACCTAACGGCTTATTAGGCTTAAGCTCTTTAATCTGACTAATAACACTAATATCCACCTGCATATCTTTATCGGTTTTATTCATCACCTTTAATTCGTATTTGTTACGAATAGAGCCATCTGATAATTGAACAAATAGTGGTTGCCTGTCGTGTAATACCTTAAGATCCATAGAGGATAGCGTGCCCATACCATAACCCAACACAGTGATCGCAGCCACTAAAATGATGCTATAAACAATCACTCTTGGACGTTTATAAATAGGTTCTGGTGTTCGATTAAACTCAAGCTCATTTAAAGAAGTGTAACGAATTAATCCTTTTGGTTTTCCAACTTTTTCCATCACTGCATCACAGGCATCAATACACAAGCCACAAGTAATACAGCCATATTCTTGACCTTTACGGATATCAACACCCGTCGGACAAACAGCGACACACTGATTACAATCAATACAATCACCGTTACCTTCAACAAATTCACCACGTTTTAGCTTGCCGCGACTTTCACCGCGATAATGATCATAAGTTGGCATGATGGTTTGATTGTCAACCATAGCACCCTGAATACGCGCATAAGGACAAACCCACATACACGATTGCTCACGCATAAATCCTGCGAACACATAGGCACCTGAGGCGATCGCCACCGTAATAGTTAGTGTTGTTGTGGTAATGTTGGCATTAAAATAATCTGCCCAAGTAACGCCAAAATACAACATCCATGTAACACCCGAGAATAGGGCAATGGCAATCCAAATAACATGTTTAATTATTTTGAGTTTAAATTTGTTAAAGCCCATTGGAGCTTTATCTAACTTACGGCGCTTTGCAGGTGTGCCTTCAATTTTATTTTCTACCCAAGTAAAAATATCTGTCCAAATTGTTTGAAAGCAAAAATAACCACAAAATACTCGGCCAACAACGGTGGTTACAGCAGCCAATAGGATAGCTAAAAATAACAACACCATGGTTAGCATCCAAATATCTTGAGGGAAAATAGTGACATCAAATAGGTGATAACGTCTATTTTCCATGTCAAACATAATGGCTTGTTTGCCATTCCACATCATATAAGGACCGAGAAAAAATGGCGTCCAAAGAAGGATCGCTATCCACTTAAATTTACGAAATTTTCCACCTATGCGCTTAGCATGAATAGTTTCATCACCTAAATTTTGAATCCACTGTTCATCCTCTTCATACAAATTTTCAATCTGAATTTTTTTATCGCTCATCTCTCTTCACTATATATTTGAAAACGTTGATATCATAACATTTTTCTTGATTTTTTTATTGATCTAAATCAAATTAATTAAAGATACAGGTCATATTTTATCGCTATTAAGCCTCTAAATGATGAAATAAACAAATAGCCGTAATCGGTGTTTTCGATTACCTACTGGCTGTATTTATCGGCCAAGTGAATAATCAGAATATGCATCTGATATAATGTCTATTTTTTTGATTAAACTAACCATGAAAGATATTATCGAAGCTGCTTTTGAAGACAGAGCAAACATCAACCCACAAACTGTAACAGCAGAAGTAAAGCAAGCAGTTAACGAGGCCATTCGCATGCTTGATTCAGGTGAGGCTCGTGTTGCCGAGCAACGCGGCATTGGCGACTGGGTAGTAAATGAATGGCTTAAAAAAGCAGTTTTATTATCTTTCAGAATTAAAGACAACACGCCAATGCAAGGTGGCTTTACTCAATATTACGATAAGGTAGATTCTAAATTTTCTGACATGACAGCAGATGAATTTAAAGCAACTGGCGTTCGTGTTGTTCCACCAGCAACTGCACGTCGTGGATCATACATTGCAAAAGATACTGTATTAATGCCTTCTTACATTAATATCGGTGCTTATGTTGATTCTGGCACCATGGTTGATACTTGGTCAACAGTTGGCTCGTGCGCACAAATTGGTAAAAATGTTCACCTTTCAGGTGGCGTTGGCATCGGTGGCGTATTAGAACCATTACAAGCAAGCCCTACTATTATCGAAGATAACTGCTTTATCGGTGCGCGCTCTGAAGTAGTGGAAGGCGTTATTGTTGAAGAGGGTGCAGTGATTTCTATGGGTGTTTACATTGGACAATCAACCAAAATCTTAAATCGTGAAACTGGTGAAATTACTTATGGTCGTATTCCAGCAGGCTCAGTAGTAGTATCGGGCAGCATACCTTCTAAAGATGGTAGCCACTCACTTTACTGTGCGGTCATCGTTAAACAAGTAGATGCAAAAACTCGCTCTAAAGTAGGAATTAATGAATTACTAAGAGGAATTTAACAGCTCTCAATGGAGTTCTTATTCCTAACAAAGAAGGTTGTTGCTTTCTTTGTTGAGCCTTTAGGTTTAATCCTTACTTTAGCTAGCATTGGCTTATATTATCTATATAAGTCAAATCATTCAAAAGCTAAAGTATTTCTAAGTGTTGCTATATTTTTACTACTGGCTTTTAGCTATCCTCCGATCGCCAATGGCTTAATCAAGCAACTAGAGGCTACTTACTCGAAATATATTCAAACTGATGATCAAATTGAATATATTCACGTACTAGGTGGTGGCCATTACAACAATTCAGATTGGCCACTCTCTGCACAAATTAGTAATACCAGCCTAAAAAGAACTTTAGAAGGTATTAGTATTTTTAAACAAATAAACAGTCCCAATTTAAAGCTAATTTTTACTGGATTTCCTGGTTTAGATAACCAAACTTCCAATGCTGAGATGAATGCAAAGATTGCTAGAATTGCAAATATTTCCAACGATCACTTAATTATTAACAGTAAACCAAAAGATACTCAGGAAGAGGCCGCGTTTGCTGAATCAATTATTGGCAATAAGCCATTTATACTAGTAACTTCTGCATCTCACATGCCAAGAGCCATCAAACTTTTTAAAAATCTAGGACTCAATCCAATTGCTGCTCCTACTGATTTTAAAGGAAAAAATAAGCCATTATTTTCTGCACCAACCATTGGATCTTTTAAAAAATCAAAAAATGCTGTTCATGAATTTTTAGGCATTGCCTGGGCTTATTTGGTTAGGTAAAAACCAATAAAAATCCCGCCATATGGCGGGATTTTTATTGAGTAACGCTGTTATTTACTTATTAAAGATTGTATATAACAAAGCTACGGCAACCAAACCAACAAGGTTTGCAGCGCCAAGCTGAGTAATAATTGTTGTTAATGAACCAATAACATCTCCCGGTAAGAACGCTGATGCCGTGCCAAAAATAATTTGAACAACAACTGCTAGTGCAATTAGTGCAACACCCGCTGTAGTCAATTCTTTGATCCAACCTGTAATTTTATTTAACATTGTATTTCCCCTCTTTAGTTATTATGATAATTCAACATCTTTGTCGAATTGGTAATAATTTAGAGTATTTATTGATTTATGTCAAGTTTTTTGTGAAGAAAAAGCGAAATAAGTTGTATTTTTGCCACTAAATATTGAAAAAATGAGAATTTTTATCAGCTACAGGCCAAGCCCTGTAACAGATAATGTAATTCCGATAAAAATAACCATGCCAATGTAATTATTATGCAAAAAAGCCTTAAAACAAGCTGTTTTTTCTCGCTTTCTGATTAAAATTTGATGATAAATCATTAAAATTGACGCTAAAAGTACCGAAATATCAAAAATATCGGTCATTTTGAAAATTTCCGATATTTTTAAAAAAACCAATATTAATCCAATTTGCAATGCAGCGAGAATCAATCGATCGTATTTTGCAAATAATACGGCAGTTGATTTAACCCCAATTTTAATATCTTCTTCTCGATCAGCCATGGCGTACATGGTGTCATAAATTACCGTCCAAATAACAGTGGCTACAAAAATCCACCAAGCTGAAGTTGGCACAAAATTATTGGTTGCTGCAAAGGACATTGGCACACTCATGGCAAAAGCAGCGCCTAGTACAAATTGAGGTAGGTGCGTCCAACGCTTGGTAAATGGGTATAGTGCCGCTAGAAAAACTGCCACAATCGCTAATTGCACTGTCAATACATTAGTTAACAATACTAATCCAAATGCGATAATAATTAAACCAGTAAAAACTTTTAATGCCTGAGTGGCTGAAATTTCACCTGAAATAATTGGACGGTGTTGAGTACGCTGAACAAATTGGTCAATGTGTCGATCTGCATAATCATTAATGACACAGCCTGCTGATCGCATTAATACAACGCCTAAAATAAATATAACTAACAACTCTATTTTAGGCCAACCATCAGCTGCTAAAAACAATGCCCATAAGGTTGGCCACAATAATAAATAAATTCCAACTGGTTTATCTAGGCGCATTAAACGAGCATAGACATTCATAACTTATCTAAGAAATCTTGTAATTCAACTGATAATGGTGCTTTGGCACTTTGAATATCGCCCGTCATCGGGTTGGTAAAAGTTAATTGATGTGCATGTAAAAATAAACGCTTAAGCCCTCGAAACTTCACTTGTCGATCAAATTCTTTATCGCCATACTTATCATCGCAAGCAATTGCATGTTCGGCATATTTGGCGTGTGCTCGGATTTGATGGGTTCGACCCGTTTCAATAGTCACCTCAACCAATGAAGCAGAAAAATCATCTTTATTGAAATTTTTAAGTGGCTGGAAATGACTCACTGAATGTTTGCCCTTACTATCGATTACGGTGTATCTTGAATTTTGATATAAAGGTGCGTCAATAGTGTGGCGCTTCTTTGACCAAACGCCTTTAACCAATGCGGTATAACGTTTTTCCATTTCATGTTTATTTAACTGTTCGTGTAAGTTTTTAAGGACGCTGCGTTTTTTTGCAATCAGCAATACACCAGACGTTGCACGATCAAGCCTGTGAACTAATTCAATCGGCTCTTTGTAAACCGATCTTAACGCCTCGATCACACCAGTATCCACGCCACTACCACTATGCACCGCAATACCACTTGGTTTATTGATAATCAACAGACCTTTGTCCTCATAGATAATCGAATCCAATAATATTTTCTTTAAACTGTCTGAGACGTGAACTGATTTTTTCTCATTGACTGTGATAGGTGGAATGCGCACAATATCGTCCCGCATGAGCTTGTAATCAGCTTTTTTTCTGCCTTTATTAACACGCACTTCACCTTTTCGAATAACACGATATATATGCGATTTAGGCACGCCTTTAAGGATTTTAACCAAATAATTATCAAGGCGCTGACCCTGAGAAAATTCATCAATCGTCTTAAAGCTAACACTCATACAACTGAGAAGCCGGGCTTATCAGCTGGCTGACCTTTAAAAAATAGGTTG
This sequence comes from Bathymodiolus heckerae thiotrophic gill symbiont, assembly GCF_900128515.1. Lineage (GTDB taxonomy): Bacteria > Pseudomonadota > Gammaproteobacteria > PS1 > Pseudothioglobaceae > Thioglobus_A. The sequence goes on from NZ_FQTP01000030.1 coordinate 10,937, forward strand.
TTAAAATTTTGAGTCGTGGCTTGTGCAATTTTATCAATGCTCACACTTCTGATTTCAGCCAGTTTTTCTGCCACATAATATGTATAAGCAGGTGAGTTTGGTCTGCCTCTATTTGGCACTGGGGTTAAGTATGGAGAATCTGTTTCTACCAATAAACGATCAGTAGGGACTTTTTTAGCTACTTCTCTTAGTGCTTCTGCACTTTTAAAAGTAACAATGCCAGAAAATGAAATATAAAAACCCAGGTCTAAAGCCGCTTTAGCCGTTTCCCAGTCTTCTGAAAAACAATGCATAACACCTGCATTGGCTTTTTCTTCAGCCATAATGCGAATGGTATCTTCTTTGGCGTTACGCGTATGAATAATCATCGGCTTACCTGATTGATTTGAGGCAGCGATATGACGTCTAAAACGATCTCTTTGCCAATCAGCAGATTCTTTTTCTACGTGAAAATAGTCAAGCCCGGTTTCTCCAATAGCAATAATTCTATCATCATCTGCCAATGCTAGTAATTCTTCTACACTAGGATCTTGCCCCTCTTGCTCAACTGGGTGCACACCTACAGAGGCGTAGATTTGATCGTGCTGCTTAGCTAAAGATAAAACATCATCAAAATGCTCTAAGTCAATACAAACACATAAAAATTGTTTAACGGATAATTCTTCCGCATGCGCCAGCATTGACTTAATACTGCCGCCAAATTGAGTTAAATCAACTCTATCAATATGACAATGTGAATCAATAATTTTCAAAGGTTAAAAAATCCAGGCTAATAAAAACCAAATAGTAACAAAGAAAAGTAAAAATCCAATCAATAAGAATTGCAATTCGCCTAACAATCCATCGCCCGAAGCAATGGTAAAAATAATCATTAACACTGAGGTGATAAAAAATGCAATAATTGCTGATTCTTTAATGCCCAATCCGGGTTCTAAGTGAGTGGTAAAAATATCGGCCAGTACAGGAAAAAGTAACACCATAGAAAATACCAAAATAACAACCAATGAAATTAACGCAATGGCTATTTCTCGAGATTCATTTTTATCGTTAGTGTCAATACTCATCTCTAGTTAATATATTCTCTAATTTTATTTGGATTTGGCATGCCTACTGCGACAATTTCCGGCGAATCTCCTGCGGTGTAAAGCTCTATTGTGCCAGTGCCAAGTATGCGATTAAAGAATGATTGTTTAACTTTAATGGTTCTAACGCTGTCAATCTTAATCTCTGATCGTTCTTTACTTAACAGACCTTGTTCAAATAAAATTTCAGTTTCAGTCACTGTTAACTTAGCTGCTTTATTTTGCAAATGCCATATCAGAAAAATAATCAGCCCAAGGCCAAAAACAGGTATCAATATCAGTGCTAAAATAAATTTAAATGGATTATTTTTGAACATCACTGGATGTTCTGCATAAAGTATTTTCATAGTTTAAAATCCAAAGTTTTTAAGCAAATCTTGAGTTTTACTTTTTAATTGATTGCCAAGAGCGTCGTTTAGTTTATCTTTTGCAATATCTTTAATGTTACTAACACCTTCATTAACGCGATCTAAATTAAACCTATCTTGTAGGTTTTCTATGCCTAGTTTACTGCCTATTTTGCGCATCAAGGTTTCTTTAATTTTCTTTTTTCCTGCTTCAATGCCTTGTTTTTCTAAAGTTTTTTTCAAATTATTCAGAATTTTTTGAGCAACTTCTTTTCCAATTTGATTCATCTCAACACCTGAATTTCCACCGAAATTACTCGCTAAAATATTGGGCACTTTTAAAGTGGTTTTAAGCCAGTCTGTATCAATTTTTAGTGAAATATTACTCACCTCAAGTCGTTTAACCTTAATACGGTGGGAATCGTTAATACTCGTTTCATTTTGGTTTTTATCGAAATTTTCGCTCGTTTTATCTAGATTATCAATTAAAGTTGATAAGTTAACTTGGGTAGAGTTTTGTTCTAAAACAAACTCTAATCCATCAAATTTAACCTCGTTAATGACTATCAAATCATCACTGATATCACCCATTTTTAAAGAAAAATGATTTAATAAGAGTGCATTTTTATTATTAAAATTAGGTGGATTTTGCACTTCAATAAAATCAATATTTAAACTTTTATCTAAAAAACTACTTTCAAGTTGACTAATTTTAACAGGTGTTTTTAACAGGTGTTTTGCATAATCTTGTGTGTAATTTTTTGCAATACCATCAAATAAAAATGTTATTGCTAATATTATAATCACTACCAAAGTTAACAATCCATATATTATTTTTTTCATTATTTTTTCATTATTTCAATTAAAAATCGCCTGCCAAGTGAGCTGGGTACATTAAGTACATGTTGACGTGTATTTTTTGACAAATTTTCTTGTGTTATGTTTGCACCCTTCATTAACAAGTATTTGCCATTATCACATAATAAGTGCGCACTTAAGTCTAATGTTTTTTTTACCTCAGCAAAAGCACGTGACGTGATTTGACTAAAACACTGCGCTGGTTGGTAGCTTTCAACACGTTGATTAACGACTGTTAAATTTTTAAGCTTCAATTGAGTTTTAACGTATTGCATAAATCGACATTTTTTACCCACTGTGTCTAAAACACTGACGGATAAATTAGGCTTCATAATAGCGATTACAATACCTGGTAAACCAGCACCACTGCCAATATCAAGCAAATCTCCTCTGCCAATATAGCTAATAATTGACAAACTATCTAATAAATGCTGTTCAACACCTTGTTCAGGAGTTCTAATGGCACTTAAATTATAAGTTTTATTCCACTTAATTATTAATTCAAGATATTGCAACAATTTAGCAACTTGAATTTCTTCTAATTCAATCCCTATTTGCTTTGCACCCTGTTTTAGTTGTGTTTCAATTGTCATGATTTTTATAAGTTTTTAAATAAACCAATAAAATGGAGATTGAAGCTGGTGTTACGCCTTGAATTCGACTTGCCTGACCAATGGTTTCGGGGCGATGTTCGGTGAGTTTTTGTCGCACTTCAGCTGACAAAGCCTTGATAGAATTGTAATCCATATCTTGTGCAAGTGCAGTGTTCTCATTCTTTCGATATTTTTCAATCTCGTCCATCTGACGTTTGATATATCCAGCATATTTAATCTGATTTTCAACTACACCAATCAGTGTCCTGTCAGTTAAATACGGCTCACCAGATTTTATTTTACTCAATATTTCATAATTCACCTTAGGGCGTTTTAATAATTCCAATAATGAATATTCATGATTTAAGCTCTGGCCCAATACTTCGCCAGCCTGATCATCACTCGCCTGAATCCAGGTAGTTTTTAATCGATTTTTTTCCTTGGCAACAACTTCATACTTTCGAGAAAATGCCTGCCAACGACCCTTATCAATCAAGCCCAACTCATGTGCTTTAGGAGTTAGGCGCTCATCCGCATTACCCTCTCTTAATAGCAGTCGATACTCTGCGCGTGAAGTAAATATACGGTAAGGCTCGTTCGTGCCTTTAGTAATTAAATCATCAACCATCACCCCAATATAACTTTCATCACGCTTTGGCAACCAAGGATCAATATTTTTCACCGCACAGGCTGCGTTGACACCTGCCAATAAACCTTGAGCAGCAGCTTCTTCATAACCTGTAGTACCGTTAATTTGACCAGCAAAATATAAATTGGCAATGCGCTTAACTTCAAGCGTTTGCCTTAGTCCACGCGGATCAAAGAAATCATACTCAATGGCGTAACCTGGACGTACAATCTGAGCATTCTCAAAGCCCTTGATAGAGCGAATAAAATCAACCTGAACTTCGTATGGCAACGAAGTTGATATGCCATTTGGATAAACCTCGTTGGTAGTTAAACCTTCTGGTTCAACAAAAATTTGATGAGAATTACGCTCTTCAAATCGCACCACTTTATCTTCAATTGACGGACAATATCTTGGCCCAATGCCCTCAATATTACCCGTGTACATTGGAGAATCTTTAAGGCCTGCGCGGATAAAATCATGCGCTTTTTCATTAGTATGCGTAATAAAACATGATATTTGTTTTGGATGATCAGACAATTTACCCATAAATGAAAAACTTGGTAAAGGCGTATCACCGGGCTGTTCTTGCATCAGTGAATAATCCAAACTTCGGCCATCTAATCTGGGTGGCGTACCTGTCTTTAGTCGCCCCACACCTAAGTCATACTCTCTTAGTTTAATTGACAACGGATTTGATGGTGCATCACCAGCTCGTCCACCTTGGAAATTCTTTTGACCAATATGAATAACGCCACCCAAGAAAGTGCCTGAGGTAAGAATCACCTTTTCTGCACTAAAGCTAAGCCCCATTTGAGTAACGATGCCAGTCACCACATCATTTTCAATAATTAAATCATCTACTGCTTGTTGAAATAAAGATAAGTTTTCTTGGTTTTCTAATGCATGACGAATAGCGGCTTTATACAATACGCGGTCGGCTTGGGCGCGAGTTGCTCTAACTGCAGGACCCTTAGAGGCATTTAGCGTTCTAAACTGAATGCCTGATTTATCAATAGCCTTGGCCATTGCACCACCCATCGCATCAATCTCTTTAACCAAATGACCCTTACCAATACCACCAATCGCAGGATTACAACTCATTTGCCCAAGTGTTTCGATGTTATGAGAAATCAACAGCGTACGTACACCCATGCGTGCACTTGCCAGCGCTGCTTCGGTACCGGCGTGTCCACCGCCAATGACAATTACTTGATACTCATTACTCTGACTCATTTACCTACCCTTTAACAAAAAAAGGCCCGTCATAAACGAGCCCTTTTATTTTTTAAGCTTTAAGAAACCCTTGCAACGCGAAAGTCTCTTTAACTAACTACTTAATTTGAGCGTCTAATTCACCAGAAGCATATCGTTGAGACATGGTATCTAATGAAGATATTTTAATCTTGTCTGCTTGACCTGCTGCACCAAATGCTTCAAAACGTGCTGCAACAATATCACTCATTGCATTCGTAGCTTCTTTGTAGAATTTACGTGGATCGAAGTTTGATGTATTTTCAGCTAAGTGCTTACGAATCGCACCAGTAGATGCCATACGTAAATCAGTATCGATGTTTACCTTACGAACACCGTGTCTGATACCTTCTTGGATTTCAGTTACTGGAACACCGTAAGTTTGGCCCATGTCACCACCGAAGTCATTGATAGTCTTTAACCAATCTTGTGGCACTGAAGATGAACCATGCATTACTAAGTGTGTGTTCGGAATACGTGCATGGATATCTTTAATACGGTCAATACGTAAAACATCACCTGTAGGCTCAGCTGTAAACTTGTATGCACCATGAGATGTACCAATAGCAATCGCTAATGCATCAACGTTAGTTGCCTTAACAAAGTCAGCCGCTTCTTCAACAGAAGTTAGTAGCATTTCCATGTCTAATTTACCTTCAGCACCATGGCCATCTTCTTCACCCATCATTCCAGTTTCTAATGAGCCTAAACAACCTAGCTCGCCTTCAACAGATACACCACCTGCGTGTGCCATTGCTACCACTTCTTTTGTTACAGCAACATTGTATTCAAATGAAGAAGGTGTTTTACAATCTGCTTCCAAAGAGCCATCCATCATTACTGATGAAAAACCTGACTGGATTGAGCGCAAACATACTGCTGGCTCTGAACCGTGATCCTGGTGCATTACTACCGGGATGTGTGGGTACATTTCAGTTGCCGCAATAATTAAATGACGTAAAAACGGCTCACCTGCATAACCACGCGCACCTGCAGAACCCTGCATAATAACCGGTGAATTGGTTTTATCTGCAGCTTCCATGATTGCATGAACTTGCTCCATGTTGTTTACGTTAAACGCCGGCATTCCGTAGCCGTTTTCTGCTGCGTGATCTAATAATTCTCTTAATGAAATTAACATTTTTTCTCCTTTACTTATTTAATTTTTTAATACTCATTGTCGCCAACATGAAGAATTTTCATCATGTTAGTTCCACCTGATTTATCTTTATACATACCTTTGGTCAATACTACCAAATCTCCATCCTTAACAACACCATTTTTAGTCAGTGTATCAATCACTTTCTGATTAACATCTGACCAGTCGCTGCCTGTATCCTTATCAATGCCGCATGGGTATACGCCACGATATAATGTTACTTTACGTAAGGTCTGCACACTGTCTGACATTGCATAAATTGAAACATCGGAGCTAATTCTTGACATCCACATGGCTGTTTTGCCTGTTTCTGTCAAGGCTGCAACTACTTTAACACCTAAATGATTAGCCGCATACATAGCGCTCATGGCAATGGTTTCATCAATATCGCTAAATTTTTCATTTAAACGGTGATGAGAAACCTTAGCAATTGGATTTTTTTCTGCTTCTTCACAAACTTCAGCCATGGTTAATACCGCATTTCTAGGGTATGAACCCGCGGCAGTTTCAGCCGAAAGCATTACCGCATCAGTACCATCTAATACCGCATTAGCCACGTCAAACACTTCAGCACGAGTTGGAATTGGATTTTCAATCATCGACTCTAGCATTTGCGTTGCGGTGATAACGATACGATCATTTGACCGAGCCATCCTAATTAAGCGTTTTTGTTGAGCTGGCAATTGTGCATCACCAATTTCAACACCTAAGTCACCACGAGCAACCATAATGCCGGCAGATTCATTAATAATGTCTTGAATAGTTTCTTCTTTTAGTGATTCAGCACGCTCAATCTTAGAAATTACGCCCGCTTTACAGCCTGCTTCAATTAATAAAGCTTTAGTTTCACGTACATCATCACCACTCACTGGGAATGAAAGCGCTACATAATCAGCATTAGCTTTTGCCGCAGTAAAGATATCTTTTTTATCTTTTTCAGTCAATGCATTTGCTGATAAACCACCACCACGTAGATTGATACCTTTTTTATCTGACAACACGCCACCCTGGGTAACCACGGTATTAATCTTGTTGCCTTCAATACTGCTCACTTCTAAAACAATCTTGCCATCATCTAGAATTAAGATGTTGCCAGGCTTTACCTCTTGAGGCAATGTCTTATAAGCAATACCGACAGACTTTTGATTGCCCAGCAATTTATCCTGGTCTGCATCTAATACAAATGTATCGCCATTTTTTAGATCTATCTTGATGCCGTCTTTAAAAGAAGCAATACGAATCTTAGGGCCTTGAAGATCCATTAAAACACCAATATAAGTATTATTTACATGCGCCCATTCACGCACCGCTTTAACTCGTTCCAAATGCTCTTCTTCAGAGCCATGTGAAAAGTTAATACGTACGACATTAACACCTGCTTCTAGAATGCTTTCTAAAACCCCAGGCTTATCCGTTGCTGGCCCCAAGGTTGCTAAGATTTTAGTTCTTCTAGTCAAGCTCTACTCCGCCGCTCTTTTTTCTAAAATTTCTACAGCAGGTAGTTTTTTTCCTTCTAAGAATTCTAAGAATGCACCGCCACCTGTCGAAATGTAGCTAACCTTATCTTCAATACCATACTTATCAACGGCTGCCAAAGTGTCACCACCACCAGCAATAGAAAATGCATCTGAGTTAGCAATTGCCATAGCGATTGTCTTTGTTCCACCTTCAAATTGATCAAATTCAAATACACCAACTGGGCCATTCCATACGATTGTGCCAGCATTCTTCATAATATCAGCTAATTCTTGAGCAGAATTTGGACCAATATCAAAAATCATATCATCATCAACCACTTCATTTGAAACTTTGGTGACTGCTTCAGCTGTTTCAGAAAACTCCTTGCCACAAACCACATCTGTCGGTACAGGGATTTCACAATCCTTCATTAGCTTCTGGGCAGTAGGGATTAAGTCTTTTTCGTATAATGATTTACCAACATTGTGACCTTGTGCTGCAATGAAAGTATTAGCAATACCGCCGCCAACAACTAGCTGATCTACAATTTTAGATAAAGACTCTAAAACTGTTAACTTAGTTGATACTTTAG
>NZ_FQTP01000031.1 GCF_900128515.1 Bathymodiolus heckerae thiotrophic gill symbiont
ATGAATAAAAATATGTTTAATTTACACTTGAAAGAATGTGAATTTAGATTCAATAATCGCAAGCAAAATCTTTATAAGATTTTGCTTGAAATGTTCAGAAAAGAGTCGCTTAAGTTGTCATGACCCTATTTTTAATAGGTGCAAGCATTAACATTATAAAAGGATAGAAAAGTGATATGAGTTTTTGTGGGGCTACACCCTGTACTTTATAACCAAGATGACTTGATTGCTTTACGTACTCAAAAAAGGTGTGGACAAGTTATTACCTGGTATTACAGGCTGGGCATAAGTGAATGGTTTTCTTAAAGGTGAAGACGGTGACTGTTGTGTTAAATTAGGTAGTCGATTTTTTCTGTAGTCAATTAATAATCAGCCAGTTGCTATCATTCCAACTTTGAAGATATCTCATTGCACTAGTTTCTGATTTCCAGCCACCTCTCAGCATAATTTTCTCTAGTGGGATATTTTTATTTAATAGGTCAATTGCAGCGCCAACTCTAAATGAGTGACCTGATAGCTCTCCAATTTGATTCAGTCCAGCTTGCTTTTGAAGACTTTTTAAAATATGATTAATCGATGCAGGCGTGAGAGATGGGTTGGTAGACAGATTTCGTTTGAAACTTCTAAGGATATAGCCACTATCATGGCCAATTGCCAATGACCAGCTTAAGATCATCTTAGATAGCTTGCCTGATATTGGAATTATTTTCCCTTGATTGTATTGATCAGTTTTAGAATGTCGAAGTAAGAGTGCATGCTTATGATTACCATGATGCTGTAAGTCTTCAAATTTAAATTTACATATTTCAGAACGTCGACGCATGGTTTCGTAGTCGAGTTGTAAAAGTAGTCTATTTCTGAGACCGACTATATCATCAGAGCAAATATCTTTAAGTTTTGCTAGAATATCGTAAGTTAAAGGTGTTGCTTGTTTTTGAGGCTTACCAAACTTCCTTCTAAGCTTTTTGATGGTTAAAATAACAACAGGCCCTTTTGTGGGATTGGTGCTTTTAGTGAGATTGAATATACTGCTAAGGCTGGCTACTCGCCTTTGAATTGTTGCAACAGTTAGGCTTTCACCCATCTGTAGAATGTAGTCTGCAAATTTATCTTCATTAATATTAAAGGGATCGTATTGATATTTATGACACCAGTTGGAATAATGCATATAATCTGATCTATAAGATCTAATTGTATTGGGCGCATAAGCGCCCTCTAAAGAAGAAAATAAATTTTTAATGTTCATAATTTAAACTTAAATGATATTATTAATATCATAATTATACTAAAATGATATCAGTTTGTCAAATAAAAGGTGCTCGTGGATTGTTAGGGTGGAGTGCATCAAAACTTGCAGAAGCTAGTGGTGTTGGCATTGCAACCGTAAGGCGTTATGAATTGCAAGATGGAATTCCATCGTCTAATACGTCAACCTTATTATCTATTCAGACAACATTGGAAGATGCTGGCATTGAGTTCACCGGAAATCCTTTGGTTAATCCCGGTGTGATTCTTAATTTAAAACACGATATTTGAATGGTCTTTACGGTCTAGCTTTACCAGTCTTTGTTTTCTCAACTACAAGGTGTTTATATTGAATGATTTAGTTAAATCTCTTGCTCCATTTTCTGTCCAACCCTAAGCTTCTGCCTGGTGAGTCTGAGTCAGAATTTCATTCAAGCTTGCAAGGCTTGCTTTCTGAGTTAAATAGCCCATCTCCGCTCAATGTTGCGCTGGTGATTCAGTTAAATGAATGTCTTTGGTGGATTAAGAGGCATGCAGTGGATAAAGAGCTGCTTCTACATGAGTCTATGGCCAGGATATTGGCCAGGGCCGATAGTTATATTGAGACTTATGATAATCATCAGGTGTCTAGCGCTCTTGAAAATTATTTTGCTGGTAATGTTAATAAGGGTGATAAAGAAATGATTGATAACTTATTAAAAAAGGGTGAGTTGACAATGCTGGACCTTCGGGCGCGTGGTTTTAAGGATGCATCCAAACACCTCAAGATGGCAGATGAATTGATTCATCGCCAGTATCAGACAATGCGACACCTTCAAAAGAGTATCGATGCGGTAGACTTTAAGTCTAGAATAATCAAGCGCATGGATCTTGAGCTGACTGATCTTGAAAACAAAGCTCAAGCTATTGATGTTAAGCCGTCCTAAGATTGTAGCCAATCGTCTAAATGCGCAGCTATCAACTGGGCCAAAAACCAGTCTTGGTAAGCGAGTTAGCAGTAAGAATTCAACCAAACATGGCCTTAATGTAGAGATTGACTTTGAATCCTCGGATGCTTATACATACTTAAAGTCCTTGTTGACTGGGGAAGGGTATTCGTCATTTGAGGCGGCCGATATTGCCGCCAACCTGCTCAATTATCGTCGCGTGATGGATGCTTACTATGAGACCTACACCAAGACCAAAGAGGTGGATGAATTTAACTGGAATATGAACTTAGTAGCTATGGGCATAGGCTTGGATGTATAAAGACTCACCACTCTCAGCTTCAGAGGCGCAAAGTATGGCCAGGATATTTGCACGCTTGCAGCGTGATGAGCATCGTCAAGGTGGGCCAGTCTCTCGTCGTACAGCTGATTGTCATAAGTTAATTCGCTATCAGCGAAATTCTATTTCTCATATCTCCAAAGCGATTCGTTCGGAGTAAAAAAAATGACAAAACGAACCCATTTATATTTATACTTTGACTTATGATAAATGCCCTTATCGTCAATGAAACAAGCTATATCAGCTAACTAAACTTTCTAATTTTCTAGGTAATAGATTTCTAATTAGCTGCTGTTTGTAATATAATGTAATACAAATAACTACAAAGGCTTTATTATGGGTGTTACTAGTATTCGTTTAAGTTCAGAGATTGAAAAGCCACTTGCAGACCTAACTAAAAAATTAGATAGAAGTAAAAACTATATTATCAATCGGGCAGTTGAAGAGTTTGTTGCACGTCAAGCAATGGAACGCGATCGATGGGAAGATGCGCTTGAGGCATTAGATTCTGTTAAAAATGGTAGACTTATTGATGCGGGCGTTGTTGAAAAATGGATGGATAGCTGGGGAGGTGACGATGAATTGCCAACCCCAACTATATGACAATTCATTACACGCTAGAGTCTGTACAGGATCTGGATCGATTACGAAAATTTATTGCCAATAAAAGTCTATCTGCTACCAATAGAATTGTAAGCGAGCTAAAGCAAGAGGTAAATAAATTGTGCGAATTCCCATCTATTGGGATTAAGATTGTCAGTATGGTAAATTCCAGCGAGATAAGAGATTTGTTTATTGGTCATTACACTGTTCGATTTCTTGTAGTGAATGATGATATCTTTATATTGAGGTTGTGGCATGATAAGGAAAATGAACGAAATAGTTAAGCTGTCAAAACCATGCCGACAATAGAGATTGCAAGACTGACTGGTAAAGACAGTTATTATCTTGAAGGGCTTTACAATAATTCTTCAATCCTCAGCTTGTTGATTTACTCAGTAATGCAGATGAATTGAAGCGCAACTCTTTATAAGTCAGAGCTTGGCTCAATTTAATAAAGATATTTTTTAGAAAAAGTGGTTTTTAACTCATATGATTAATAAGAATTAGATAGTAATGATAAACAGAATAATAAAACTTTCAAGAATTAATAAGCAGTTAATCATGTTGCTTGTTGACTCTGTGTTTTTGGTGTCAATACTATTGGCATCATTCTCAATTCGCTTGGGATATTGGTATTTCCCACAGGATGATTTGGTTTGGGTAATATTTGGCGCGCCAATTGTTGCTAGCATTATCTTTGTACGATTTGGTTTGTACCGTGCAGTGATTCGTTATATTGGATTTAAAGCTTTATGGGCTATTGTACAAGCAGTATCGCTATATGCATTAGTGTGGGGTGTGATTGGCTTTATGATAGTTGTTGATGGTATTCCTCGTTCTGTTATATTGATCAATTGGACTTTATCTTTATTAGCTATTGGTGGGGTGCGCATTATCGCCAGAGCGCTGCTCAGCGAAAATGCGAATTTTAAATTTTTAATATTTAATTTTAAATTGAACAGCAAAAGCAATAGCAATAAAAAACGAGTATTGGTGTATGGTGCGGGTGATGCAGGTATTCAGCTGGTTAGTGCGTTGGCACACTCTTCTGAATACAATCCTATTGGTTTTATTGATGATTCAAATGAGCTTCAGGGTAATCATATTAGAGGCTTGAATGTTTACTCTGTAGATAGTATTGCTGAAGTTATTGCTAAGCTTAAGGTTGATGAGGTATTAATTGCTATGCCGTCTGCTTCACGTACAAAACGACTAGATATTATTAATGTATTGGAGCCTTATCCAGTGTTGGTTCGCATGTTGCCTGGTGTGGCAGAACTTGCACAAGGCAAGGTAAGTATTGGTGATTTACGTGAAGTGAGTATTAAAGACTTATTAGGGCGTGAGTCGGTAGAAGCTAATAAAGATTTACTGGGTAAAAATATTACCAATAAGGTTGTTGTTGTTACTGGTGCAGGTGGCTCAATTGGTTCAGAGCTTTGTAGACAAATTGTATTTTTAAAGCCTAAGGCGCTTATCTTGTATGAGATGAGTGAGTTAGCACTCTATACCATTGAAAAAGAGTTGTCTATTATTGGCATGCATTCAATGGATATTTATCCAATACTGGGTAGTGTTAATAATAAGACTCGATTAAGTAATGTGTTTAAACGTTTTGGTGCGGATACTATTTATCATGCAGCGGCTTATAAGCATGTGCCTATGGTGGAGTTTAATAATACTGAAGGGGTTGACAATAACATCTTTGGTACACTTAACTGCGCTCAAGTGGCGATTGATGCCGGCGTGGAAATTTTTGTATTGATATCAACCGACAAAGCAGTGCGCCCGACTAACACCATGGGCGCAACTAAGCGTAGCGCTGAGCTAGTATTGCAAGCTTTATCTGCCAGGCAAAGGGGCACAAAATTTACTATGGTGCGTTTTGGTAATGTACTAGGCTCTAGTGGCTCTGTTATTCCTTTGTTTAAACAACAGATTAAAGCCGGTGGTCCAGTAACCGTTACTGATAAAAATATCATTCGTTATTTTATGACCATACCTGAGTCGGTAGAGCTTGTGATTCAGGCAGGCGCTATGGGTACAGGTGGTGATGTATTTGTGCTTGACATGGGCAAGCCGATACGTATTGTTGGTTTAGCTCAGAAGATGATTAGATTGAGTGGACTAGAAGTAAAAGATGAATTACACCCTGATGGTGATATTGAGATTAAATACACCGGTCTTCGACCTGGTGAAAAGCTTTATGAAGAACTATTAATTGGTGATAACGTAAGTGATACGGATAATCCACTGATTATGCGTGCACAAGAAGATATGATTGTCTGGGATGAGCTAGAGCCAATATTAAACGGCTTGAGTAGTGCTATTGATAAATACGATCATAAAAAACTACGTGAATTATTGATTGAACTTGTACCTGGGTTTAAGCCGCAGTGTGAAATATCAGATCTGTTATATAACGAACGGCTAACTGCTGATAGCTAGTTGTGTAATGGCCTGACAAACTTGGACGTAAAGATAGTCTTGTACCCCTTAATGGAGTACTGTTGTTAGGCGTAATGCCTAGGCTTATGTATTGATATTAGCCGGGTAACGTATGGACGTTTAGAGTGTGGTGAAATTTAATTGCCTATTTAAATAGTATTTTTATATAAACACATTGATAGGCCCCATTATATTAGGATTTATTATAAATTATTAGATTAATAGTGATACAATCCCATTATATTAGGATTTATTATAAAATATGAGCTTGATTTATAATTAATCATAGCTATTTAGGATTTATTATGGCAAAGATGGTTAAAGCAATTAAAGATCCAGACTGCTTAGGTACAATGGATTCACAGTGTATTGGGCAACTGATTCGTGCACGCAGAACACAAAGTGGCCTTACAATCGAACAAGCTAGTGCATTATGCGGTGTTGCCAAGCAAACCCTAATGATGATTGAGCATGGTAATAAAAAATCTCAAATTGGCAAAGTATTTCAGGTTTTAAAAGGGTTGGGGGTGTCGTTATCAGTTAATCAATCCGATAGTCAGAGAGACAATAATGAATGGATCTAAATTATTTGTCTGTATTGATAGAAATATTATTGCTAATTTAGAATTGATTGATGGTGAAGTAATTTGGCGGTATAGTAATTATTGGCAAAAAAATGGTTACGCCCTGTCTCCATATTTACCTTTAAGTAACAATATTAACAATGCAGACGTAAAGCGTTATTTAAATAACTTATTGCCTGAAGGTAGTGGCTTGGATGAATTAGTTACTCAATTTGGCATTAGTAAAAATAATACCTTTGCATTGGTTAGAATTTTAGGACAAGACTTGCCCAGTTTGTTTAGCTTGTCTGCTAATGGTTGTGCTCAAGTTAATAAAACTCAGTTTATAAAACTTAAATCTAAAGAGTTGGCCGATCGATTAAATAAATCACAAAACGCAATCAGCCTGATTATCTGGGATGGCAAGCCAAGACTATCAGTTGCTGGTGTTCAAAATAAAATCAATGTTGTTATTAATGATAAAGGCGAAATGGGTTTTGGAGAAGGTGATTTACGTTCAACCCACTTATTGAAATTTGAAAATGGACAATCTACCAATCTTGTTATTAACGAGCATATCACTATGGGTTTAGCAAGAGCTTGCCGACTTGATGTTGCTGATACTGAAATTAAATATTTTGATTCACATCCTGGTTTATTGGTTAAACGTTTTGATAGAAAGCTTGCAAAAAACACAACACAAAGAAGACATATGATCGATGGTGCCCAGGCATTAAATCTACCTCCTGAGTATAAATATGAGCGCAACTTTGGTAGTGGTAGAGATGTTAAGCATATCCGTGATGGTGCAAGCTTGCCTAAGTTGTTTAGCTTTGCTGACAAATGTATTAGCCCAGCACTAACAAAGCAAAAATTATTAGACTGGGTATTGTTTAATCTGATGGTTTGTAATGCTGATGCACATGGTAAAAACGTCAGTTTTTTTCTATCAAGCAAAGGTATTGAGCTAACCCCTTTTTATGATTTAGTGAATATAGCAATGTATGAGGAGTTTGACCAAGAATTAGCTATGGCAATTGGTGATGAGTTTGATATGCAAGATATTAATGCTTATCAATTAGCTGATTTTGCAGATAATTGCAGGTTGAAAAGGAGTTTAATTGTGAGAAATATAAATAATTTAGCTGGCAAACTTCTTGAGAATATAGACAATGTAATTAATAATGCTAATATTAATATTGAGTACGCTAAAAAATATAAGAAGTTGGTAGTGAAGCGAGTAAATCATTTCTTATCTATTTCTAGCTCTATTATTGAGATGGAAATATAGTGCAAATTGTCTTTATATCTTCAATAAGAGGTGATAGGCAGTAAAAAATAAGTTGTTTCTTTGTTAATTTTTTGAAAAAAATCCACTAGCAATAAAAAATTTAGTGAAAATGCGGTTAAACTTTTAGTTAGTGTGCTCTATAAGTACTACTACTAAAGGAAATGTATGGCGGAGAGTGAGGGATTTGAACCCTCGAAAGGGGATAAACCCTTTACACCCTTAGCAGGGGCGCGCCTTCAGCCACTCGGCCAACTCTCCATGAAAAAAAATATTATACGCTATTTAAGTTATATTTAAATAGTCAGTTTTAAAAACCGTAATTGTATCTTAGTTTGAGTTGTCCTGGATCGTCACCTCTAAAGTCAATCATGCGAAATCTTAATTGCCCCTAGTCACCTTCTAGCTTGATCTTTTCTTGTAGTGCAAGGAGTTTAATTTTAGCATCAAGAATCAACTGTTCTGATTCATTCCAGTCGCTATCTCCACCTTGAGGGGTGCCGATTTGATATTCTCGGAAAAGTAATTCATTTTTAAGGTTATCTACTTCAAGATTAATATCATAAAGATTTTCACCTAGATCGTAACTAACCTCAAGATCAAGAATTTCATAATTAATGGATTCAAGCTCATCAACGATATTGATTGAGTTTTGTGCATTATCATCAGCAATAATACCGAGACTTAATGGTGAAATCAGTAGTAAAGAAGTTCTTAAAATAGCAGTTAAGAAAACCAATGATACATTCCCAACGCGTTGATACAAACAAAGACGGTGTTTAGCAAAACTAAAGATTTATCATTATTTTTAGCACCTTGAATGATCCAGCTGATGGCTGAAATCATAAAGAAGATGTAGCCATATCTGGAATATTCAAAATTAAGTGCCACCATCAGTGCGCCAGTAATACCGGTTACCGTGCCTAACCAGCCCCAATTATTACCCATTGATAGTGAAGTTGTGGGTAACTGTAGCTGTTTTGCCAAGCATGATTGAAGCTGAGCAGTATTTATCAGCAGAAAGGCTAACTGCTTTAGCTACTTTTTTCTCGTTAAGGTTTTCACCTTTAATGATAAAATGAAGGTGAATTTTGATGAACACTTTTGGATGCTCATCGGCACGATCAGCTGAAATTTCAACTCGACAATCATTCACTATTTCGCGCATTTTTTTAAGTGTAGAAACTACATCAACTGTGGTGCAGCCGCCCATGCCAAGAAGTAACATTTCCATTGGTCGAATGCCTAAATTTTTACCACCTAAATCTTCAGGGCCATCCATTACAATTGCATGTCCACTGGCAGATTCGCCAACCATCATCATGCCATCAATCCATCTGACTGTTGACTTCATGAGAAAATATCCTGCAGTGCTTTACCTGGATTTGGTGCACGCATAAAGGCCTCACCTACTAAGAATGAATGAATGTTGTGACTCTTCATAAGTTTGACATCATCCGCACCTAAAATACCACTTTCAGTAATGACTAATGTGTCATCATCAATGGCATCAAGAAGATCTATGGTTGTTTGCAGAGTAACATCAAATGTGCGCAAATTACGGTTGTTAATGCCAATCATTGGTAGGCGTAACACTTGAACGCGCTTGAATTCTTCAAGATTGTGTACTTCCACTAAAACATCCATGTGACATGAAATAGCTAGCATAGATAAGTCTTCTAATCTTTGGTCAGTTAAACAGGCGGCAATTAGCAAAATACAATCTGCACCTAGCACTCTTGATTGAAATACTTGGTAAGGCTCAATAATAAATTCTTTGCGCAATACTGGCAAAGTAACTACCGATCTAACCTCGGCTACATATTTATCATCACCTTGAAAATAATCTTTATCAGTTAAAACCGAAATACAAGCTGCACCATGTTCGGCGTAGCTCTTGGCAATTTCAGCTACATTAAAGTTTTCTCTTAAAATTCCCTTGGATGGCGATGCTTTTTTTATTTCAGCAATAATGGCACTTTCTTTAAGATTAACTTTGTCTTTTAACGCTTGATAGAAATCACGCGTGGTACGATCTTCATAGGCCTTTTCCATCATTGTGTTATATGGCATTATCTCAAGCGCTGCTTTAATTTCTTGCTCTTTTTTGGCAATAATTTTCTTTAGAATATCGGGTGTATTTGACATAGATAATATTTATTTCTGAATGCTGTTCATTTTAAATGAATTGTTTGGCTTATAATTGACCTTATCAATTATTAACCGTGTAAATACAATGAAATTATTAGACTTTGAAATTGGCATTGATCAGCCATTTTTCCTCATCTCAGGCCCTTGTGTGATTGAGTCAGAAAAGCTAGCAATGGAAACGGCTGAAACCTTAAAAAAAGTGACTGAAGAGCTGGGTATTAATTTTATTTATAAGTCTTCATATGACAAGGCAAATCGTTCAAGTACAGGTAGTTTTAGAGGTTTGGGTATTGAAGAAGGTTTAAGAATTCTTCAAAAAGTCAAAGATGAAATTGGCATTCCAGTACTAACCGATGTTCATGAAGATACACCACTTGATGAAGTGGCTTGCGTTGTAGATATGATGCAGACACCAGCTTTTTTAGTACGTCAAACTAATTTTATTCAAAATGTCTGTAAGCAAGGTATTCCGGTTAATATTAAAAAAGGCCAATTCCAAGCGCCTTGGGATATGCAAAACGTAGTTGATAAAGCATTCGAGACTGGTAACCAACAAATCACCATTTGTGATCGTGGCACCTCATTTGGCTACAATACGCTAGTATCTGATATGCGCGGTTTATCAACTATGCGCTCAACTGGTCAGCCAATTGTTTTTGATGCGACACACTCAGTGCAACAACCGGGCGGCAACGGCTTAACCTCTGGCGGTCAAAGGGAAATGGTGCCAGTGCTGGCAAGAGCGGCTGCTGCAGTGGGTGTGTCAGGCTTTTTCATGGAAACCCATCCCAACCCTGAAATTGCTTTGAGTGATGGTCCTAATATGATTCCAATCCATAAAATGGCAGACATGCTAAAAGCCTTGCAAGATATTGATAATATCACTAAGCAGAATGGATTTTTGGAAGACGAGCTGTAGAAGGTCATGATAAAAACAGGCTTTCAATTTATTTTAGTTTGCTTGTTATTTTCTCAATCAGTATTAGCCAAGGCGCCTGATTTATTTTTACTCAAGACTTATGATGATAGTAAGTCTATTGTTGGCTGGGTAATGAGTGAAAAACTAGACGGTATCCGTGGCTTTTGGGATGGTGAAAATTTAATCACTCGAGGTGGTAACCCAATCCATGCACCCGGTTGGTTTACGAAAAATTATCCACCATTTGCCATTGATGGCGAGCTTTGGACTAAGCGTGGTGATTTTGAAAATATCAGCTCAATTGTACGCAGTAAAGATTCTGGCGATCGTTGGCATAAAATCACCCATCAAATTTTTGAAGTGCCTAATCAATCTGGTGGATTGCTAGAGCGATTGGCTATTTTAAAGGCCTATTTAGATAAAAATTCGAATACGCCTATCAGCATAATTCCACAGATAAGAATTAATGTTAAAAAGAAATTGTCTAATTTTCTTGAAGAAGTAGTGAGTGATAAGGGCGAGGGTGTTGTAGTTAGAAACCCTGACACAACCTACCAAACTGGGCGATTATCTTCAGCGCTCAAGGTTAAAAAATATTTTGATAGCGAATGTACCGTATTAAAAATATTGCCAGGAAAGGGTAAATATGCTGGCATGATGGGTTCTGTGCTTTGCCAAGTAGCAGGTGGAAGGCAGTTAAAAGTCGGATCGGGCTTTAAGGATAAAGATAGGGTTAATCCGCCTAGTGTTGGTAGTAAAATTACTTTTAAATATTACGGCTTCACTAAAAAAGGCAACTATAAATATCCAGTATATTTAAGAGCTAGATCAGAATAATCGAAGTTTAATTAGAATTAACAAGGCAAATAAAACATGATAAAAATTGCAGTGGTGGGCAGCGCAGGGCGCATGGGCCAAACTATTATCGAATCTATTAATCAGAATGATAAAGTCAGTTTAGGCATTGCCCTTGATAAGGGTGATGATCTTAACGCTGTACTTGATCAATTCGATGTGTTGATTGATTTCACTCGACCTGAAGCTACGCTCGATTATCTGAAAATTTGCCAGCAAGCTGAAAAATCAATTGTAATTGGTACTACCGGTTTTGACGATGCAGGGCTTGAATTAATTAATAACGCTGCTAAAAACATTCCTGTGGTATTTGCACCGAACATGAGTGTTGGTGTTAATTTAACTTTGAAGCTACTTGATATGGCTGCTAAAGTCATTGGTGAAGATGCTGATATTGAAATCGTAGAAGCGCATCATCGTTATAAAGTTGATGCCCCTTCTGGTACCGCTTTAAAGATGGGTGAGGTGGTTGCTAATGCCTTGGGCAGAGATTTATCACAATGTGCTGTTTATGGTCGTGAAGGTATAGAAGAGCCAAGAGATCGTCAGACTATCGGTTTTTCTACCATTCGTGGTGGCGATGTTGTAGGCGAGCATACAGTTAGTTTTTTTATGGAGGGTGAGCGTGTTGAAATTACTCATAAAGCTTCATCACGCATGACATTTGCCAATGGTGCAGTGCGCGCTTCTAGCTGGTTAGAGGGTCAATCAGCAGGCTTGTATTCTATGCAAAACGTACTAGATTTGTAGGAGTTGATTAAATGTTATATGCCGTTATTTCTCAAGATGTTGAAAACTCATTGGAAAAAAGAATGTCTGTGCGTCCAGCGCATATTGAACGTTTGAACGCCTTAAAAAATGAAGGTCGATTAATTCTTGCTGGTCCACATCCTGCGATTGATAATAACGATCCAGGCGAAGCAGGTTTTACTGGCTCGTTAGTTGTGGCTGAGTTTGATTCATTGGTAGATGCTCAAGCTTGGGCGGATGCCGATCCGTATATGGCATCTGGCGCGTATGCGAGTGTTGTGGTTAAGCCGTTTAAAAAAGTATTGCCATGAGCCTTATTTTCAGACCTTTATTTGAAAAAGAAAGTTCAACTTACACGTATTTATTGGCTGATTCTAAAACCAAAGAGGCTATTATTATTGATGCAGTTAGTGAAACCAAACAAAGAGATATTGGCCTAATTGAAGAATTAGGACTAACGCTTAAATACATTATTGAAACCCATGTACATGCGGATCATATTACTAGCTCATGCCCACTTAAAGAAAAATTTACTCAAGCTCAAATCGTTTTAAGCGAAGCCAATGCAGTTGCATGTGCCGATGTATTAATCAAAGATGGCGAAAGACTTGATTTTGGCGAATTTAACATTAAAGCCATGTCAACACCAGGGCATACAGATGGCTGCATGTCATTCGTAGTGAGTGATAAGGTTTTCACTGGCGATGCACTATTGATTAGAAGTTGTGGACGCTGTGATTTTCAAGGTGGTTCGGTTGACAAATTATTTAATTCTATCTCTAAGCTGTTTACTTTGCCAGACGAAACTTACGTTTATCCTGCGCATGATTATGGCGGACGTACGGTTAGCTCTATTTGGGAAGAGAAAGCTTTTAATGAGATGATTGGCGGCGGCGTGGATAAACAAGAGTTCGTGCGTAGGGTTAATGCGATGGAGTTATCCCTACCTGCAAAGATTCATGTTGCAGTGCCATCAAATCAAGTTTGTGGCTCAAGAATCATCACTAATAAACCATGAGAGGCTATTCGCTAGATCCACACCCTAGTGCGAACGCTGCTAAAGAAGAGTTTGCAGTGGTATTGATACCTCGCGTAAACCGCAGACGCGTACCTGCAAATAATGTGGAGATAGTTTCAGATTTAAAAACTGCCATGGATCAATCAAATCCAGATAAAAACTTTTATGCCGCTAAGGTTGTAGGCCCTGCACGTTCATCAGAAGGCATGTTTTTGTATTATATTTTAGAGATGTACAACGCATAATGAAGTGGCTTTTATCAGTATGGATGCTGTTTTCAATTACTGTTCATGCAGGTGAAAAATTTGAACTAGAGCTTAACTCTGGTGAATCAATCAGTGTCGATACGTATCGTGCAGATGGCGATACTTTGTATATACACTTGCCTTCAGAGCGCGGACTAGGCAAAGGCTATGTTGCTACCGCCCAACAAATGGCATTTGAAGGCCACACACTGTGGGCGCTTGATTTGCATTCAAGCTATATGATCGCACCACGTCGTAGTAGTATTGATAAATTCAATATCCCTGATTTATTGGAATTAATTAATTATTCAAAAAATCAGGGCTTTAAAAATCTATTTTTTATCGCATCGGGTCGAGGTGCACAACTTGCGTTGAAAATTGCCAATCAATGGCAGTTGAAAAACCCAAATGCTAATTATTTAAAAGGACATATTTTTCACTCTCCACACCTAATTTATGGCAAGCCAAAATTAGGTGATGAAGCACAGTATGTGGATATTGCTCAAGTTAGTAATTTACCAGTATATTTAATCTTGCCTCAGTATGGTACTAAGTATTTTCGAGCAGAAGAAATTGTTAACGTCTTAAAAGAGGGTGGCAGCTCTGTTTTTACCCATCGATTAAAAGGTGTTAATGGTGGCTTTCACATGCGTAATGAGAAAGACTTGTCAAAGCGCAGCTTAAAGGCAAAAGATAATTTAGATGATACTTACTTACTCGCGTCTAATTTGCTACTGAGTGTCAATCCACCAGGACCTTCAAAGCTAAAACAAATTATTCAAAAATCTAACAAAATTTCATTTTCTGACCCAGTGTTAAAGCCCTATACACAAAAACAATTCATCTCTTTATCGCTAAATAACTTAACGGATGAGGTGATTAACTTGGAGCAGTATAAAGGCAAAGTGGTGTTACTTAATTTTTGGGCAAGTTGGTGCAAGCCCTGTGTTAAAGAAATCCCATCTTTGGTCAGATTGAGTAATCAGTTTGATCAGAAAGATTTTCAAATTATCACTATTAATGTGGGTGAGTCAAAACAACAGATCAAAGAATTTATGCAGAAAGTAACCTTTGATTTACCAGTTTTGCTGGATCATGCTGGCGTTGCCGTTAGAGATTGGGGTGTGTACGCTTATCCATCTAATTTTTTATTAGATAAAAATGGTGTTATTCGTTATGGCTATCGAGGTGCTTTGGAGTGGGACGGCCCAAATATCATTAACACTATTAGGCAGTTGCTTTGAAACAATATGATGTGATTATTATTGGTGCAGGTGCAGCGGGGCTGATGTGTGCCGCACAAGCGTCCAAACGTGGTCGTAGTGTGTTGTTACTCGATAAATGCATAAAAGCAGCGAAGAAAATTCTTATTTCAGGCGGTGGTCGCTGCAACTTTACCAATCTGTATATTGAGCCAGAAGCTTACATTTCTAATAATTCACATTTTTGTAAGTCGGCTTTGTCCCGCTACACACAATGGGATTTTATCGTCCAGCTTGAATCGCACCAATTAAGCTGGACTGAAAAAACCCTTGGTCAATTGTTTTGTGATCAAAAATCTAATGCTGTTGTCAATATGCTATTGGAAGAGTGTGCAGACGTTGATATTATCCTAAATGCAAATGTTGATAAGATTGATTTTAATGAACAATATTTACTTAATACCAGTCAAGGTGACTTTCAAGCTCAATCATTGGTTATTGCCAGTGGTGGCCCAAGCATTCCTAAAATGGGTGCAACGGATTTTGGCCTGCAAATCGCCAAACAATTTAGACATAAATCCATTGGCTTTAAGCCGGGCTTAGTGCCATTTACTTTTTCACAGCAAGATATTAGTCGTTATTTCAAAGATCTATCCGGTTTGTCACTTGAGGTAAGTATTAGTTGTAACGGTCAAAGCTTTAAAGAAATGGCACTGATTACTCACCGAGGCATTAGCGGCCCAGCTGTATTGCAAATTTCATCTTATTGGCAAAAAAGTCAATCGATTGAAATTGACTTGTTGCCAGGTATTGATGCCACCAAGTTGTTACTCTCTGAACAGCAACAGCGCGGTACAACTAATCTTAAAAATATCTTAAATGAATATTTCTCAAAGCGCTTAGCGCTTCGATTAACTCAAGTTTTAATATCGATAGATTTATCTGAGAAATCTTTAGGTGAAATCAACCAAGCAGACCTTAAAACGTTTGCAGAAGCACTAAATAATTGGGTGTTAACACCAAGTGGCACCGAAGGTATGCGTACAGCTGAGGTTTGTACAGGTGGCGTAGATACCAATGAATTATCTTCTAAAACCATGGAGTCAAGCAAGCAACCCGGGCTTTATTTTATTGGTGAAACCGTTGACGTAACTGGCTGGCTAGGTGGCTACAACTTCCAATGGGCTTGGTCATCAGGGTGGGCTGCCGGACAAGTGGTTTAAAAAGCTGTTTTTTCGTTACTTGTGTATAATTGAATGTATTAATGGTTACAAAATGATATATGCTTGCATTTGGAGAAAAAGTAGAAGGTTATGACTCACTCATGTTCAATGAACGTGAAGTCAGAGCGGCAGCAGGTATCGTATTTTTATTTGCCTTTATGGCATTTATGAGTGGATTTTTAACCGGTAATAATGAGCCAACCAAGTTAATGGTTAGTGTCTTTTTATTTGATTTCTTTATTAGGATTTTTATTAGCCCAAAATACGCACCATCAATGGTGGTTGGGCGTTGGATTGTTAATAATCAAAAGCCTGAGTATACCGACGCCGCCCCTAAAAAATGGGCTTGGTCATTTGGCTTTATTCTGGCGGCAACTATGTTTTATTTGGTGGTGCTTAACGATATTCGCGGTCCAATCAACATCTTAACCTGTGCCTTGTGTTTAGGCTTGTTATTCTTTGAAGCGGTATTTGGCATCTGTGCCGGTTGTAAGATTTACAATTTGGTTCACAATAAAAAAGTTAAGCACTGCCCAGGTGAAGTTTGTGATCTAAGCAGAGTTAAAGCACCCATTCAATATTTAAACGGCTTACAAAAAATTGTTTTTATATTGGCATTTATAGCGTTATTTTATTTAACGTTCGGCGACATTATTAAATTTTTAATTTTTGGAGAATAACATGAAACAAATAGCTATATTTTTAATGCTAATTGCCAATATGGCAATGGTACAAGCTGCACTCAACGTACAAAAAATTACTGATAATGTTTATGCTCTAGAGGGTGAAACCACTCAGCGATCGCCAAGTAATTTTGGTAATAATTCAACTCACGGCGTTATCATAACTAAAGAGGGTGTTATTCTTATCGATTCGGGCGCTAGTTATTTGGGTGCCAAAGAGCTCCATGAGACTATTCAAACGATTACTGATCAGCCCATTAAAATTATCATCAACACCGGTGGTCAAGATCATCGTTGGTTAGGTAATGATTACTTCCAACAGTTAGGTGCTAGAATTATTGCCTCTAGTAAAACTAAGCAAGATCAAAAAGTTAGGGCGGATTATCATTTAAATAGACTAGGCGGGTTAATCAAAGAGAGTTTAGAAGGTACTGAGCCTTTCTTTGCAACAGAGACCTTTGATGAA
Organism: Bathymodiolus heckerae thiotrophic gill symbiont; assembly: GCF_900128515.1. GTDB lineage: Bacteria > Pseudomonadota > Gammaproteobacteria > PS1 > Pseudothioglobaceae > Thioglobus_A. Next base: position 16,926 of record NZ_FQTP01000031.1, read on the forward strand.
AAAATGAATCTCACATTGGGTGATGTAAATTTAGAATTGTATCATTTTGGTGCAGCGCATACCGTGGGCGATATTGTTGTTTGGATGCCAAGTGCCAAAACTATGTTTACAGGTGATGTTGTGTTTAATGACAGAATGCTGGGCATCGGTCCTGCTAAAAACGTCCAAAGTTGGATTGATGCGTTTGAAAAAATGGCTGAATTTAAGCCAGAGCACATTGTTCCTGGCCATGGTAAAGCGTCTGATTTAGCCACAGCTACTAAAAATACTCAACAATACTTACAATTCCTAATAGATAAAATTTCTAAAATTTTGGATAATGATGGTGATATGCTGCAAGCGAGTAAAATTGATCAGAGTAATTTCCACTTTTTAACTGGGCATAAAGACATTGCTGGCAAGAATGCTCAATGGGTATTTGAGCAAATGGAATTCGATTATTAATTTATAAAATAAAAAAAAGGATAGATTATGAAAGGAATTAGGTATTTATTCGCCATGTCATGGACGATAATTGCACTGGGTGCATTTGCAGTTTTTGGTTTGAGTGACGATGATAAAGAGGCTAAAGCCTCAGATGCGGTTGAAAAAACAGCAGATGAGTGTGAAATTCCAGCTTTTGCTAAGGCTATTGGTCATGAAGATTTATGGCTTAAGCATAATGGCTGCCCACCAAGAGAGGAAAGCGACAAAACGGATAAAGAGTAAGTTGAATTTGGTGTTTGTGTGCCATTTTTAAAATTTGCCAAATTTTTCAAAAGCTTTAATCTAAAAGGTCAAAAAACCCATAAAAAGCCAATTTAACGGCCTTTTTATGGGGTTTTCTTGTTTAAAAGGCTATTTTTTATAGCCCATATTGAAAATTTCTAAAATTTTTAAACAATCTCACAAGCTTCATTAAAGCTTAAACGTGGCCCACGTGGGAATATTTTTGATTCATCACCTTGTCCAAGTGCACAAATAAAGATTGACTTGGTTTTTCCATCTGGGAAAAATTCACCATCTAAGGTTGTGTTATTAAAGCCACCCATTGGCCCGCAATCTAGTCCAACAGCGCGTGCTGCTAGCATAAAGTAAGCGCCTTGCAAAGTGGCGTTCATCTCACCTGCTGATTTGATTTTTGCAGGATTGCCGGCGTACCAACTTTTGGCATCTGTATGTGGGAACAAAAAGCTTAGTTTTTCATAAAATTCAATATCATAGCTAATGATAGCAACTACTGGCGCAGCCATAGCTTTATCAACATTGCCTTCATCAAGATGAAGCTTTAACTTTTGTTTAGCCTCGTCTGATTTTACAAAAGTTATTCTTGCTGGAGAGTTGTTGGCTGCAGTTGGGCCAAATTTCATCAATTCGTAAATTTGGGAAATTTGCTTGTCTGAAATATCTTGGTCTAGCCAGCCATTATGACTTCTAGCATTAATAAATAAAGTGTCTAAAGCGTTCTGATCTAGCATTAAAATATCCTTAAAAATTTAAATAAAACAATGTTAGATTATATATTTTTCGATTCATCACTCTCGGCCAAATTTAAAGACCATTTGACAAAGGCGGGTATAGAGTTTCAAGTACAAATTGATGAAAATTTTGGCTCAGTACAAGGTGAAATACTTAGTATTTCTGATGATACAAATGAGACGATATTAAGTGAATTACAAGATTTGTATGATGATCTTCAAGATCAGATGGAGCAATTACTTGAACAGGGTGATGAAGGTTTGATGATTAATGCTGCTGGTATGGAAGTTAAACTCAAGGATGGATCGATGTGCACACTCAGGGTTTCTCCAGAAATTGTCACACGTATTTTAACTGTGTTAGAATTTGACGAATTACAGGCATTTATAGAGAATATTGCAAGAAGTGTAGAGGAGCCAGACAACGGGCACTTCTGTCACAATTTAAATAAGGA